>NZ_CP138991.1:1844534-2151957 GCF_044594925.1 Maribacter sp. R77961 | reverse complement strand
CGAGATTGCAGGTAGTACGAGAAAGATTAAAAAACAAAAAGGTACAGGTACGGCGAGGGCTGGTAGTATTAAGTCTCCTATTTTTCGTGGAGGTGGACGTATTTTTGGCCCAAGACCAAAGGATTATACGCAAAAGTTGAATAAAAACTTAAAGCGTTTGGCTAGAAAGTCGGCACTTAGTTTAAAATCAAAAGACAGGGCAATTTTAGTAGTTGAGGACTTTGATTTTGATGCACCTAAAACAAAGGATTTTGTACAAGTTTTAAAGTCTTTGGGACTTGAAAACAAAAAATCTTTAATTGTGTTGGGCGATTCAAATAAAGGCGTATATTTGTCTTCGCGTAATTTTAAGGGTTCAGATGTTGTAACTCATTCAGAATTAAGCACTTACAAAATACTTAATGCAAATAGCTTGGTATTATTGGAAGGGTCCCTAGAAGGAATAGAGTCGAACTTAAATAATTAGTAAAACCATGAGTGTGTTGATAAAGCCAATTATAACGGAAAAAATGACCGCAGATAGCGAGTTGAACAACCGTTATGGTTTCATAGTTGATCCAAAGGCCAACAAGATTCAGATTAAGGATGCTGTTGAAGCTGCTTATGGTGTTTCGGTCAAGAAAGTTCGTACGATGAATTACGGACCAACAAGAAAATCCAGATATACCAAAACTGGTGTGCAACACGGAAAAACTAATGCTATTAAAAAAGCAATAGTTGATGTTGTAGAGGGAGATATTATTGATTTTTACAGTAATCTATAAAGACAAAAAATGTCAGTTAGAAAATTAAAACCAATCACTCCTGGACAGCGTTTTAGAGTAGTAAACGGATTTGACGCCATTACTGCTGATAAGCCGGAGAAAAGCTTGCTTGCTCCGTTAAAAAAGTCCGGAGGTAGAAATAGTCAAGGAAAGATGACCATGCGCCAAAAAGGTGGTGGGCATAAAAGAAGATATCGAGTGATCGATTTTAAAAGGGATAAGCAGGATGTCTCTGCAACTGTTAAGTCTATTCAGTACGATCCTAATAGAACTGGATTTATAGCTCTTTTGGAATATGCTGATGGTGAGAAGAGATATGTTGTTGCGCAGAATGGCTTGCAGGTAGATCAAAAAATATCTTCGGGCACCAAGGCAGCTCCAGAAATTGGAAACGCATTGCCTCTTAGCGAGATACCTTTAGGGACTATAATTTCTTGTATAGAATTAAGACCAGGTCAAGGTGCTGTTATGGCTAGAAGCGCTGGTACTTTTGCGCAATTAATGGCAAAGGATGGGAAGTTTGTTACTGTTAAAATGCCTTCTGGTGAGACAAGGTTGATCCTGTCTGCATGTATGGCTACAATCGGAGCAATATCTAATTCTGATCATCAACTATTGGTATCCGGTAAAGCTGGTAGAAGTAGGTGGTTAGGTAGAAGGCCTAGAACTAGACCAGTAGCAATGAACCCTGTTGATCACCCAATGGGTGGTGGTGAAGGAAGAGCTTCTGGTGGGCATCCAAGATCAAGAAATGGTATTCCGGCAAAAGGATTTAGGACTCGTTCGAAAACTAAGAGTACCAATAAGTATATAATAGAACGTAGAAAGAAATAAAAAGTAGAAAGAAATGGCACGTTCACTAAAAAAAGGACCTTACGTTCACTATAGTCTGGAGAAGAAAATCCAGCAAAGCGCTTCATCTGGAAAGAAGTCTGTTATAAAGACTTGGTCTAGAGCATCTATGATTACTCCTGATTTTGTTGGGATGACAATAGCTGTGCACAACGGAAGACAATTCGTACCGGTTTTCGTTACTGAAAACATGGTAGGGCATAAGTTGGGGGAATTTTCACCCACAAGATCGTTTAGAGGTCATGCAGGTGCAAAAAATAAAGGTAAAAAGTAAGCTATGGGAGTTCGTAAAAAACAAATGGCCGAAAGAATTAAGGCTGAAAAAAAGAAAGTAGCTTTTGCAAAGTTGAATAACTGCCCTACTTCTCCTAGGAAAATGAGACTTGTTGCGGATTTAGTTCGTGGTGAGAAAGTAGAAAAAGCTTTGGCTATCTTAAGGTTTAATCCTAAGGAGGCTTCCAGAAAATTAGAGAAGCTATTATTGTCAGCTTTAGCTAACTGGCAAGCCAAGAATGAGGATGAAAATTTAGAAGATGCTGATTTGGTGGTTGCTGAGATAAGAGTAGATAGTGGTGCGATGTTAAAGAGACTTCGTCCCGCTCCTCAAGGTAGAGCGCATAGAATAAGAAAACGTTCGAATCACGTTACTTTAGTATTGGGGTCTAAAAATAATATAGAAAGCTAGAATGGGACAGAAAACAAATCCAATAGGAAATCGTCTAGGAATTATCAGAGGTTGGGAATCCAACTGGTATGGTGGTAATGATTATGGAGATAAGCTAGCCGAGGATAACAAGATAAGAAAGTACATTCACGCAAGGCTTTCAAAAGCAAGCGTTTCAAGAGTAATTATTGAACGTACGCTGAAGCTTATAACGGTAACTGTTACTACTGCAAGACCCGGTATCATTATCGGTAAGGGTGGTCAAGAGGTTGATAAGCTCAAGGAAGAGCTTAAGAAGATTACCAACAAGGAGGTGCAGATAAATATCTACGAAATAAAAAGACCCGAAGTAGATGCTAATCTCGTGGCTGCAAGTGTTGCTCGTCAGATTGAAAGTAGAATCTCTTTTAGAAGGGCTATCAAAATGGCAATAGCTGCGGCAATGAGAATGAATGCTGAGGGAATTAAAATACAAATATCTGGTCGTTTAAATGGTGCAGAGATGGCACGTTCCGAGTCTTACAAAGACGGAAGGATTCCATTGTCAACTTTTAGAGCGGATATTGATTATGCTTTACATGAAGCACAGACTACCTATGGTAAATTAGGTATTAAGGTTTGGATTATGAAAGGGGAGGTTTACGGTAAGCGAGAGCTTTCTCCATTGGTTGGCATGCAAAAGGGTCAGTCTAAAGGGTCTGGTAAACAAGATGGAGGTAGAAAACCACGCCGTAGAAAGTAATTTTTAAAGAAGTAAAGAAATGTTACAACCGAAAAGAACGAAGTATCGTAAAATGCAGAAAGGCCGTATGAAGGGTAATGCCGGTAGAGGGCATCAACTTTCTAATGGTATGTTCGGTATAAAATCTGTGGGAGATGCTGCTTTTTTAACATCACGTCAGATAGAAGCTGCTCGTATTGCAGCCACTAGATACATGAAGAGAGAGGGCCAGTTATGGATTAAGGTTTTTCCAGATAAGCCTATTACCAAGAAACCACTAGAGGTGCGTATGGGTAAAGGTAAAGGTGCTCCAGAATATTTTGTTGCAGTTGTAAAACCTGGTAGAATTATGTTTGAGGTGGCCGGTGTGCCTATGGATGTTGCCAAAGAGGCGTTAAGATTGGCTGCTCAAAAGCTGCCTGTAAAGACGAAATTTATAACAGCTAGAGATTATACAGTAGAGAATTAATCGTAGGGGATTATGAAAAAACAAGAAATTAAAGAATTGTCTGTTGAAGGACTTACGGAAAAACTTGCTGAATATAAGAAGCAGCATGCAGATTTAAAAATGGCTCACTTTGTAACTCCTTTGGAGAACCCTTTACAGATAAGAAAGGTAAGAAGAACTGTTGCGAGGCTAGCTACGGAATTAACAAATAGGGAAAACCAATAACTGGTTCTGCTTTATGGAAGAAAAGAGAAATTTAAGAAAAGAAAGAGTTGGGGTTGTAACCAGTAACAAAATGGAAAAGTCCATTGTAGTTGCGGAAGTAAAACGTGTTAAGCACCCTATGTACGGTAAGTTCGTTTTGAAAACGAAAAAATACGTTGCACACGACGAAAAGAATGATTGTAGGGAAGGTGATACCGTTAAGATAATGGAAACGCGTCCTATGAGTAAGACCAAGTGTTGGAGGTTAGTAGAAATCTTAGAAAGAGCTAAATAAGTTATGTTACAGCAAGAATCTAGACTAAAGGTGGCGGATAATACCGGAGCAAAGGAAGTTTTAACTATCCGTGTTCTTGGAGGTACCAAAAGAAGATATGCCTCTATCGGAGACAAAATTGTAGTTACTGTTAAGGAAGCTACACCAAATGGAGGTATTAAAAAAGGTGCGGTTTCTACGGCAGTAGTCGTAAGAACCAAAAAAGAGGTGAGAAGACCTGATGGTTCGTACATTAGATTCGATGATAACGCCTGTGTTCTTCTTAACCCTACAGGGGAGATGAGAGGCACGCGTGTTTTCGGACCTGTAGCGAGAGAATTGAGAGATAAGCAATTCATGAAAATTGTTTCATTGGCCCCTGAGGTACTATAAGATAGAGTAAGATGAAGAAGTTAAAAATTAAAACTGGGGATACAGTCAGAGTTGTTGCAGGTGACCACAAAGGTTCTGAAGGCAAGGTAATGATTGTTAATCTAGAAAAGAACAAAGCCATTGTGGAAGGCGTAAATATGGTTTCTAAACATGAGAAGCCTAGTGCTAAAAATCCGCAAGGTGGTATAGTAAAAAAAGAAGCTTTAATTCATATATCGAATTTATCTTTGATTGATCCTAAATCAGGTGATACCACAAGAGTAGGTTATGATATGAGGGATGGTAAAAAAGTAAGGTTTTCTAAGAAATCCAATGAAGTAATTTAGTTATGACTTACGTTTCAAGATTAAAGAAAGAATATAAGGAGCGCATTGTATCTGCGCTTACAGAGGAGTTTGGTTACAGAAATGTAATGCAAGTGCCTAAGTTAGAAAAAATTGTAGTCAGTAGGGGAGTTGGAGCAGCTGTGGCTGATAAGAAGCTTATAGATCACGCTGTTGATGAAATGACTATGATAACTGGTCAAAAGGCTATACCTACAATGTCCAAAAAAGATGTTGCTGCATTTAAATTGAGAAAAGGTATGCCCATTGGCGCTAAAGTTACTCTTAGAGGTGAACGTATGTACGAGTTTTTAGATAGACTTGTTACATCTGCACTTCCAAGGGTTAGGGATTTCCAAGGAATTAAGGCCACAGGTTTTGATGGTAGAGGAAATTACAATTTAGGTATCACGGAACAAATTATTTTTCCTGAGATTAATATTGACAAAATCAATAGAATCAACGGTATGGATATAACCTTTGTTACTTCTGCAGAAACAGATAAAGAAGCAAAGTCATTATTAACAGAATTGGGATTACCCTTTAAAAAGAACTAGTATGGCTAAAGAATCAATGAAAGCCCGTGAGAGAAAAAGGGCAAAGACGGTAGCTAAGTATGCTGAAAAAAGAAAGGCTTTAAAAGAAGCCGGAGATTATGAGGCTTTACAGAAATTGCCAAAGAATGCTTCTCCAGTGCGTATGCATAATAGATGTAAGCTGACAGGTAGGCCAAAAGGGTACATGAGAACTTTTGGAATTTCTAGGGTTATGTTCAGAGAGATGGCTAACAAAGGATTGATACCAGGAGTTAAGAAGGCCAGCTGGTAGATTAAAAAGTAAATTAAACTGGTTTCAGGTTTAGTAATAATGCTAAAAACCGTCACCGAATTTCATATAAATGGTAACAGATACTATAGCAGATTATCTAACGAGAGTTAGGAACGCAAGTAGAGCAGGTCACAGAGTAGTGGAAATCCCTGCGTCTAACTTAAAAAAGGCAATGACGAAGATATTATTCGATCAAGGATATATTCTTAGTTATAAGTTTGAAGATGATAAGGTTCAGGGAACTATTAAAATAGCCTTGAAGTATGATAAGATGACCAAAGAGCCTGTAATAAAAAAGATACAACGTATCAGTAAGCCTGGTCTAAGAAAGTACGCGCCAAGTGAAGATTTACCTAGAGTATTAAATGGTCTAGGTATAGCAATAGTGTCTACATCGCATGGGGTAATGACAAGTAAGCAGGCAAAGGCAGAAAACGTCGGTGGTGAGGTTTTATGCTACGTATATTAACAGAATAAAGAGTTAGAAGATGTCTAGAATAGGAAATAATCCAATAGGAATTCCAGAAGGAGTTACAATAGAAATCAATGATAACATCATTACTGTTAAAGGGAAATTAGGAGAATTAACTCAAGAATTTTCTGGTGTAAGTGTTAAAATTGAAGATGGTGAGGCGTTTGTGACCAGACCTTCAGATTCTAAGGAGCATAAAGCAAAACACGGACTGTACAGATCCTTGATACTAAACATGGTAGAAGGTGTTTCTAAAGGTTGGACTAAGGAATTGGAGTTGGTAGGGGTAGGTTACCGTGCTAGCAATCAAGGACAAAAATTGGATTTGGCCTTAGGTTTCTCTCACAACATAGTTTTTGATTTGGCTCCAGAGGTTAAGGTGGAGACAATTTCAGAAAAAGGGAAGAACCCAATTGTAAAGCTTACTTCTCACGATAAGCAATTAGTTGGCCATATAGCGGCAAAAATTAGATCTTTCCGTAAACCTGAGCCTTACAAAGGAAAAGGGGTTAGGTTTGTAGGTGAAATTTTAAGAAGAAAGGCTGGTAAGTCAGCTTAATTATAGAATTATGGGATTATCAAAAACGCAGAGAAAGTATAGAATTCGAAGAAGAATCCGTAAGGTTTCTGTTGGAACCGCTGAAAGACCAAGATTATCGGTTTTTAGAAGTAACAATGAAATTTATGCTCAGGTTATAAATGATGTAGAGGGTATCACTTTGGTTGCTGCATCGTCAAGAGATAAGGATATTGCTTCTTCCAAAGGAAATAAAACTGAAATAGCAACTTTGGTTGGAAAGGCTATAGCTGAGAAGTCAGTTAAGGCTGGCTTGGATAAAGTTGCATTTGATAGAGGTGGTAATTTGTATCATGGAAGAGTAAAAGCTTTGGCCGAAGGGGCCAGGGAAGCTGGACTAAAATTCTAAAATAAGAGTATGTTTCAAAAATATAAGAACGTAGAGACTGTAAAACCTGGAGGTTTAGATCTTAAAGATAGATTGGTCGGTGTGCAGCGTGTAACTAAAGTTACAAAAGGTGGTAGAGCATTTGGATTTTCCGCAATAGTTGTAGTTGGAGATGAGAATGGTGTTGTTGGTCACGGTCTTGGTAAGTCTAAGGAAGTTGCCACAGCAATTGCAAAAGCTATTGAAGATGGAAAAAAGAATCTAATACGTATTCCTTTAAATAAAGGTACACTACCTCATGAACAAAAAGGAAAATTTGGTGGTGCACGCGTATACATACAACCTGCCTCGCATGGTACAGGGGTGATTGCAGGTGGTGCTGTTAGAGCGGTATTAGAAGCAGTTGGGGTTCATGATGTACTTTCTAAATCACAAGGTTCATCTAATCCTCATAATGTAGTTAAAGCAACTTTTGATGCATTACTGCAGTTAAGGGACGCGAAAACCGTTGCGCAACAAAGAGGAGTTTCCTTAGAGAAAGTTTTTAAAGGTTAAGTAATATTATGGCAAAGATTAAGGTTACACAGTTAAAGAGTAGTATCAAAAAGCCTCAAAATCAAAAGCGAACTTTAGAAGCTCTTGGTTTAAAAAGAATTGGTCAGGTCGTTGAACACGATAACACACCTAACATTCTGGGAATGATAAATAAAGTTAAACATCTAGTTTCTTCAGAAGAAGCTTAAATAAGTATTTGATGAATTTAAGTAATCTACAACCTGCAGAAGGTTCAGTTAATAGAGATGGTAAACGTCTAGGAAGAGGCCAAGGGTCTGGAAAAGGAGGAACTGCTGCAAGAGGACATAAAGGAGCAAAATCTAGATCAGGGTATTCTAAGAAAATCGGATTTGAAGGTGGTCAGATGCCGTTGCAAAGAAGAGTTCCTAAATTCGGTTTTACAAATATAAACCGAAAAGACTATCAGGGGATTAACCTAGATAAGTTACAGGCACTAGTTGATGACAAGTCAATTAAGGATACTGTAACTTTAGATATATTAATCGCGAAGGGACTGGTTAGAAAAAATGAGTTAGTCAAAATTTTAGGGGGCGGTGAGTTAAAAGCTTCACTTAAAATTTCAGCACATAAATTTACAGCTACTGCAAAGGCAGCAATAGAGGCTGCTGGAGGTGAAGCAATAAGTTTATAAGTACAAACGAGAGCATGAAGAAGTTTATTGAAACAGTATCCAATATTTGGAAAATAGAAGAACTAAGGAATAGAATACTTATTACTTTAGGTCTTTTGTTGGTTTATCGTTTTGGTTGCCAAATTGTACTTCCGGGTATTGATTCTACACAATTAGGTGGATTGGCAGATGGTACGGATCAAGGGATATTTGGTTTGTTGAATGCATTTACAGGAGGGGCTTTTGCTAACGCTTCTGTTTTTGCACTTGGTATCATGCCCTACATATCTGCATCGATTGTTGTTCAATTAATGGGAATAGCAATACCTTATCTTCAGAAATTACAAAAAGAGGGGGAGAGTGGACGTAAAACTATAAATCAGATAACGAGATGGTTAACCATTGGTATTTGTATAGTACAAGCTCCTGCCTATCTTTATGGATTAGAAGCTTTTGGCGTTAGAGATAGTGCTTTCCTTTTAGGAAAAGGATTAGATTTCATGGTGCCTGCGGTAATTATACTTGTTACAGGTTGTGTTTTTGCAATGTGGTTAGGAGAGAAGATTACGGATAAGGGAATCGGTAACGGTATATCATTGTTAATAATGATAGGTATTATTGCAACCTTACCGCAGTCATTTGTTCAAGAATTTATATCTAGAACCACAAACAATAATGGTGGACTTATGTTCATCCTTATCGAAGTAATTGTTTGGTTCTTAGTTATTCTTGCTAGTGTGCTTTTGGTAATGGCTACAAGGCAAATTCCGGTACAGTACGCTAGGAGAACTGCATCTGGGGGATATGAAAAGAACATCATGGGGTCAAGGCAGTACATTCCTTTAAAGCTAAATGCTTCAGGTGTAATGCCAATTATATTCGCGCAAGCTATTATGTTTGTTCCTAGTATGATCGGTGGTGCTTTTGACGACACAGAATTTGGTCAGTGGATGCAGGTTCAATTTGCGGACATCTTTGGACTGGCTTACAATATATTATTTGGTTTGTTGATTATTATATTCACTTATTTTTATACTGCCATTACGGTTCCTACAAATAAAATGGCGGATGATTTGAAAAGAAGTGGAGGTTTTATACCAGGAATTAGGCCGGGCAAGGAAACCGGTGACTTCTTAGATAAGATAATGTCATTGATTACATTACCGGGATCTATATTTTTGGCTTTACTTGCAGTGTTACCGGCGATAGTTGTAAAACTATTGGATGTGCAAGCAGGTTGGGCTTTATTTTACGGAGGAACATCTCTGCTTATTATGGTAGGTGTTGCTATAGATACCGTGCAGCAGGTCAATTCATATTTGTTGAACAGACATTATGATGGTCTGATGAAATCAGGAAAAAATAGAAAAGTAGCATAATTTATGGCTAAGCAAGCAGCAATAGAGCAAGATGGATCTATCATAGAAGCGTTGTCAAATGCAATGTTTCGTGTGGAGTTAGAAAATGGACATGTGGTTACTGCTCATATATCGGGCAAAATGCGCATGCATTATATTAAATTATTACCTGGAGATAAGGTGAAACTGGAAATGAGCCCGTACGACCTTACGAAAGCAAGAATTACTTATAGATACTAAGATACAAGATGAAAGTAAGAGCATCAGTTAAGAAAAGAAGTGCCGACTGCAAGATTGTTCGCAGAAAGGGCAGGTTGTACGTAATCAACAAAAAGAATCCTAGATTTAAACAAAGACAAGGGTAATTATGGCAAGAATCGCGGGTATAGATATACCAAAACAGAAAAGAGGCGTAATTGCCTTGACCTATATTTTCGGAATTGGAAGAAGCAGGTCTAAAGAAATATTAGAGAAAGCCCAAGTTAGTGAAGATACTAAGGTTTCTGATTGGAACGATGACGAGATTGGACGTATCAGGGAGGCTGTATCTTCTTTTACTATCGAAGGAGAGCTTCGTTCTGAAACGCAATTGAACATTAAGCGTTTGATGGATATTGGTTGTTACAGAGGTATTCGTCATAGATCAGGTTTACCCCTAAGAGGTCAGCGTACAAAGAATAACTCTAGAACTAGAAAAGGAAAGCGTAAAACAGTTGCTAACAAGAAGAAGGCTACTAAATAATATATAGTTATGGCAAAGGCAAATACAAAAGTAACTAAGAAACGTAAGGTTGTTGTAGATTCTGTTGGTGAAGCTCACGTAACGGCTTCTTTTAATAACATTATTATTTCATTGACTAATAAGAAAGGAGATGTCATTTCATGGTCATCAGCTGGTAAATTGGGATTTAGAGGTTCAAAAAAGAATACACCATATGCTGCGCAAGTTGCTGCTGAGGATTGTTCTAAAGTAGCTCATGAAGCTGGTTTAAGAAAAGTAAAGGTTTATGTAAAAGGGCCAGGTAATGGTAGAGAATCTGCTATACGTGCATTACATAATTCAGGAATCGAAGTAACAGAAATTATAGATGTTACTCCAATGCCTCATAATGGTTGTAGACCTCCAAAAAGAAGAAGAGTTTAATTAAGTATTAATATATTTCACAGAAGGTGTAATTACGATTATCGAAGGATAAGCCTTAATTCATAATCTCACTTTCATAATTTAAGAAAATGGCAAGATATACAGGACCAAAATCAAAAATCGCTCGTAAATTCGGAGAAGCGATATTCGGAGACGATAAAGCCTTCGAAAAGAAAAATTATCCTCCAGGACAACATGGTAATGCAAGACGTCGTGGTAAAAAATCGGAGTACTCCGTTCAATTAATGGAGAAGCAAAAGGCAAAATACACTTATGGTATCTTGGAAAAGCAGTTCCGTAATTTATTCTCTAAGGCAAACAGTAGTAAAGGTGTTACAGGTGAAGTTTTACTTCAGTTGTGTGAATCACGGTTAGATAACGTAGTTTATAGAATGGGAGTTTCCCCTACTAGAAGCGGTGCTAGACAATTGGTTTCGCATAGACACATTACTGTTAACGGAGAGTTAGTTAACATTCCTTCTTATTCTTTAAAGGCAGGAGATGTTGTTGGGGTTAGAGAAAAATCAAAATCCTTACAAAGCATACAAGATTCATTGGCTGCTAATAGTTCAGTTTATGAATGGATGACTTGGAATACTGAAAAAAAGGAAGGTACATTTGTATCTGTTCCTGAAAGACTTCAAATTCCTGAAAATATCAAAGAACAATTAATAGTCGAGTTATACTCTAAATAAACAACACTGATCCAATTATGGCATTATTTAATTTTCAGAAACCCGATAAAGTAATAATGATCGATTCCTCAGATTTCGAAGGGAAATTTGAATTTCGTCCTTTGGAACCTGGTTATGGATTAACTGTTGGGAATGCATTAAGAAGGGTATTGCTTTCTTCGTTAGAAGGGCATGCCATCACATCCGTAAGGATTGATAAAGTAGAACACGAGTTCTCTGTAATATCTGGTGTTGTAGAAGACGTAACCGAGATTATATTGAATTTAAAACAGGTTCGTTTCAAGAAACAAATAGAAGATTCCGAAGCTGAAGTAGTTTCAATATCCGTTAGTGGTAAAGACCAATTGACCGCTGGAGATTTTCAGAAGTTTATTTCTGGTTACCAAGTACTTAACCCTGATTTAGTAATCTGTAATATGGATGCTAAGGTTAGCATTAATATGGAAATTACTATCGATAAAGGTAGAGGTTATGTTCCTGCTGAAGAGAATAAAAAATCTGGCGCGCCAATGGGAACTATTGCTGTAGATTCTATTTTTACTCCAATCAAGAATGTAAAGTACAGTATTGAAAACTTTCGTGTAGAACAAAAAACGGATTATGAAAAACTTGTTTTTGAAATCGTTTCTGATGGTTCCATACACCCAAAAGATGCTTTAACAGAAGCGGCTAAGGTGTTAATACATCACTTCATGTTGTTCTCCGATGAAAGAATTACTTTAGAGGCAGATGAAATTGCACAGACAGAAACTTATGATGAAGAATCTTTACATATGAGACAGTTGTTAAAGACTAAACTCGTAGATATGGATTTATCTGTTCGTGCTTTGAATTGTCTGAAAGCGGCTGAAGTTGATACTCTTGGCGATTTAGTATCTTTTAATAAAAACGATTTAATGAAATTCAGAAACTTCGGTAAGAAGTCGTTAACAGAGCTAGAAGAACTTGTTATCAACAAAGGTCTTAGTTTTGGAATGGATTTATCAAAATATAAATTAGATAAGGATTAATAATCATATTTTGCTCCTCGCAAGTCGAGTCTGGTAGCAAGATGATAACGTAATGATATGAGACACGGTAAAAAAATAAATCATTTAGGAAGAAAAACAGCGCATAGAAAGGCAATGTTGGCCAATATGGCTTGTTCCTTAATCGAACATAAGAGAATCAATACTACGGTTGCTAAAGCTAAGGCGCTTAAGCAATTTGTAGAACCGTTGATTACAAAGTCGAAAGCTGAAAACAATTTATCAGCAGAAAAGGGTACGCACAACAGACGTATTGTTTTTAAGAGCCTTAGAGATAAGTATGCTGTAACGGAATTGTTCAGTGTGGTTTCAGAGAAGGTTGCAGATAGACCAGGAGGTTACACTAGAATTATAAAGCTAGGAAATCGTCTTGGAGATAATGCAGATATGGCAATGATAGAGTTAGTAGACTTCAATGAAGTTTATAACGCTGGTAAGCCTAAGAAGAAATCAACAAGAAGAAGTAGAAGAGGAAGTGGAGCTAAAACGGAGACACCTCCAGTAGCTGTTGCAGATTCTAAAGCGGAAGCGCAAACTGATACAGAAGCTAAGGCAGATGACTCAGAAGAATAAAATGTCAATAAATATTGATAATTATAAAAGGATAAGCTTTAAAGCTTATCCTTTTTTTATGTTTTTTTGTTAACGATTAATAAAGTAGAGAAAACTTATGAAATATCAATCCAGAAAGAAAGCGTTAATACTATTGGCAGACGGGACTATTTTTTATGGGAAGTCTGTTGGGGATAAAGAAGGAACTGCATTTGGTGAAGTCTGTTTTAATACAGGAATGACAGGGTATCAAGAGATTTTCACAGACCCCTCTTATTTTGGTCAATTGATGGTTACCACGAATGCACATATCGGTAATTATGGTACTAGTGAAGAAGAGGTTGAGTCTGAATCTATCAAGATTTCTGGATTAATTTGTAGAAATTTCAGTTATGAATACTCTAGACCAATAGCCGATGCAAGTTTGGAGGAGTTCTTAAATAAAAACGAATTGTTTGCTATATCTGATGTTGATACGAGAGCTTTGGTAAACTATATAAGAGATAATGGGGCTATGAACGCTGTTATTTCTACCGATGTTAATAATATTGAAAGCCTAAAGAAACAATTAAAGAAAGTGCCTAGTATGGATGGTTTGGAATTGGCTTCTAAGGTCTCAACTATTGAACCGTATTACTATGGAGACAAAAATGCGAAGTACAAGATATCTGCATTGGACATTGGTATTAAGAAGAATATCTTAAGAAATCTGGCTAAAAGAGACGCATACATAAAAGTGTTCCCTTATAATACTAGTTTTGATGAAATGTCCTCTTGGAATCCTGACGCGTATTTTATTTCTAATGGGCCTGGTGATCCAGAACCTCTTAAGGATGCTATTGATACCGCTAAGGATATTATTAAAACCAATAAACCATTATTCGGAATATGTTTAGGGCATCAAGTAATCGCTTTAGCTAATGGAGTTTCGACCTATAAAATGCATAATGGTCACAGGGGTATAAATCATCCGGTTTTGAATATGCTTACAGGGAAAGGAGAAATTACTTCTCAAAATCATGGTTTTGCTATTAATAGAGAAGAAACGGAAGCGAATACAGAGTTAGAGATTACACACGTGCATTTGAACGATAAGACGGTTGCCGGTATCAGAATGAAAGACAAGAATGTTTTCTCTGTACAATACCACCCAGAAGCTAGTCCAGGTCCTCATGATGCCGACTATCTTTTTGATGACTTCTTTGAGTTAATTGCTAAAAAGACAAAAGAGCCGTTAGAAGTTTAAGATATCGTTATTTTATCGGCATTTACAAGGGGTAAAGAATTCTTTGAAAAGAGTGTTTCGTATCTTTGCAAATCATTAATAATCAATTTTAATTCAAAAATATCAGATGAGTATCATATTAAGTGTTCACGCTAGACAAATATTAGATTCAAGGGGTAATCCTACCGTAGAGGTAGATGTAATTACGGAAAATGGTATAATGGGGAGGGCGGCTGTTCCTTCTGGTGCTTCTACCGGAGAGCATGAGGCTGTTGAGCTTAGAGATGGTGGTGATTCTTTTATGGGTAAAGCGGTTACTAAGGCCGTGGCAAACGTTAATAACCTCATTGCAGAGGAAATTTTGGGCATGTCCGTTTTTGAGCAAAATCTATTGGATCAAACAATGATAGATTTGGATGGTACATCAAACAAATCCAAACTAGGTGCAAATGCTATTTTAGGTGTTTCATTGGCGGCTGCAAAAGCTGCTGCAAATGAACTTGGACTATCATTGTACCGATATGTAGGAGGCGTAAGTGCAAATACGCTCCCTGTTCCTATGATGAATATTATAAACGGTGGGTCTCACTCGGATGCACCTATTGCGTTTCAAGAATTTATGGTTATGCCCGTAAAGGCGAAGAATTTTTCCCATGCTATGCAAATGGGGACTGAAATTTTCCATAATCTTAAAAAAGTATTACACGATAGAGGTTTAAGTACTGCAGTAGGAGACGAAGGTGGTTTCGCACCTAATCTTGCCGGTGGAACTGAAGATGCGTTAGATACAATTGCAAAGGCTGTAGATAAGGCAGGTTACAAGTTAGGCGATGATGTTATGATTGCATTGGACTGTGCTGCGGCAGAGTTTTTTGTAGATGGAAAATACGATTACACGAAATTTGAAGGTGATAAAGGTGTCATACGCACATCACAGGAGCAGGCACAATATTTAGCAGACCTTTCTGCTAAGTATCCTATTATTTCTATCGAGGACGGTATGGACGAGAATGATTGGGACGGATGGAAAGCGTTAACGGAAAAAATAGGGGATAAAGTACAATTGGTAGGTGATGACTTATTTGTTACTAATGTAGAGCGTTTGTCTACTGGAATAGAAAAAGGTATCGCTAACTCTATTTTAATAAAGGTGAATCAAATCGGAACATTGACAGAAACCATCGCAGCGGTGAATATGGCTAAAAATGCCGGGTATACTTCTGTAATGTCACATCGTTCTGGTGAAACCGAAGATAATACCATTGCAGATTTGGCAGTTGCACTTAACACAGGTCAAATTAAGACGGGTTCAGCATCACGTTCCGATCGTATGGCCAAATATAATCAGTTGCTACGTATAGAGGAAGAACTTGGTAGTATGGCATACTACCCAAAGGACAAAGCCTTCAAACTAAAATAATAACTCTAAAAAGCCTTTCTAATTCAGAAAGGCTTTTTTTTGAATTATTCCAAAAAAAAATACTTATCTTTTTACAATTCAATAATTAAAATTCCTCTACTACCGAATATGAATAATTTTCTTTTTGTTGCTGCCGAGAATGATGCTATACCAGATTGTAAAGCGGGAGGAATGGGCGATGTAGTCCGGGATGTCCCTAGAGAGATTTCCAAACGTGGAGATAAAGTGCATGTAGTCGTTCCTTCCTATTCCAGATTGCATAAATCCGGAGTTTTCAAAATGAATCTAAATTTTCAGCTTAGAGGTACTACTTACACTGCCGAGCTATACGAGGTCGTTCCAAAAAAAATCGATGCTAACATAAAACATTATGTAATCCATCATCCAGAGATAGAGGAAGGTGGTATTGCACATATTTATCATGACGATCCTACGGAGCCATTCTATAACGATTTTGTAAAGTTCATGATTTTTAACACTGCGGTAGCAGAATCTATGCGAGTAGAAGCTTATGGTTCTTTAGATATTGTTCATATGCACGATTGGCATTCAAGTGCAGTATTATTTTTAAAAAAATACCATCCTAGCTACAGCGTTTTACGGAAGATGAGATACGTTTATAGTATTCATAATTTAGCTATACAAGGCATACGTCCCTTTTACGATAATTACGCTTCTGTCAATAATTGGTTTCCAGAAATAACGCTAGACCATAAAACCTTGATGGACCCACGTTATCAGGATTGTATAAATTTGATGGCCGTTGGTATTCGCTTGGCAGATGCCGTACATACGGTGTCTCCCTCTTACAAAGAAGATGTAATGCTTCCTAGCAGAAAACCCGAATTTATTGGAGGGGAAAGTTTGGAAACGGATTTATTACAAGCGGACAATGAGGGACGTTTATTCGGAATTTTGAATGCATCCAATTACGACAATATTAGAGAAGCGGAAAAAGGCTTTCTTTATAGAAATACGGTCAAAGCATTATTTGGATGGCTTCAGGACGAGTCAAAAATGTACAAAGCTAATTTCCTCGCTCATACAGGTGAAAAGATTATGCAATACGTAGGCAATAGACCTAAATTTATAGTATCTAGTGTTGCCCGTTTAACAGAACAAAAGTTCTACTTTTTCATGCGGTCTCCAGAAGCCTTGGAAAAGATGTTGAAGCGACTCGATAAAATAGGTGGAATTTTTATGCTTTTGGGAACAGGAGACCCGGGTTACGAGGAACATTTTCGTAATATGAGCTACAAGTACAAGAATTTTATTTTTACGAACGGTCAGTCAGAAGATTTGATAGACTCCATGTATTTAGAAACGGATCTTTATTTTATGCCCAGTCTTTTTGAGCCTTGTGGCATAAGTCAAATGCTTGCCATGCGTAATGGTAATCCTTGTTTAGTGCACCATACCGGAGGTTTAAAGGATACGGTTTCGCATCTAAAAACAGGTTTCGCGTTTGATGGTAATACCTATGATCAAAAAATTAAAAATATGGTCAAAAGTTTTGACCAAGCCCTAAATATATGGGAGAACGATCAGCCTAAGTGGAAAAAAATTAAAGCCAACGCCAAAAAAGCGCGCTTTACTTGGGAAAAGTCTCTAGATGCGTACTATAAGGATTTGTATTTATTATAGTCTAAAAAGGACCATTTTTATCTTGAAACAAGTGGTGTTAATAATTCTCTAAAGCTACCTGTTTAATTGTTAAAACAATCGCTTTTCCGTAAATTTACGATTCAGATTAATTATAAGTAATTACGATATATGTCAGAAAAAGCTACTTTAAAGTACGATGGTAAAGAATATGAATTTCCAGTTATAAAGGGCACGGAAGATGAACTTGCAATAGATGTTAAGACGTTACGTGGTAGTACTGGTGGTATGATAACCATTGATCCTGGATATAAAAATACAGGATCTTGTGAAAGTGCTATAACATTTTTAGATGGCGAGAAGGGTATTCTGAGATATAGAGGATATTCCATAGAAGAGCTTGCTGAGAAAGCGGATTTCCTTGAAGTGGCATATTTATTAATTTTTGGAGAATTGCCTAACAAAGAACAGCTAGAGGCTTTTCATATTGATATAAAAAATGAATCTCATGTAGATGAAGAAATGAAAAAGATTTTAGATGCATTTCCAAAATCTGCTCATCCAATGGGTGTTCTTTCTTCACTAACAAGTGCCTTGATTGCTTTTAATCCAATTTCGGTAAACGTTACTTCAAAGGATGAGATGTACGGAGCTATAGTTAGGATATTAGCTAAGTTTCCAGTTCTTGTAGCATGGACGCTTCGTAAGAAAAAGGGATTACCACTGGATTATGGTGATGATAGTTTAGGTTATGTTGAAAACATTCATAAAATGATGTTCAAAAAGCCTTCACAAGAATATAAGCGAAACAAAATAATTATAGACGCACTTGATCAGTTACTGATTTTACATGCAGATCATGAACAAAATTGTTCTACATCGACTGTTCGTATTGTCGGGTCTTCACATGCAGGCCTATTTGCTTCACTTTCTGCAGGTATCTCCGCTTTGTGGGGTCCATTGCACGGGGGTGCCAACCAAGCTGTTTTAGAGATGTTAGAAGCTATTGAAGCAGATGGTGGTGATACTAAAAAATATATGGCAAAGGCCAAGGATAAGAGTGACCCTTTCAGATTAATGGGTTTTGGTCATAGAGTTTATAAGAATTTTGATCCTAGAGCCAAGATTATAAAAAAAGCAGCTGAAGAAGTACTTAATGACCTTGGTATAGATGACCCAATACTTGAAATAGCTAAAGGACTTGCGAAAGAAGCATTGGAAGATCAGTATTTCGTAGATCGGAAATTATATCCTAATGTAGATTTCTACTCGGGTATTATATATAGGGCATTGGGCATACCCACGGAAATGTTTACCGTGATGTTCGCTTTAGGAAGATTACCAGGTTGGATAGCCCAATGGAGAGAGATGAGATTACGAAATGAACCAATAGGTAGACCAAGACAAGTTTACATTGGAGAAACAGAACGTTCGTTCGTTGAACTGGATGCTAGGTAGATTGCTACCTTAAAATAAAAACAATGAAAGCTCTTTTATTTATAAAAGAGCTTTTTTTTGTTTCAAATTGAGATTAATTTTATGCTAAACGTACTATGCTTAGATTAAATATTAATGACGAAATTTCACCTCTGAAAGCTGTTGTTTTGGGAACGGCAAAAAGTTGCGGCCCTACGCCTAGACCAGAAGAGGCTTACGATCCTAAATCTTTAGAACATATACTTGCCGGAACATATCCCAAAGAAGAGGATATGATCAATGAGATGGAAGCTTTTGCTGCAGTATTTGAAAAATATGATGTTAAGGTATACCGACCTGAAGTTTTAGAGAATTGTAATCAAATCTTTTCAAGGGATATTGCTTTTGTTATTGAGGATAAACTTGTTGTGGCTAATATTTTACCGGAAAGAGAAAAAGAGGTAGACGCTATTTTACACGTTCTTGACAAGATAGATGAAAATCATATTCTGCATCCCCCGGAAGAGGTACACGTAGAGGGCGGTGATGTGATGCCATGGAACGATTTTATTTTTGTAGGTACCTATTCTGCCGCCGATTATTCTGAATGGATAACAGCAAGGACCAATTCCTACGCAGTTGACTATTTAAAAAAACAGTTTCCAGAAAAGACAGTAAAATCATTTGAGCTTAGAAAGTCAACTAACGCAAGAGAAAATGCTTTGCATTTAGATTGCTGTTTTCAGCCGCTCGGAAAAGGAAAAACCATTCTCCATAAAAACGGCTTTTTGGTCGAAGAAGAATATCAGTGGTTGGTAGATTTCTTTGGAAAGGAGAACATCTTTGAAATAACTGCTAATGAAATGTACAATATGTTCAGTAATGTATTTTCTATTTCTCCTGATACCGTTGTTTCGGAAAAAGGCTTTACCAGATTAAATAATTGGCTTAGAAAGGAAGGTTTTACGGTAGAAGAAATACCCTATGCCGAGATAGCCAAACAAGAAGGACTTCTAAGATGTAGCACATTACCCTTAATAAGGGAGTAATTTAATTGAATATGCAGATTACCAATACTATTTTAATGATACGCCCCGTAGCCTTTCGTATGAACGAGCAAACTGCGGTCAATAATTATTTTCAAGAAGATATCAATATAAAGAACCATACGATCAATGAACGGGCTCAAAAGGAGTTCGATGAGTTCGTAGCTATCTTAAGGAAAAAAGGAGTTCAGGTTATTGTGGTAGATGATAAAAAGGAAAATGATACTCCCGATTCAATTTTTCCTAATAATTGGATTTCTTTTCACAATAGTGGTACAGTTGCTGTATATCCTATGTTCGCAGAAAACCGTAGAAAGGAAAGAAGAGAAGATATCTTCGACATCCTAGAAGAAGAGGGTTTCCTTATTGATAACATAATTGATTATACCTCAGCAGAGGGAGAAGGTGTCTTTTTAGAGGGTACCGGAAGTATTTTAAAAGATAGAGTAAATCAAAAAGCGTATTGTGCACTGTCAGAAAGAGCGGATGAGGGTTTATTTATTGAGTTCTGTGAAGATTTTGATTGTTTCCCCGTCATTTTTACGGCTAACCAATCTGTGGATGGCAAACGTATGCCCATATATCATACTAATGTTATGATGGCAATGGCGGAAACTTTTGCGGTAATATGCTTGGATACCATAGACGATAAAAAAGAGCGTAAAAATGTAGTGGAACACTTAAAGAATGCCAATAAAGAAATTATAAGTATTACAGAAGGGCAAATGCACCATTTTGCTGGTAATATGTTACAGGTAATCGGTGCTGAAGATAAGCGTTTTATGGTGATGAGCTCTGCCGCTTATAATTCGCTAGAGCAAGAACAACTAAATGCGATTACAAAGCATTGCGAAATAATACATAGTTCTTTAGACACCATAGAAACTTGTGGAGGTGGTAGCGCACGTTGTATGATGGCGGAGGTTTTCTTACCAAGGGCATAATATAATAACAAGCTATGCAGAAAATTTGAGGAATCACAGGTTTTCTCTTTTAAGATTGCGTAACTTTTAGGTGATAATAATTCATAAACACTGCATCCTCTATGAAAACTCAAAGTGTACTTATTTTTGGATTTCTTTTTTTAGTAGGTGTACTCTTAGCTTCAAGCGCAGGCCCACTAACTTCCAAATACGAAACTATCATTTTGGAGAAATCGGAGAGGAAGGCTAATGCATCTTTTGATACTATGATGCGTGTCCTAACGCATCAACGTTGTGTAAATTGTCACCCGAATGACAATGTGCCAAAACAAGGAGATGATGGTCATCCTCATTATTTCGATATAAAAAGGGGAATGAATATAGAAAACTCCGCGGCTACCAATTGTACCACCTGCCATCAATCCGAGAACAATTCTTACTCGGGAGTTCCGGGAGCGCCGGAGTGGGCACTTGCGCCGGTATCTATGTATTGGGAAGGATTGAACAGGATTGAAATTGCAGAATCTATGATGGACCCCGAAAGAAACGGAGGTAGGTCACCAGAAGAAACAATGCATCACTTAACGGAACACGAACTTGTGTTATGGGCATGGGAACCGGGCATTGGCGCGAACGGAATACCTAGGGAAGTACCTCCTGTGCCTAAAGAAGAATACATAGCGGCAGTGAAAAAGTGGTTTGAAGAGGGACATATTATTCCATCTAAATAAAAAGTAACTATGAAGATTTCCTTGAAAGTTAATGGTCATTCCCATATAGTAGATATCGTTGACACGAATACCCCTTTGTTATGGGTCATTAGAGATGTATTAAACCTAAAGGGCACCAAGTTTGGTTGCGGTAAAGCTGCTTGTGGTGCATGCACCTTACATGTAGATGGGGAAGCAGTGCGATCTTGTTCTTATGCCGTTAAATTTGCTGAAGGAAAAGAAATTACCACCATAGAAGGTTTAGGTACAAAAACTAGCCCACATCCGGTTCAACGTGCTTGGATTGAAGAAGTTGTACCGCAATGTGGTTATTGTCAGCCTGGTTTTATGATGGCCACGGCGGCCTTATTAAAGAAAACTCCAAATCCAACAGATGAGGATATAGATACTAATATCATTAATGTCTGTCGCTGTGCCACCTATTATCGTATGAGGAAAGCAATACATAGAGCGGCGGAGCTGAGTATGTCCCAAGAAGAGTCAGAGAACGTAAACTTATAGATCATGGCAGGTAAGAAAAAATTATCGAGGCGTGCTTTTTTAGTGAGAGGAGGTTTGGGTACGGTAGGTGTCTTGGCGGTAGGTACCTATTTATTAAGAAGTCCTATACGAAGGGGAATCGCAGGAATGGTAAATACGGCCGATGCTCCATATCAAGGCAATACGAAGACGCCTATTATTTGGTTCGAGGTTACGAGAGAGAACAAGATTGTACTTCATAGCCCTAAAGTTGAAATGGGGCAAGGAACTTTTACCGGATTGGCGCAAATAGCGGCGGACGAGCTCGGAGTCTCCATGGATCAGATGCAGGTTGTTCATGCAGATTCCGCCTCGGGTAATATAGATGCTTTTGCAACAGGAGGTAGTACATCAATTTCTTCATTATGGATGCCACTTCGCGAATTGGCCGCTACCATGCGCGTTATGATTGCTCAAGAGGCTGCGAAAAAAATGCAAGTTGATGTCTCGACTGTTTCTATGGATAAGGGAATGATTATAGCTTTGGATAAGACCATGTCCTATGCGCAAGCGATTGAAGGCGTTAAGGAATGGGAAATTCCTGATACCCTAGAGTTAAAACCGGTATCCGACTATAAATTTGTAGGTAAACCTATTGCCCGTGTTGATTTAGAGGATAAAGTCTTTGGTTCACCCATATTTGGTATGGATGCCACTATGCCAGATATGCTTTATGGTGCTGTTGTAAGACCTTCTAGGATAGGTTCAGTCTATAAAGGGGCAGATATTTCAAAGGCGGAAGGAATGCCAGGTGTGGTTAAAGTTGTTAAAGAAGATGATTTCGTGGGAGTCGTCGCTAATTCCTTAATCGAGGCTGAAAATGCGAAGGCCGTAATAGAGGCAGAATGGGAAAGTAATAAAACACTTAAAACCGCAGATATAAAAGCAATGGTAACTGTAGGGAAAGGAAAGCCTTTCGTTATTCAAAAAGAAGGGAATGCTAAAGCTATTTTAGAGGATGAAGCAGACGATGCTATTGTTGGGGACTACTGGAGCCCAATCGGTGCACATGCGCAACTGGAACCTAACGGGTCACTCGCTTTTGTTACCGATGATAACGCAACCATTATGATGTCTACTCAAGTGGTTAGTTTAACACGAGAAGAAATTGCGGATAGATTGGGTTTTGAGGTAACGCAAGTAAATATTGTGCCTACTTTTCTCGGAGGAGGTTTTGGAAGGAGACTTCATACGCCAAACGCTATACAGGCAGCTGTATTGTCTAAAGCCGTAGGGAAGCCTGTAAAGTGTTTTTTTACTAGAAAGGAAGAATTCCAAAACGATACCTTCAGACCTCCTACGCATCATATTATGAAAGCAAAGTTGTTGCCAAACGGACTTATAGAAGCCTTAGAGCATAATGTGTCCAGTGGTGATGTCGCTTTTGGTTCTCCTATTGTTCCTGGTATTGCCGAACCGCTTTTGGGTGCGGATTTAGGTGCTTGGCGTGGAGGAATGATACAGTATGGCGGTATACCTAATTACCGAGCTATTTCTTGGCGTGTTAAACTACCTTTCGCAACAAGTTGGTGGCGTAGCCTTGGCTTGTTGGCAAATACATTTGCCATAGAAAGTTTTATGGATGAGCTGGCCATTAGAGCTAGTAGAAATCCTGCCGAATTCCGTTTGGCACAGATTCAGAAAGATGAGCGGGGGGACCGTCTAAAATCTGTGATTGAAGCTGTTGTAGAAACCGCTGGTTATACGGATAAGGTAATTGATGGTAAAGCTATGGGACTTGCCGTATCAACTGACGCCAATACACCATGCGCTCAGGTGGTAGAAGTTTCTATTATAAAAGATGAAATTAAAGTACATAAAGTTACTTGTGCCATGGACCCTGGTCTAGTAGTGAATCCGGATCAAGTACGCGCACAGTGCGAAGGCGCTATTATCATGGGGATGAGTGCAGCGCTCTTTGAAAAGATGGAAGTTGAAGATGGGGCCTTGACACCAACTATTTACGGGCCTTATGAAATGGCTTTAATGAAACATGCTCCTAAAGAAATTGAAGTAGTGCTGCTTCAAGGGGCTGATACACCTGGTGCGGTAGGGGAACCACCACTAGGACCTATTGGTGCTGCAATTGCCAATGCAGTATTTCGTCTTACTGATCAACGATTAAGAGAGATGCCTTTAAAGTTGGGGTAACTATGTTTTGGTTACAAAGACCTCTAGTAGTTTTATTGGCAACGCCAAAGGGTATTATGGCCCAAGGCAGTTTACTGTTCAAAATTGAAATAAAACAGCATCTTGTGATATTGTCTAAATTTTATAGAATTAGTCTTGCTTAACCTTAGTCTTGGCAATGTTTCTAATCATACCTCCAAAAATAAAATAATGTAGGGGTACAATGCTGTACCAGTATAACCTTCCTCTAAGTCCTCTTGGTCTAAAAGTAGCGGTCTGATGTAATACATTGTTATTGTCAATTCTAAATTCTAACCAAGCTTCCCCGGGTAGTTTCATTTCAGCGAACAGTAGTAGGCGTTTTCCTTTTTTATCCGCTAGAAGTACCCTCCAGAAGTCTAGAGCATCACCGGCATATATTTTATCAGGATGCGTTCTACCTCTCCGTAGACCAACTCCACCAATGAGCTTGTCTAAAAAACCCCTAATTTTCCAAAGCCAGTTTCCGTAGTACCAGCCATTCTTGCCGCCAATTTTCCAAATATTTTTTAAAACTTGTTTAGGGTCGTTGATCTCCATAGTCTGTACATCCTTTAAGACCCCGAATTTAGGAACCTGAATATACTTTTCAAGATTTTTATTGAATCGCCCACTTACCATACTATCCTTCCAGCTACTGACAACTAAGTTTTGTTCTATTTTCACAAAGGCCATATCTATTGCTTCACGGTAGGTGTGTGGTGTTATTCCCAAAATAGAGGCCAAACGATTGTCCTTTGCCACCACTTCAATTTTCATACTATCAACCAAGTTTAGTGCTAAAGTATAGGAGGTTGAAGTCACAAAATATAACCAATAGGAAGACAACTTAGGTGTCATAACAGGAACGGTGTAAATCCAATTCTTAAATCCTCTGGCATTGGCATATTGATGAAGCATTTCTTTGTAGGTGAGAATATCAGGACCAGCAATATCAAAAGAGTCGTTGTAGGTTTCTTTATTGCCTAAAACTCCTGTTAAAAAGCTTATCACGTCCCTAATCGCAATGGGTTGGGTTTTAGTCAGCACCCATTTTGGGGTAATCATAAAAGGTAGTTTTTCGCATAGGTCACGGATAATTTCAAAAGAAGAACTTCCGGAACCTACGATGATACCCGCTCTTAAAACGGTAAGACTAAAATTACCTTGATAGAGTATTTTCTCCACATTTTTGCGAGACCATAGGTGTTTGGAAAGATTGGCATCATTGACGATTCCACTGAGATAAATAACTTGCTTTATGTTGGTTTCTTTGACATAAGTATTAAAATTTTCCGCTGTTCTCGCTTCCATTTCATCAAAATCCGTTGTTGAGGTACTCATGGAATGAATCAAGAAATAGGCGGCGTCCAAATCTTTCGGAAGTATTCCAGATTTTACTTCTTTTAAAAAATCGATTTCAACTATTTCTATTTGATTTCGTGTTTCGGTATCTACGGATAGTCGTTCTGCATCCCTAACGGCACAGACCACTTCATGTCCCTGCTTTAGTAGCTGAGGTAATAGTCGCATCCCAATATAACCATTGGCTCCTGTCAGTAATATTTTCATGATTTGGGGATTTTAAACATTTTGATAATGTATAAGAAAGGGGTAATGGTTATTATTGCGGTAAGGACGGGAATTACCCATCCTAAATTTGGTATGATAATTCCTTTAGCCAATAAAAGTGTATGTAAGGAGAGGAACGTAAATAATATAGCGATTCCTAAGTTTAGCCATATAATCATCTGAACACCCATGCTATAAAGTGTTGGGGCGTTCTCATTAGTTACGGTAACGGGGTAATTATATTGCCACGGTTTTAGTTTTGTGGCCACCAGGTTGAGACCAAAATAAAGAACCAAATTTAGTATTGGAAGGGACCAAATATAGGTTTTGTTACCATAACCATCAGGCTCACCTTTAAAATTGAAATGTATTGGAATGGTTTCTGGTAGATCAAAATAAAAAAGAAGAACTATGACAAAATTAATAAAAACGCAAAGCCAACCGATAATGACTAGTTTCTTATCCTTTTCAGAAAGTTTAATATCAATTTTTGGTTGTTTTCTAAACATAAATCATGTTCCTCTAACTCCTAAGTTTTATAAATCATCAATAGAAGTCGGTGCGTTATCTGCTTTGTAACCTAAAAGCTTTTTAAAAAACTTTTGCACCGCTTTGGTGTCCGACTCTACTTTAATAAAATAATTATCGCGATAAACGGAATAGACAGATGCCTGCCCTTTGTATATGGTAAGTTTGTAATAGGGTATAACCAAGGCAAAAGTTTCTAATAAAGACCTAAACCGTACTATAATTCCTTTTGGTCGTATTTCAATATTGCAGGTGTCCCTATTGTTATCTAAAATTAGGAGGTTCCTAATTTCGACACTGGTTTCTGTGATAATTAGTTTTGGAGAACCAATACCACCCATTGTAAAGCGCTCTTTTAAGGTAAAAGGTTTTCCCACGGCTTCATCAACTTTCTTAGTTATCGCTTTATTATTGTAAGATACATTTACTAACATTATGCATTTTTCTTTAAAGTTAATAAAAGGGAAATCGATACCTAAGGGAATAGACTGATAAGTGTAAAAATGATTAGTTTTGCAGCCTTAATTACCTATTTTATGAATATTCAAGAAGTGCTTAGTACCGAAGTAAAGAATGGGATATCCGAGCTTTATGAAATAACGTTGCCATCGGTAGAATTTCAGCCCACGAGAAAAGACTTTGAGGGAGATATTACCATCGTAGTATTTCCCATGCTAAGACATGTTAAAGGTAACCCGGTTCAAATAGGTGAGCAGATAGGTGCTTACTTGAAGGAGCATGTTGACACTGTTTCTGGTTATAATGTTATCAAGGGGTTTTTGAATATTGTCATTTCCGATTCTTTTTATTTATCCTACTTTGATACTATTAGAACAGATGGCGGTTTTGGTATGGTCTCCGCAACGGAAGATGCTATTATGGTCGAGTATTCATCACCCAATACCAACAAGCCGTTGCATTTAGGACATATTCGTAACAACTTATTAGGGTACTCCGTAGCCGAAATTTTAAAAGCTTCCGGAAGAAAAGTATATAAAACGCAAATCATTAATGACCGGGGAATTCATATTTGTAAGAGTATGTTGGCTTGGGAACGATTTGGTAATGGTGAAACACCTGAGTCTACCGGTATTAAAGGAGATAAACTAGTTGGTAATTATTATGTTGCATTCGATAAAGCATATAAGGAGGAAATAGCCGCAATGGTTACTAAAGGCGTTGATAAAAAGATTGCCGAAAAGGAAGCACCGATTCTTATGGCCGCGCAAGAAATGCTATTAAAATGGGAAGCGGGAGATGATGACATTGTGTCCCTGTGGAAAACTATGAACGGCTGGGTTTATAGAGGATTTGATATCACATATAAAAACTTAGGAGTTGATTTTGATACCCTTTATTACGAGAGTGATACCTATTTACTAGGTAAGGATGTAGTTGCAGACGGGCTTGATAAAGGGGTATTCTTTAAAAAGGAAGATGGTAGTGTCTGGATAGATTTAACAGACGAGGGCCTGGATGAAAAAATTGTTTTACGTTCAGACGGTACTGCTGTTTACATGACCCAAGATATTGGTACTGCCATACAACGGGTAAAGGATCACCCAGATATTAATGGTATGGTTTACACAGTAGGAAACGAGCAAGACTATCATTTTAAGGTGCTTTTTCTGATTTTAAAGAAGCTTGGCTTCTCCTGGTCCGAAAAATTACACCACTTGAGTTATGGAATGGTAGATTTACCTAGTGGCAAGATGAAGAGTAGGGAAGGCACTGTTGTTGATGCGGATGACCTGATGAAAGATATGACCAAAACTGCCGGTGGTATCTCAAAGGAATTAGGTAAGCTAGAAGACTATTCCGAAGAAGAAAAGGAGGAACTCTATAAAATGATCGGGCTGGGTGCATTAAAATACTATATTTTAAAGGTAGACCCTAAAAAACGAATTCTTTTTGACCCCGAGGAGTCGGTAGATTTTCAAGGCAATACAGGACCTTTTATTCAGTATACTTATGCAAGAATTCAATCTATTCTTAGAAAAGCCAAAGAAACTGGTGTTGATATCGTCGCTGCGCCTGATGCAGGGCTAGTCTTACATCCAAAAGAAAAGGAATTGATCAAACAACTACAACAGTTTCCGGATATTATTCAATTAGCGGCTGATAATTATAGTCCCGCATTGGTGGCTAATTATACCTATGATTTGGTAAAGGAATTTAATTCGTTCTACCAACAAGTTTCAATTTTAGGGGAAACAGATACGGCGAAAAAGGTGCTTCGAGTGCAGCTTTCCCAAAAAGTTGGAGAAACCATTAAAGCTGCATTTAAATTATTAGGGATAGCCGTTCCGGATAGAATGTAAAATAAAACGCCACTCTCTTAGAGAGTGGCGTTCTAATAACCAACTATAAAATGAACGTAGGTACGTCCATACTTTTCTAAAGCTTACGCTTCCAAAGTTTTTTCACTTTGTGATACCGCTAAGCCATATATTACGAGACCGAAACCAATTTTATTGATCGCATCTCCAATATTATATACTACATTCAGGTCTAGACCTCCAAAAAGTCCTTCATACCAACCTGGAGTTCCTGCCATATAGCCAATCGGGTAAATTGCCCAACCTACTAATACAAACCAGCATAAAGTTTTGTGAGCTTTCAATACGGACCCACCAGCTTCCACGGCTAATTTCTTTGCTTTTCCTAACCAAATATCGTAGACAATTACAAAATAGGCTATACCGGAAATTAGACCCCATAACCAAGCTTGGTCTCTGTATACGGCCTCTCCCAGATATCCTGTTACCAACATGATTACTGATAGGAATATAAGTCTCCACATTAAGGAGGTTTTCGCTCCTGCCACTCTTAGAATAAGGAAGAATTCAACACACATTAGAGGAACAGTTAAAATCCAATCTACATATCTAAAGAATGTTGGAGATTCTGCGAATCCAGACCAGTAATCTCTCATGTACCAATAATGTACTGCTGCAATAAAGGTGATTAAACCAGAAACCAATATTGAAGTGCGCCATTTCCTATCAAAGCTATTCATTGAAAGAAAGAAGAAAGCAGAAGCAGCCATCATAGCCATACAGCCCACAAAGAAGGTGAACCCTACATAATCGTCCGTAGCCAGTTTGGCTACTAGAGAAAAAGAACTCATTAAATTTTCCATAATTTTTGATTTTTTTAATTTTGTTTAGGTAAATTTATAAAAACTTAAACACTTATTGTTTAAGTAAAATGTTAAATATTTAAACAAAAAGTAAATTAATTATGATATATGAAAAAAGAGAGGGCTGAAAATATCAATTTGAGCAGTTTTATAATAGTCGCTACTTTTTTCTCGCTTTGGGTGGCGGTATTTTTTGAAAATGCCATAGAGGACGTCTTGGCCTATTTTTTAATTTTAACTTTTGGTATACTCCATGGCGCCAATGACATTAAGTTGCTTCAAAAGACAAATACCGCCATTAATACCAAAATTGGTTTTATGACCACCTTATTTTACTATGTGCTTTTTGTAGGTGCAAGCATTTTTTTCTTCTTTTATCTTCCATCTATTGCTTTGGTACTTTTCATCATTTTTAGTGGTTATCATTTTGGAGAACAACATTGGGTTTCAAAAATGGCCAAGCCATCTTTTTTTCATTCGCTTCTATTCCTATTATATGGGCTATTTGTCCTGTTCTTGATATTCAGCGCCCATGCCGTGGAGGTCTCTGCAATTATCAACGAAATTTCGCAAAGGCACGTTCCTAGTGATTACTATAATTATTGCCTTGGCTTTTTTGGAACAGGAACCTTATTATTGAGTGTTTATGCTTATCTGAAAAAAAATATAAAGTTCAATTTTCTTAAGCAAACATTTTACTTGCTAGTGCTGTACATCGTTTTTAATACTGCCTCCTTGTTGTGGGCTTTTGCCATATATTTTATCCTATGGCACTCCATACCTTCAATGGTTGATCAAATCAAGTATTTATACGGGAATTTAAAAGTTAACAGTATTAAACGTTATGTAATCTCTTCGCTACCTTATTGGGCCATATCCGTAATTGGCATAGGTTCTATTCTTCTCTTATTTAATGGAAAGGTGAATACGTCCTTAGCCCTGTTTTTTTCCTTTTTGGCTGCCATAACTTTTCCTCATGTGTTGGTTATTACTAGACTTAATAGAAAGTAACTTTAATCGTCTGTTAAAAGTAAACTCTGAAGCTGGCATTTGGCGTAAGGCCTAAAGAAACACGTTGAATCTTTTCAACTTCGTTCGTTTCACTCAATCGATAATAGGTGTTCAACGTATTTCTCCTGTTGGTAAGGTTAAGGATGGAAGCACCGAAAGAGGCTTTAATTCCTTTAACTAAATTGAAATTATAGCTAGCGGATGCATCTGCCCTAAAATATTCAGAGATACGGCTACTGTTGGGCTCCTGATAATTGATTTCATTGGGAAAGACGGATGTGTCAATAGGATTGTTTTCATCCGGTTCGGTAAAAGGTCTTCCGGATCGGTAATTTATTCCTAAGCCTATTTTGAGATTGCCATAGGTATAATTACCCGCTAAGGTTATGGAGTGTCTTATATCTAAATTATTCGGAAAACTTGGCGGCGTAATCGTTTCAAAAGTATAGTTGTTGAGGTTATAGGTATAGCTTAACCATGTACTGTAGTAATTATTTTTTTTATTTATAAGTACCTCGATACCCTTATTAGTGTATTGACCTATTTCACTATTAAATTGGTCCTGATTCTGAAATCCTTGCGTATTTACATTGATTCCCTGTACATCTTTAAAGAAACCTTCTATTCCAAAGTAAAAGCTGTTTTCATCATAGTTAATGCCAAAAGAACTCTGTTTGCTAGTGGTTACCGGCAATGTAGATTCATTGGCCAAAACCCAGCGGCGTTTTTCAATACCTAAAAAATTCTGTTCTAAATCTATGATTTGGTTGGTGCTTTGACTTTTAAACTCACCCAGTAATTCAGTCTTAAAATGGGGTGCTATTTCATAACTAATATTTAATCTAGGCTCCAAACGAAGCTTTTGAAACGTGTTTACGTTTTCTATATAATTGAACCTAGCGCCTGCTCTGGCTACGAGCTTTTGACTTGCAGAATTATAATTAATTTCAGAATAAAGGGAATGTGTATAAACCACGCCTTTAATATCGCTTAGAAATAAAGGTTCATTTAACTCGGTCGTATTTTGAATACCAGTCTCCACAACTTGATATCCATTTGTCCATTGCAGTCGTTTATTAACAGTATACTTCGTGCCGAGTTGAGCACTCTTTTCAACGACACGATTGTTCTGAACAAGGCGTTGTCTGGCCTCATTGGAAATGCTTAATGCATTAAGACGATATCTTGTGTAATAGAGATTTAGGTTCGATGAAAAATTGTCTGTCCAATCACTTTCCAAGGTTCCTCCAAAAGAGAGGTTGGTCTGGTCTAAATTACTTTCTACGGACCTGTTCCCCGTTTCGTTGGTCTCGAGGTAATCTAATCTATTGTCAATACTGATAAGGCTAAAACGAACTCTTTGGTAAGGATTGATGTCATAGAGTACTTTTCCGGTAAAATCATAAAAGTAAAAATCACTATCTGTTCGTACCTCGCTGTCTTGGAAAGCTTTTTCTGAAAATGTGTTGTAGGTTGGTGTACTAAGAAAATCTGTATAAGAGCGTCTCCCGGAAAATTGTACTGCTAAATTTTCTTGGATCGGTATTTGTGCATAAGCATCTCCGCTTATCAAATTAAAGCCTGCTCCTCCAAAAGTGGTAGTTTCAATTTTGTTTTTTGTTCTCATGTCTAATACGCCACTTACACCATCGCCATATACAGCACTAGTACCATTTTTAATTACTGTAATTTTATCTGTTAAAAATGGATTAAAGGCCGATATTAAACCAAAAAAATGACCGGATTGGTACATTTTTATGCCATCCCATAAAATAAGGTTTTGGTCATTAGTTCCTCCCCTTATATTAATATCCGAGACAGTTTCGTCAACACTTCTAATTCCGGGGAGTGCCTGTATGGTTTGAAGAATATCTGGCTCTATGAGTCCAGGCAGAATTCCAAATTCTTCGGTATTCAATTCAATACTTCCATCTGCCAGTTTTGCCAAACCGTCCGTTAGAAACTTATAGACGATGACCTCATCTAACTCTTGATAATTTTGTGCAAGAGCGATTCTTTTACAGGGTGAATTTTGCGCAAGTTCTTCTGCAGTAATGAACAAGGTTTTAAACCCCAAATGCATTATTTGTACAACGGATTTCCTAGGAATATTTGTGAAAGAAAAAGAACCTTCTGAATTGGTTACCCCAGAAACTTTAGTTCCTAAGATCTGTAAAGAGGCTCCGGGTATGGTGTTACTTTCATAGTTGTCCAATACCTTACCACAAATATCTACCGTGGTGCTTTTGGAAATAGAATAGTATCGATTATTTAATTTCTCAATCTTTAAGCGGGTTTGCTTTCTGATGTCATCTAATATGACCTCTAGGTCGGAATCGCCAGAAAAAGAGACCTTTATTTCTTCCAAGTCCTCATCGATATAGGAAAACTTTATGTCAAATCTAGTTTCTAATTGCTGAATAAGTATGCCGATTTCAATTTTATTGTTGGGCATATCTTGGGCGTTACTATTACCGGCGAACAGTAACAATAGAAGAAAAAATAAAAAGGACGTGAGCGTATTAAGGTGCGCTTTCCCCATAGAACAGCACTTTATTCCCCTCTAATTTAAACTTTATTTGAAGAGGAGCACAAATACTTCTGAGGGCAAGTTCCTTATCTGTATTGCTAAAGGTTCCGGTAAATAGCTGTGCTGTATCAATGTTTTTAGTTTCTATTGTTGTGTTATGTTGTCGTTCAAACTCATCAAAAACATAGGTAAGCGGAATACTTTTAAAAGTACTTTCCTTTTTTAACCAAGAAGGTGTGCCGTTTATAGCGGCTTTGGACTGCGTGATTTTTCCGTTTATAGATAGGAAAGAATTGCCTGCTGGTAACTTAATTTCTTTACCATCGTAAGTTACACTTACCAGACCCTCAAAACAGGTAGCCTCAAAAAAACCTGCTCTATGTACTACATTAAATTGAGTTCCTAGAACCGTAACTGTTCCTTCTTCTGTTGTTACGGTGAACCTTTTTCCCTTAGCTACTTTAAAGAATGCTTCCCCTTTTAAGGAGATATTTCGTTCCTTGTTCCAGTTCTTTTCACTGTAGGATAATTGGGAATCCGCATTTAGAATTATTTCGGAGCTATCGGGAAGCAGTACTTCTTTACTCTGGGCATACCGGGTAGTAATAGTCTCGTCCAAAGTATTTAAATAAAAATAAGAGCCTGTCAATAAAACGGCAACTACGGCTGCAATACGTAAAAAACTTTTGAAAGGGGTTATGCTAATAACCTTGGGCTGGTTTTGAGAACGACGTTCTTCTAGTTGGGACCAAGCTTCTTCCATCTTAAAATTGGGTGCTTCCAAATTACTGGAAGTATCCATAATTTTCTCATAAGTAGCGTACGCTTCGGATTTTTTAAACGTTTCGAGTTCGGCATCCGTAAGCTCATTATTCAGCCATTTTGCTAAGTAATCTTCTTGCATTATTTCTAGCTTTATACTTTAATAACAATTTGATTCTAAAAAACCCTACCTGTAAAACTCAAATTCAAGAAAAAGTTCAAATTCAATTTTTTTATTGGTTTATTCCACTGCCAAGTAGATTTCAACTTCTGAGCTGTCTCCTTGTTGGGATTTCTTCCCGTAAACTTCAAAATCGGCAGTGTATCTTCTTTTTAATTCAGAATCCATTGACCAAATTTCTTTCCAAGCATTAACTATGGCATCTGGCATTTTACCTTTGGCAATATGTTTTGGATGATTTCCATTACCAATTTCTTTGCTAACCATTCCTGCAGGTATATGCTCCAAAGAACTAACTTTATGGCCTATTATAGCCGTATATTTTCCTTTGTAATTAGAATCATAATCCGTAAATATGGAATAAATATCATTTGATAATTTATTTGGAATTTTTTCAGTAATCCCTTCGGTATAATATCTACCCCAAAGCTTACCCATATCTTCAATAGATTTTTCATTCTCGTTGGATGATTCCATTGCAATACCAATTACATAAAATTTTTCGAGCTTCATCATTTCTTTATTAGAATTACAGCCAGTAAAAATTAACATTATTATTGCTGTAAATATGATGTTTTTCATAATATAATTTTTTAACCATCAACCATCAACCATCAACCATCAACCTACGACCAAATCATATCCCATCAATCTTTTCTCTTAAACTTTTTAAGGCCAAATGCATTCTTTTCTCAATTGCCTTTACGCTTACACCCTCCATCTCGGCTATTTGGGCATATTTCATTCCATCAATTCTATTTAACAAAAAAGTGGAGCGTTGATTTTCTGGTAAACTATTTAACGCATGGTTCAATTTTTCTTTAAACTGACTTTCCTCTAATAAAAACTCGGGAGTCTCATTGGTTGTTTTTAGCGTTTTATCGGCATATTTTAAACGTACTTTTTCCGCCTTGATCACATTTAGGTATAAATTGTTCGCTACGGTATACAAATAGGATTTCGCTTTTCTCGGAGGAACCTTAGCGCAATTTTCCCAAAGTTTTACAAAGGCCTCCTGTACCGCATCATGGGCTTTTTCTTCGTTTCCGTATTTGTAAAATATATGGTTGAAAATAATTTTGGAATTTTCTTGGAATATAGTATTGTATATTCTCTCTTCACATACATCCTTATTGAGCTCTACTTCCAAAAGATAGGTTTTTTTCAAAGATATTTTAAAAAAATCAAAAAAGTAGGTAGGGTTTTTTAAACCTGCGTTGTTTTATGGTTGTACGAACAAATAATACCAAATCGTTATGAAAAAGTTTTTGAATTATGCAGCGTATATAAGCTTATTTATAGTTGCACTGAATTTTACGTCTTGCCAAGATGAATTTGAAGAGATAAACACAGGAGAGGAGCCACAAGCAATAATGGCAAATTCTTCTACAGCTACCCTCATTAAGAACACTTCTACAAAAGACGGTTCTTTTGATAATATTGTTGATGGGGCTAGTTGCTTTGATATTAAGTTTCCTTATACCGTTTCGGTGAACGGAGTTGAATTGACAATTGATTCTAGAGAAGACCTTCATTTAATAGAGGAAATTTTTGATGCCATCGATAGTGATGAGGATTTTTTGGAAATTCTTTTTCCCATTACAATTACTGCCGGTGATTTTACCGAGATTACCATTAATGGTATTGAAAATTTAAGAGAACTTGCCGCACAGTGTAAAGAAGGGGGTGATGACGACGACATTGAGTGTATAGATTTCGTTTATCCCATGACACTGTTCACGTTTGATGTAGAATTGGAGCAAACTGGTAGTGTGGTTGTTGAAAGCGATAAGGATCTAAGAAGGTTTTTCGGAAATCTTGAAGATACTGATTTAGTAAGTTTTGATTTTCCAATTTCCTTAGAATTATATGATGGTACCATATTGGAGGTTAATACCAATGAAGAATTGGCTAGGGCAATAGAAAACGCTAAAGATGCTTGTGACGAGGATGATGATGATGATTATAATGACGATGACTGCGATGATTGCAATGTAGATCGTATAAAAGAAAGTTTGGTAGAATGCAGCCCTTGGAAAATAACTGAATTTGAGCGTAACGACAATGATTTAATCACTGATTTCAGAACTGCAAACCTTTTCTTTGATGCCGAAGGAGGAGTCGTTGTAAAGCAAAATGGTTTGGAATATCAAGGTAGTTACAGCCTGTCCGGTGATAAGAACGATATTCTACTTTCTATTACTGGTTTAAGCCTTGAGGAGCTAAATGTAAATTGGAATTTGAATGAGGCAGATTTTGATGAAGATTATAAAGAATTAGAATTATCGGCAGATAATGATTCCGAGCTGGAACTAAAAAGTTTTTGTGATGGCAACGAGGGAGGTAATGAAGAAGGAGAAGACCCAAATACTTTACGAGAAATCCTAAAAGAATGTGAATGGATCATTAAAAAGGTTAAGAACCAAGGTGAGGAAATTGAGAGATTATTGGGTTACGAATTTAAGTTTATGGCAGATGGAGTTGTTACACTTAGTAACGGCGTCACTACTTCCGAAGGTTCTTGGGAAATAGTATTTAATGCTGAACAAAAATTGGTAATGTCCATTACAATCGGTGGCGAACCTGGAGTTAACTTTGAATGGCCTGTTCGTGAATTAACGAACAATAGATTAAAATTTGAAGTAGAGGAAGTTGGTTATGAGTTACTACTGCAACGTGTGTGCGGGGATAATACCGATGATGGTGATATTCCTGAAATACGAAACATTATGATGGGTGGTGAATGGACGGTAGCCTCTTATATGGAAGGAGAAATGGATAATACTGCAATATTTGGAGGATATAGCTTAAACTTTATGGCAGACCATCAGATAGCTGTGTTAGAAGGCGGAGAAGCTTTTGGTCAAGGTCTTTGGAGAGTGCTTAGGAATAGCGAAGAACGTCTTAAAGTATATTTGAATTTTGCGGATAACATGCTCCTTGATGAGCTGACAGATGTTTGGGATTTTGTCTCTCTCGCTGATGGCAGAATTGAATTAATATATATAGGAGAGGGCGGCATGGTTACCACCTTGGTTTTAGAAAAATAAATAACGTCCAAATATATACCGCCAACAGTAAAGAGTTGGGCCTCGTTGGCGGTGTTGATGGAGGTCATATACACTGGGAATTTCATGAAAATGTAACACCTTTTTTGCCCCACATCCCAGAGAAAGAGCATCCATTAACTGGATGCTCTTTTGTTTTACAGATTTTAAGCTACTTCTTAGAGACTTACGACTGATATTCTTAAATTTGTCTTCCTTGTAAAAGCTCAAAAAAGATGTTTGATAATTTAAGCGAAAAGCTAGATAAAGCCCTCCATGTACTCAAAGGACATGGGCAGATTACCGAGATTAATGTAGCAGAGACCACCAAAGAAGTACGCCGTGCTTTATTGGACGCCGATGTTAATTTTAAAATAGCCAAGGAATTTACAAATAGGGTAAAGGAGAAGGCACTGGGGCAAAACGTATTAACGACCTTACAACCAGGTCAGTTAATGGTTAAAATTGTTAAAGATGAGCTCACCCAACTCATGGGCGGAGACTCCGAAGGAGTTAACTTATCCGGTAACCCTTCCGTAATATTAATGTCCGGTCTTCAAGGTTCCGGTAAAACTACATTTTCCGGAAAACTTGCGAACTTCCTTAAGACAAAGAAATCTAAAAACCCATTATTAGTGGCTTGTGACGTCTATCGTCCTGCGGCAATAGACCAGTTGCATGTAGTTGGGGAACAAATAGGCGTTGCGGTTTATTCTGATCGGGATAACAATGATCCGGTTGCAATTGCGAAGGCGGGTATTGCAAAAGCAAAGACAGACGGCCATAACGTCGTTATCGTGGATACTGCAGGTCGTTTGGCAGTGGATGAAAAGATGATGGATGAAATTTCTGATATCCATAAGGCTATAAATCCAGAGGAAACACTGTTCGTTGTAGATTCGATGACGGGTCAAGATGCCGTAAATACTGCCAAGGCCTTTAACGATATCCTGAATTTTGACGGAGTTATCCTAACCAAATTAGATGGTGATACACGTGGTGGGGCGGCTATATCCATTAAGTCTGTTGTGGACAAGCCCATTAAATTTATAGGTACTGGAGAAAAGATGGAGGCGATAGATGTTTTTTATCCCTCACGTATGGCCGATCGTATTCTTGGAATGGGAGACGTCATTTCTTTGGTGGAACGAGCACAAGAGCAATTCGATGAAGAAGAAGCACGCAAGATTCAAAAGAAGATTGCGAAAAATAAATTTGGTTTTGATGATTTTCTAAGTCAAATACAGCAAATTAAGAAAATGGGTAACATGAAGGACCTTATGGGTATGATTCCCGGTGCGGGAAAGGCCCTAAAAGGTTTGGATATAGATGATGATGCCTTTAAACATATCGAGGCAATTATTCACTCTATGACTCCGGAAGAACGATCAACTCCTTCTAAGTTAGATGCTAGCCGTAAGAAGCGAATAGCCAAGGGAAGCGGTAGAGATGTTAAAGAAGTGAACCAGCTGTTAAAACAGTTTGAGCAAATGAGTAAGATGATGAAAATGATGCAAGGTGGTGGTGGCAAAAAAATGATGCAGATGATGCAGAACATGCGTTGATTCGTAAGTAGTTAGAGGGCAGTAGGCAGCTGGCAGTAAGCATTAAAAACAAATGAGTTTCAAAAAATTATTAGCGTATCAAAAGGGTTTTGATTTGGCTATGGCTATATTTGAAATTTCTAAATCCTTTCCCACAGAAGAAAAATATTCGTTTACGGACCAAATTAGACGTTCTTCTCGTTCAATATGCGCTAATCTATCGGAATCATATAGAAAAAGGAAGTATCCAAAACATTTTGTTAGCAAATTGACAGATTCTGATGCAGAAAATTCTGAAACACAAGTTTGGCTGCAGTTTGCATTTTCATGTAACTATTTAAATGCAAAAAAGTTTGATGAACTAACTAGTTCATCAGAAGAAGTTGGTAAATTAATTCAATTCATGATAAATAACCCTAGTAAGTTTGGAGCTTGACTGCAAACTGTTACTGAAAACTGAAGATCTATGGAAATTCTTGATGGAAAAAAAGTATCGAACGACATCAAATCAGAAATTGCTGCTGAGGTTGCAAAGATGAAGGAACGAGGAGAGAAAGTACCGCATTTAGCAGCAATAATTGTTGGTAATGATGGTGCTAGTTTAACCTACGTTGGTAGTAAAGTACGCTCTTGCGAACGTGTGGGTTTTGAATCTACCCTGGTTAAAATGCCGAGTACAACTTCAGAACAAGAGCTGCTTAAGAAAATCAATGAATTAAATGAGGATAGCAATATCGACGGATTTATAGTTCAGCTTCCTTTACCGGAGCAAATTGATACTCAAAAGGTCATCATGGCCGTTCATCCAGATAAGGATGTAGATGGTTTTCATCCCACAAACTTTGGTAAAATGGCTCTGGATATGAGTACATTTATACCTGCAACGCCATTTGGTATACTAGAATTATTAGAACGCTACAATGTAGATACTAAAGGAAAACACACTGTTGTTATTGGTAGAAGCCATATTGTTGGAAGACCTATGAGTATTCTTATGGGTAGAAAAGGCTGGCCGGGTAATTCTACGGTGACATTAACCCATAGCCATACCAAGAACATAACGCAGATTATATCGCAAGCGGATATTGTTATTTCTGCACTTGGAGTTCCTAATTTTCTAAAAGCCGAAATGGTAAAGGATGATGCGGTTGTAATAGATGTGGGCATTACTAGAGTTCCGGATGATAGTAGGGAAAGAGGGTATTATATTACCGGTGACGTCGATTTTGAAAACGTAAGTAAAAAAGCATCTTATATAACTCCTGTCCCAGGCGGTGTCGGTCCTATGACCATCGCAATGCTCTTAAAAAATACATTGCTGGCAAGAGAAAGACATAGAAACAGAGAATAGTTCGCCAAAGATATGAGCAATCTATTTCTAAAAAAGGCACTCAAGATTTTTAAATGTAACAGCAACAAAAACCTGCAATCAAAGATTGCAGGTTTTTTTAGTTAGGTACTTCGGGAACGCTAGTTCCAGTTGCTGTAGAATCTGTAGGTTTCAATATATCAATATCATTACTATCATCATAATCACAACTTAGAAGAACTACTGCAAAGAGCAAACTTAGAACGTATACTATTTTCTTCATAAGACGTTTTTTAAGGTTTAATAGATAGGGCTACTTAACTAAAACGTTTTAATCATTGATTTGTTATTTGATGGTGAAAAAGAATAACGTACCTTTTAGGTAGTAATTAATCAACCAAATTATCTTATGAAAAAATTAGTACTTACCCTGCTAGCAGGCTACTTTTTGTTAGTAGGCTGTGAGGAAAATAAAAAAACACCTGAAATTTCCGTTAATGTTTCATTCGAGGAGGAAGTAAGCGCAGGCCCAAAAGATGGCCGTCTGCTCTTGATGCTTTCTAATAATGACGAGAAAGAGCCTCGTTTTCAAATTAATGATGGTCTTAATGGTCAATTAATTTTTGGGCTGAACGTTGACCAGATGAAACCAGGGGATCAAATTACTTTTGATGAAACTGTTTTTGGTTATCCTTATGCTAGTCTTAGCGATTTGCCGCCGGGAGAGTATAACGTACAGGCCTTGCTGCATGTATATGAAACCTTTAATCTTGCTACGGGACAAACGGTTAAACTTCCAATGGATAATGGAGAGGGGCAACAATGGAAAAGTTCGCCAGGAAATCTGTACAGCGAACCATTTAAGATTAGAGTAGTGGAAGGTGGTATTAAAAATGTTGCCGTAGTAATGGATCAAGTTATTCCACCAATTGCAGAGCCAGTAGACACTGAGTGGATAAAACATATCAAAATAAAATCCGAAAAGCTTACAGCATTCTGGGGTCGGGATATGTATCTAGGAGCACATGTGCTTTTGCCTAAAGGGTTTAAGGAACACCCAGAGGCTAAATACCCCTTGATGGTTTTTCAAGGTCATTTTCCGGACGATTTCGGGGGATTCCGTACAACACCACCAGATCCGGAAATGAAGCCGGAGTATTCGGAGCGTTTTGATTTGGAGGGTTACAACGTTATACAACAACAGGAAGCATATGATTTTTACAAGCGTTGGAACGAGCCAGATTTCCCAAGAATGATTATCATAGAAATTCAGCATCCAACGCCATATTATGATGATTCCTACGCCGTTAATTCTGCAAGTCAAGGCCCTTATGGTGATGCCATTACCTATGAACTTATTCCACATATTGAAAAAGAGTTTCGAGGTTTGGGAGAAGGTTGGTCCAGATTTCTTTATGGTGGCTCAACCGGTGGTTGGGAAGCTTTGGCAGTACAAGTGAAATACCCCGAAGAGTATAACGGATGCTTTGCTGCTTGTCCTGACCCTATAGATTTTAGGGCATATTGCTTAACCAATATCTATGAAGATGATAATGCCTACTATTATGATAGTACCCATAAAAAACTAGAAGTACCTGCGCATAGAGACTATTTGGGTAACATACAATCTACCTTAAGAGAAGGAAACCATTTAGAATTGGTTTTGGGAGACAAGTCGCGATCAGGTCAGCAGTGGGATATTTGGGAGGCGACCTATTCCCCGCAAGGTGATGATGGTTACCCCGTTCGTATCTGGGATAAAATGACCGGTGATATTGACCATTCTGTTGCGGAGTATTGGAAAGAAAATTATGACCTAAGACATATTTTAGAAAGGGATTGGGATAAACTTGGAAATCATCTTAAAGGTAAAATTCATATCTATTGCGGCGATATGGACAATTATTACCTCAACAATGCCGTCTATCTTATGGAAGATTTTTTGGAAAGTACATTTGAACCGTATTATGATGGTGAGGTGCTGTATGGCGATAGGGCAGAACATTGTTGGAACGGAGATCCGGAACAACCTAATGCCATAAGCAGGCTGCGCTACAATAGCATGTATGTTCCCAAAATTATGAAACGTATTGCGGAAAGTGCACCTAAAGGCGCAGATTTGACTAGCTGGCGATATAAATAGTTTATCATATTGTTTTAACCATGAATCTGTTAAATAAAAATAATGAACAAGACCAATAAAGTAGCTTGGTTTGTATTTGGGTTTTTAGCGATAGGGGTGGGCCTTTATCCACTTATGTACTTCTTTGCGGACGGGGAAATTGGGCTACGTTTATCAAAGACCGAAGCTCTATTGGCAAATACGGTATGGAATATCGGTTTCTACGGTCATATACTCTTCGGTGGTATAGCACTAATGGTGGGATGGATTCAATTTAGCAAACGATTCAGAAATGCTAATTTAAATAGACATAGAATCATTGGAAAAATATATATGATATCAGTTTCGTTAAGTGGTATTTGCGGATTTTTTATTGCGTTTTATGCTACTGGGGGTTGGATTGCTAAATCTGGATTTATAGGCCTAGCAATTGTTTGGTTATATTTTACCTCAGGAGCTTATTTTGCAGCAAAAAAATCTGATATTCAAAAACATCAGGTTTATATGATATATAGTTATGCAGCATGTTTTGCAGCCGTAACACTCCGGATTTGGTTGCCATTATTGACCATTGCTATAGGTGCCTTTATACCCGCTTATAGGGTGGTTGCTTGGGCCTGTTGGATTCCTAATATGTTATTTGCATATGTATGGGTGAAGAATAAAGGGCTTAGTTTGGGGTAAAGATTATTTTTTTATTCCCTTTTAACGATGTGATTTTTAGGATAAGGATGGAGGAGGATTAGTCATTATCCTTAATAAAATGGACTATGAGTGCCAGTGATATTGAAAATTATTTTGATAGAATAGATTCATTGCAAGTTAATACTAGGCCTGCATTTGGAAAAATGAACGTGAATCAAATGATATGTCACTGTACAGATCAAATTCGTCTAGCCTTGAATACCATAAAGGCTGAAGAGTATGGCGGTTTAACTTCTAAAGAAGTTATGTTGCTAGCTAATAAGGGAAAAACAGTTCCTGTAGCTAAAGGATTGGGCCAGATAGAAGGAGGTGGGACACAACCAACGAATTTGGAAAATGATATTGTTTTATTAAAACAGCATATTTTAGAGTTTTTTGAATTGGAAAAAGATTTTAATTTTGGAGCACATCCTTATTTTGGTAAATTGAATAAAGAGAAATGGACACGGATAACAAATTATCATCTTAACCACCATCTGTCTCAATTTAATGTTTAAGATAGTGTAGTTGAAATAGTAATTAGTGAAAAAATTTATAAAGAATGAAGTATAGAAGATTTGGAAGAACGGGTTGGCAGGTAAGTGAAGTAGGTTATGGTATGTGGGGAATGGCTGGTTGGACAGCTTCTGACGATGCGCAATCTGCAAAATCTTTGGACCTTGCGGTAGAAAATGGAGTCAACTTTTTTGATACCGCTTGGGGTTATGGTGAAGGTCACAGTGAAGAGTTACTCGGAGAGTTGGTCAGAAGACACCCTTCTAAAAAATTATATACTGCTAGTAAAATTCCTCCTAAAAACTTTCAATGGCCTGCAAAACCAGAGTATCGTTTTGAAGATTCTTATCCCGTGGAACATATTATGGATTTCACTCATAAAACCTTACGAAATTTAGGAACGGAGCAATTAGATTTAATGCAGTTTCATACCTGGGACGATGGTTGGAGCGATAGAGAGGAATGGCAACGTGCTATTGAAGATTTAAAGACATCTGGTAAAATAGGGGCTATGGGCATCAGTATGAACCGCTGGGAGCCTGAAAATGGTATTAAAGCCCTAAAAACGGGAAAATTAGATGCTGTCCAAGTAATCTATAATATTTTTGACCAAGCGCCAGAGGATACGCTTTTTCCGTTGTGTAAAGACTTGGATTTGGGTATTATTGCGCGGGTTCCTTTTGATGAAGGTACGCTTACAGGTAATATCACTAAGGATACGACATTCCCTGAGGGCGACTGGAGGGGGACTTACTTTGTTCCCGAAAACCTTAAATCTTCCGTGGAACATGCAAATGCCTTGAGACCATTAATACCAGAAGTAATGACGATGGCAGAAATGGCATTGCGCTTTATTTTAATGAACGACGACGTAAGTACCACTATACCTGGAATGCGTAAAGAACGTAATGTATTAGCAAATACTGCTACAAGTGATGGGGTGGCACTATCCCCAGATCTGTTTAAAGAACTTCGTAAGCACAGATGGGATAGAAAGCCAACGGCTTGGTCTCAGTAAACTTTTTTTTAAATAAGGAACTATTTAGCAAAGAGTTGCCCCATATCCTTGAATGCCTTGAATTCTAATGCGTTACCGGCCGGGTCTAAAAAAAACATCGTAGCTTGTTCGCCAACTAAACCTTGGAATCGTACATAGGGTTCGATTACGAATTTTACACCTTTGCTTTTTAATTCTTCTGAGAAAGACTCAAAAGTTTCCCAAGGTAGTACAACACCGTAATGTGGTACCGGAACATCATGCCCATCTACTGGGTTCTTATGTAGGTCCTCTAATGCTGATTTAGGTTTGTAGTGTATAACCAGTTGATGTCCAAAAAGGTTGAAATCTACCCAGTGGTCGCTGCTTCTGCCTTCTTCACAGTTCAATATTTCTCTATAGAATGTTCTGCATTCGGAGAGGTTGTGTACTGGTATGGCAATATGAAAAGGAGTAACGCTAGTATTCATGATGGAGGTAATAAATTAATAGTACAATAAAAGTAACGGATCGTGCAGAACTTCACAATTACTTGCTTAAAAATTGAACTATCTTTTCATTGACCTCGTCTTGATGCATGGAGTGTCCTAGTCCTTCCGTACTAATAAATTCACTGTTTTTCCAACTCTTATGCACTTGTTCGGAAGCGTGGTAGGGCGCTATTTTATCGAACCTATCATGGAACAACAGTCCTTCTTTGGTATTTGTTTGCGCGTAGCGAGAAGTTGAAAATTCGTGTATGGTAAAGCCAAACCTGTCTTTTATATAATCCGCCAAGGCATTGTAAACGCGAGAATTAAAATCTAGTAGTTGTTGAAAATGTGTCATGATTTCATGAAATTCTGAAGGAGAACCAATGGTGACCATTCTTTGAGTGCTCACATTTGCGTTCGCGTATTCGTTGTACAGTAAGGTCATTCCTCCTACGGAATGCCCCACGAGATGCTGAGGTTTAAATTTTATAATAAGTTCTTGGAGTACTTGTGCATATAGAGGAACATAAAGGTATCTACCTGAAGAATAGCCATGTGCAGGAGCATCAAAAGCAATAATATGATAGTTGGCTTTGGTAAGTTTTTCAATTAGCTTATGCCATCTCCACGTGTTACTTTCCCAACCATGAACTAATAGCACCGTTTCTCCACTTCCTTTCCATTCATAAAGTTGTATTTCATGATCAACAATAGGCAAAATTTCTTTTTTCTGTGGGTCTAGATAGGTTTTCTGATGTGGTAGTATACGTCCTTTTCTTACGGTACAAAAAATGTAGAAAGCCTTTTTTGCAGCTTTTGTTGGATTGGTTATGGCCAATAAATTCAGGAACATACCGTAAAGTTTTGGAATGAAATTGGCCAAGAGTTTTTTCATATGGTTACTTTTAGTAACTTAGTTTTTATTTGTAATCAAAAATACATAAATGATTTGTATTCACCATTGGTTACATAATTCTAATCTAGTATCGTAATGGAAACTATAATTGACAATCAGCAAGTTAAGACGGCAAAAAAATTAAAAAAAATGTTTGGTCATATCGATTATAGAAATCCACCGGAATTATGTCCAGTACGCGATGTGTTGGCCTTAGCCTCTGACAAATGGAGTATTCTTATCATTCTATATTTAGGTTACTTTCCTGTGTTGCGTTTTAATAAGCTGAAGAAATATGTCTACGGTATTTCCAATAAAGTACTAAGTGAACGTCTTAAAATGTTGGAGACAGATGGTTATCTGGTGAGGAAAATGTATCCCGAAGTTCCTATACGAGTAGAGTACAGTCTAAGTGATTTTGGAAAAAAGTACGTTGAAAAATTAATACAGCTTACGGAATGGATGCAGCTAAACAGTCCTAAAGTACTGAACAATAAAGAACGGTTTCAAATAAAATAATAGGTTTAAAGCGGGGTTTTATAAACGTAACGAACAACTTTTAATCCCACCCGATCATCATATACTTTATTTTGGCGGTATCCGGTATTTGTACTGCTTCAATATCTGTATTGGCTTTATAGCGCAGACTTGCGGGAAGCTCTGTTTTGTCAATAGTAAAATAAATATCATTATTCTTTAAAAGAATCACCACGTTGTTTAAGGAGGTAATTATCTTTTTTATTTGATAATTATCTTTAATATCCTTAAACGTACTATTTACATTTATGCCTTTGTCGGTGATGTATCTAGGGTCATTAACTTTTATATTTTGCACCGTCGGTATGCTGTCGGAATTTGGAGTTAAGGTCAATAGATGTGCACCTCCTTTTTCAAAAACCTTTATTTTACTTGCGCCACTTCCAAAGTTTAATTTTACCGTATCCATAACTAGAGAATCTTCAGCGTAAATAAGTTCCAGATCTCTAGCTAAAGTATTTTTGTTCAATTTTCCAACTTGATCGGAAGAAAGTATGAAGTTGCTGTTTTTTTTCTCTGTGCACTGCGTTAACAAAATACAGGAGAAAAGGATGATGATTGTTTTGATTGATTTCATGTACTACTATAATAATTTGAAATTAGATGTAATTTTCGTTGAATCGTCGAGGTTTTTATTAAAAATTTTATTTCGGAGCCTTCCTAACGCATTACTTTCTTTAACACGCCCAAAACACCTCTAATAAAAGTGGCACTGGTTAATACCTTTATAACCGGGTTTTGTCTTGTGCTCCTTCTTGTAGTTCTGCTTCTGGTCTTTGGCTTTGTCTTTTCCTTTGCAGCAAGAACTTCTGCTTTTTCAATTTTTTCATTTAATATTTCATAGGCACTTTCCCTATCGATTATCGCTCCATACTTTTTAACGAGACTTGACTTTTCAATGACATCCTTAAGTTCTTTTTCCGTTAAAATATCCATACGGCTCATCGGCGCCCGTAACATGGTTGCGGCCAATGGTGTTGGTCTTCCTTTTTCGTCTAATGCGGAGATAAGTGCTTCTCCAATGCCTAAGGAAGTAAGTACTTCTTTGGTATTGTAATATTCAGAGATCGGATAATTTTCAGCAGTTAATTTTATGGCTTTTCTGTCTCTTGCCGTAAAGGCTCTTAATGCATGTTGTACTTTGAGACCCAATTGGGCAAGTACTTCGTTGGGAACATCCGTAGGGTTCTGTGTTACAAAATAAAGCCCAATTCCTTTAGAACGAATGAGCTTAACAATACTTTCTATTTGGTCTAATAAAGCCTTGGATGCTTCTTTAAAGATAAGATGTGCCTCATCTATAAAAAGAATAAGTTCCGGTCTATCGCTATCCCCTTGTTCAGGAAAATTGGCATAGATTTCTGCCAAAAGACTTAGCATAAAGGTAGAAAAAAGTTTAGGTCTATCTTGAATATCCGTTAGTCTTAGAATATTTATATAACCCCTTCCGTTTTCATCTATTCTAGTAAGATCGTCTACTTCAAAAGATTTCTCGCCAAAAAATAAATCGGCACCCTGTTGCTCTAGCTCAATTATTTTTCTAAGTATAGTACCTGTGGAACTTGTAGAAATACGCCCATAGTCTTTGGTGAATTCCGCTTTTCCGGAGCCCGTTGCGTATTGTAAGACTTTTTTGAAGTCTTTTAAATCTAATAAGGGTAGTTTGTTATCATCACAATATTTAAAGATTACCGCAACGATTCCTTCCTGGGTCTCGGTAAGATCTAAAATACGAGATAATAATGTTGGTCCAAATTCAGATACCGTAGCTCTCATCTTAACTCCGTCCTGTTCCGATAAGGAAAGTATTTCCACTGGAAATTTTTTTGCTTCAAAAGGAATCCCGATTTTAGTGTGCCGTTCATCAATTTTAGGATGACCTGGGCTGGGTTGTGCTAGGCCACTTAAATCTCCTTTTAAATCCATTAATAAAACAGGAATTCCCTTATCGGATAAATTTTCCGCCAGTACTTGAAGCGTTTTTGTTTTCCCGGTTCCTGTTGCTCCTGCGATTAAACCATGACGATTTAACGTTTTGACTGGTATCTTTACCAGTGCATCTGTAATCGTCTCTTCGCCAAGCATAGCGGCTCCCATGGTAATAAAATCACCCTTGGTCGTATAGCCTTTTTCAATATGTGCAAAGAAATCTTCTTTGGAACCCATGTTATTTATTTTTGATAAAAATAGCTGATTTCTGAGCAATACAAAAGAAGAAGTACCGAGGTCTTATTAAATGTAATTAACACTACGTAGATTTTAATCTCCGTTTTGTTGAGACTAATACCTTCATTTACTTAAAGCGGCAATGCTATAATTTTAAAAAGCGTTATTCCTATCTTTGTACGATGGATAAACAGGACGTATTAAAATTAGTGGATAAGGGAGTTATGTTACCCTTGATGGAGGAGTTTTATACCATACAAGGAGAGGGTTTTCATAAAGGTACGGCAGCTTACTTTATACGGGTAGGTGGTTGTGATGTAGGGTGTCATTGGTGCGATGTGAAGGAAAGCTGGAATGCGGACACACATCCGCCAACCAATATTGATTTAATCGTTGCTAATGCTACAAAATATTCGGATACCATTGTAGTTACCGGTGGGGAACCACTGACTTGGGATATGGGACCATTAACTTCCGCTCTTAAACAGGAAAATCTAAAAACGCATATTGAAACCTCCGGTGCTTATCCTTTGACCGGTCTTTGGGATTGGATATGTTTGTCGCCCAAGAAGAATAAACTACCTGAAGGTAAGATATATGATGAAGCTCACGAACTGAAAATAATTATCTATAACAAGCACGATTTTATCTTTGCCGAGGAACAAGCAGCATTAACAAATGCTAATTGTATACTGTATTTGCAGCCAGAATGGAGCGTAAAGGATAAGGTGACCCCTTTAATTGTAGATTATGTGATGAAAAACCCAAAATGGAAAGTGTCCTTGCAGACCCATAAGTATTTGAACATACCTTAGAGTCAGTAGTCAGTAGTTATTAATAAGTGATATTAGTGAATTGGTATGGCTTATTTAAGCGTATGCTATTTCTGAAAAGAATATTTTACCATCAACCATCAACCATCAACCATCAACCATCAACCATCAACCATCAACCATCAACCATCAACCATCAAACCTTGTCCTGAGCTTAGTCGAAGGAATGAACCAGCATTAACGCCCTCCGTTGGCTTGTATATCCAAAATACACTCCGCATCTAGTCCTGGTGCCGCAGAATTCTTTCCTGTGTTCGACTGTAAGAGATTCAGTACATTTTGACCAGAAAGAATACAACCGGCTTTGATACCACCTTCATAACTACTTTTGGACGCTAAGATAGATGACCTGCCAGAAGGACCTCCAAACTGTAACTGGGCCCTCATTAAACAACCTTGCACGTTACAGTGATTGAGAGCATCAGGATCTTCATGATCGTTTATCGCAGGGGTACCCAGATTTACTAACCCGAACAAATGTCCGAATTCATGATTCAATGTGGCTGCTTCTACATCGGCGTTGGTAATGAAGGAGCTCTGCGCAGCCAATCGCCTAACTGTAACTTCGTGTATGACCATGGAGGTGTTTCTATAAACAGCGCCAAGCGTTACAATACCCTCATCACCTTCATCACCGACGGCAGGAGCATCGGCGAAATAAATATAGATAGCTAAAGTTTTTCCATTATTGTAGGCCGTTCTGTTTTCTCTTTCCAATTCATCAATTTCCTGTAAGGTTAAATTCTCCTCTTCTGGTGATTCTAACTCCGTATAAATTACCTCAATATCTTCTTTGAACGTGCGTTCCCGTAAAAAAGCTGTAAATTCTTGCATAGCGGCATTTGTAGGTCTAAAACCTGTGACAAACCCAATTTGTATGAGAATTTTATCGAAGGAAGCATTGGAAAGTATATCATTTGCAGAGTCCCCGGTAGCTAGAAGATTTGCAGTTTTGTCCACTTCTTGTTCTAGCTCAGGGGCATCATCATTATTTTTATTGCAAGAAATAGCTAATAATAATAAGGCCGATAAAAAAATACTTTGGAGCTTTTTCATAATCTTTTTTTTAATGTCTTAACGCAAAAAACGTGCCTGCTATTATTTTTTAAAGGATAATCTAGCTAAATAGTCGTAATGTTCGCCCTCACTTACAAGTTCGCAGGACAAATCGTTATAAAGGGCTGCGCGTTGTAAAGTGTTGTAGTCTAAATATAGCCAATTAAAATAGTTGCTTTTTTCTTTTTTGTACTCCATCTGAAACTGTACTTCTCCATAATAATCGAGGTTGTCAGGAATCCAAAACCCGCCGTCTTCATCGGTTTCGTACATGTAGACAATATCGCTAGAATCCAATAGAATTTGTCCCCCAGGTCTCAAAAGTGATTTGAGTTTATTCAGGAATACATCTAAATTTTTTAATTGCCCAGCGATACCGATTCCGTTCATAAGTAATAAAAGGGTGTCAAAGCTTTCTCCTTCTACATCAAAAATGTCACCGAGATGTGTTTCCTTTACTCCACGTGCTCGGCATACTGTTATTGCCCCGGCAGAATGGTCTAAACAAGTAATTTGCAATCCCTTGTTCTGTAAGTATAGGCCATGACTTCCAGCACCGGACCCAATGTCCAAGATGGTACCTTTGCATAGGGATAATGCTTGCTGTTCCAGAAAAGGCATTTCTTCAAAAGCTCTAAAAAGATAGGGTAGGGGCATCACATCTTCTTCGGCTAAAGAAGAATAGGTTTTGATGTCCTCGGTATAGTTTCCCGCTTGATAATCCAGTAGGGCCTTGCCAAAAATATCTTTCTTCAAATACGCTATTTTAAAAGTTAATCCTCACTTTTTAAGTACGACTTTGCTAGTTTTACGACATTAATGTGCGTTTATGGAACATGTCTTAAGGGAATTACCTAAAAAAGCAAAGGACAAACATACAGAAAACAAGAAGTTTTTTGCTAAGCTTAAAAAGAGACCGCCTAAAAATTTAGATTATATCATGCAGGAACTGCATGAGAAAGAATTTAAACGAACAGATTGTCTTACTTGTGCCAATTGCTGTAAGACCACTGGGCCACTCTTTACAAATGCTGATGTAGAAAGAATAGCAAAGCACTTTAGGATGAAACCTCAAAAATTCATTGCACAGTATTTACGTATGGATGAGGAGTATGATTTTGTATTACAAAAGGTACCTTGTACGTTTCTGGGAGCGGATAACCACTGTTCTATCTACGAAGTTAGACCAAAAGCTTGTAGAGAATTTCCTCATACGGATAGAAAAAAATTTCAACAAATAAGTCACCTTACACTTAAGAATGTCGCTATTTGTCCAGCTGCATTTAATATTGTGGAAAACATGAAGAAATTAATTAAAAACTAATACTTCCAGCTTTTTAGTGCCTTGTTTCTTACTAGCTAGCGTCTCTTGTCATGAGCGGAGTTTAAACAATCAACCTCAAAAACAGCGCGCTGTGTAAAACAACTAAATTATTATCTTTAGCCTATGGAGACTTTAATGACCTATTTTGAAACGATACCACCTTTACACCGCAGTTTAATTTTGGTAGGGGGAATTACTTTTTTTTGGATATTAGAGGGGATAGTGCCCCTGTTCAGTGTTAAATACAAAAAGTGGAAACACGCATTGCCTAATTTATTCTTTACTTTAACTACCATAATCATAAACTTCCCTTTGGCTTTCTTGCTATTGAAAACTTCGGATTGGACCATCCAAAACAATTTTGGGATTATCAATTGGCTTCCGGAAATGCCCTTATGGTTATATGTGGTTTTGGGGATTATGTTATTGGATTTGATCGGGGCATATACGGCACATTTGGTAGAGCATAAAGTAAAACCTTTATGGATGGTACACCTGGTACATCATTCCGACCACAATGTGGATACGACTACGGCTAATAGACATCATCCTTTAGAAAGTTTAATTAGATACCTGTTTACCCTCATTGGGGTATTCGTTGTGGGTGCGCCGGTAGGGATTATCATGCTATATCAAAGTATTTCTGTGGTGCTTTCCCAGTTTAATCATGCGAATATTAGTTTACCAAGAGGTTTGGATAAAGCCTTGAGTTGGGTAATCGTTTCGCCAGACATGCATAAGGTACACCACCATTTTGTGCTCCCCTATACGGATAGTAACTATGGGAACATTTTTTCTATATGGGACCGATTGTTCGGAACTTTTATGGAGCTAGAGCCGGAGAACATTACCTATGGGGTGGACACTTTTCCTGACGAAAAAGAGAACTCAAGTATCAAAGGACTTTTAAAACAACCTTTTCATAAATATCGTAGACCAACACAAATACATGCTGATTAACTGTTCTGCGCTCATGCACATTGATTTAAATTTCAATTAGAATTCTATGCTACAAAAATGGATAAGAATAGAGGTAATACGTCAAAAATGACTTTAGTAATTGGTGTTTGTGGTTTTGTAGCAGGAGTATTTCTAATATTTTCCGGAGAAACATTTATAGGAGTTGCTGGTTCAGTAGCTAGTGCAGGGCTTGCGCTCAAGGCATACAAAAATTCTAAATCAAGCTAACTATTTGTAAATTATATATTTCCTTCTAATTTCCTGAAACTCTTCTAAATCAGCCTGCCAAGTAGCTTTTATCTCAGTTTCTGAAAGACCTGCTTCAATTTGCTCTTGTAGTTTGGTGGTTCCGGCGTGTTTTGTAAATCCATCGGTAAGAAAAAATTTAGATTTGTCGGTACAGTTTTGATAGGCTTCTATTATCCATTTTAAAGTGAATTCGTTCATTCTAGCTGTTCTGGATAAATCCGAGCCATAACAGGTTTTACCTTCTTCTTTAGGATATTTAGAACCAAAATTAGGTTCTGGAACATAACTAAAATCATATTTGGTGGAATCTAAAAATGAAGCCCCATACCGCTGAAATTGAAACTCGGTACCACGACCGGCATTGACGTTAGTTCCTTCAAAAAGTCCAAGACTAGGATACAAAGTAATAGCAGTGTCATTGGGTAGATTCGGAGATGGTCTAATAGGTAAGTGGTATGCAATGTTGCGCGACCAGTTTTCTAAAGGAATAACAGTTAAATCGGTCTTTTTCCCATCTGTCAGCCAACCTTCTTCGTTTATCATTTGGGCATACTCACCAATGGTCATCCCATAAACAAGCGGTATTTTCGTCATGCCCAAAAAACTAGTGTGTTCCGCTTTCATGGTAGGTCCGCCGATATAATGCGCATTTGGGTTAGGTCTATCTAAAACAAGCACGGGTATACCTGCTTCTGCGCAGGCCTCCATCACCAATTGCATTGTGGCGATATAGGTGTAAAAACGTACGCCTACATCCTGAATATCAAAGAGCACTAAATCTATATCATTTAATTGCGATGGTGTGGGCTTTCTGTTCTTGCCGTGAAGGGATTTTATGGGCAAGCCAGTTCGTGTATCTAGACCGTCCTTTACTTTTTCCCCTGCATCGGCCTTACCACGAAAACCATGTTCCGGGGAAAAGACTTTTTTAATATCAATTTGTAAACTCAGTAAAGAATCTACCAAATGGGTATACCCTGTGTCTTTATAGAGGACACTCGTCTGGTTAGCTACTACGGCTATCTTTTTACCTTTTATTAAAGGAAGGTAAATCGCGGTTCTATTGGCGGCAACCATAATTTTTTCCGGAGCTGTTTCCGTAGGTATTTCTAACGTATTTTCTGTCTGTGCAGTGGTATTCTTAGCTGGGTTTCCGCAGGAAGCACATATTAAAAACGATAATAAAACTGTACTTTTGAAATTGGATAAAAATAATATCATTTGAACCTAGAATATTTTATCGCCAAACGGCTTATTACGGGTAAGGAGCATAAAATTAGCATTTCCGCACCAATAATAAAAATAGCTATTACAGCTATTGTCCTTGGTATTATTATGATGCTGATCGCCATTGCAACGGGGGTAGGCTTAAAGCATAAAATCAGGGAAAAAGTAACAGCGTTCAATGGGCATGTGCAAATTTCTAATTATGACAACAATAGTTCTGAGATATCCGTAACCCCCATATCAAAAAATCAAGATTTTTATCCGGAATTTAAATCTGTTTCGGGTATTGAACATATACAGGCGGTTGCCACCAAAGGAGGCATAATTAGAACCGCGGATACTTTTGAAGGTATTATAGCCAAAGGGGTCGGGAGTGATTTTAATTGGAGCGCAATAGCAGAGTTTCTGGTGGAAGGCACATTGCCTAACTATGGCGGAAATATTAATGATGAGGTGCTTATTTCTCGTATCTCCGCAAGTCGCCTTGGACTTAAGAACGGAGATTCCTTTTTTACTTTTTTTCTTCGGGATGATGATACTAATAAGATTCCAAATCAACGTAAGTTTACCATTAAAGGTATTTATGATAGTGGTTTTGAAGAGATAGACAGCCGATTTATCTTTATAGACATTCGCCATATACAACGTATGAATAAATGGGATTCCGATGAAATTGGGAATTTTGAAATTTTTTTAGAAAGCTTTGATGATATAGATGCTAAAAGCGCAGAGATATACGGTAAGACCGTATCCAGTTTAAATACGCGAACATTAAAGGATAAATACTATAAGATTTTTGAGTGGATCGGTCTATTCGATTTTAATATTGCATTAATCATAGGTATTATGATCATTGTCGGTGGTATAAATATGATTACTGCACTTTTGGTACTTATTTTAGAGCGAACATCCATGATCGGTATTTTGAAAGCATTGGGTACTACTAATTGGAGTATTAGAAAGGTGTTTCTTTATAACGCTGCTTATTTAATAGGGGTAGGACTATTCTGGGGAAATCTTATCGGCTTAGGAATTATTATTGCGCAAGACCAGCTAAAGCTTTTTAAATTTCCAAATCCTAAGGAGTATTACATAGAATACATACCGGTGCATATAGATGTCATGACGGTTATTTTGTTAAATGTGGGCGTGTTGGTGTTATGCTTATTGATGCTACTCATACCTTCCTATATCATCACTAAAATAACACCTGTAAAGGCCATAAGGTTCGAATAAATAAATGGAGCGAAGCAATTGAATATATGAAAATGAAATACGCAGAAAACATATTGGAAACCATTGGGAACACTCCTTTGGTTAAACTGAACAAGCTAACCGCAGCACTTCCCTGCTTAGTACTTGCAAAGTATGAAACCTTTAACCCGGGGAATTCGGTAAAGGACCGTATGGCACTACAAATGGTCTTGGATGCGGAAGCGGCCGGAGTGTTGAAACCTGGAGGAACTATAATAGAAGGTACGTCTGGCAATACAGGGATGGGCTTGGCTTTAGCGGCAACTATTAGAGGTTATAAGATGATCTGTGTCATTAGCGATAAGCAGTCCAAGGAGAAAATGGATATTCTAAGGGCCGTTGGTAGCGAAGTTCATGTGTGCCCAACGGATGTTGCTCCGGAAGACCCACGGAGTTATTACAGCACGGCCAAAAGACTTGCTAAGGAAATACCTAATTCGTGGTACGTAAATCAATATGATAATCCATCTAACTGCAAGGCACATTTTTTAAGTACTGGCCCTGAAATATGGGAACAGACGGCCGGGAAGGTTACCCATTTTGTTGTGGGCGTTGGTACTGGAGGTACTATTTCTGGAGTAGGTTCTTATTTAAAAATGAAGAATCCCAATATAAAAATATGGGGAATAGATACCTATGGTTCTGTTTTTAAAAAGTATCATGAAACTGGTATTTTCGACGAGAAAGAAATCTACCCTTATATAACGGAGGGCATTGGTGAGGATATTTTGCCACTAAATGTAAATTTTGGGGTTATCGATGGTTTCACCAAGGTAACGGACAAAGATGCCGCAGTGTATACGCAGCGTTTGGCAAAAGAGGAGGCTATGTTTTTAGGGAACTCAGCGGGTGCGGCAATTAAAGGTTTATTGCAATTAAAAAAGCATTTTACCAAAGACGATGTCGTGGTGGTGCTCTTCCATGATCATGGTAGTCGTTATGTCGGAAAAATGTTCAATGATGAGTGGATGAAAGAACAGGGTTTTCTGGAATAAGTACATTTTTAAGTATCTTAGAAATAAAAAATAATTATGAGAACGCTACAATCTTCCCCATATAAAGCACTGCGTTACGTAGCACTCTGTCTCGTTATGTTATATATTTCTGGTTGTAGTTCGGATGACCCCTTACCTGAGAAAGAAGTGGAAGAAATTGAAGTTCCTGAGGTTATTGAGTTGCCACTACTAGCTATTTCTACGAATGGTAATGAGATTGTAGACGAACCAAAGTCAGATGCTACTTTTGTCATTTCAAAGTCAGATGTTATTTCCTACGAGGGGAATATGGGTATAGAAATCAGGGGTGCTTCTTCTCAGTTTTTTCCTAAAAAATCTTTTGGATTTGAAACTAGGGATGCGGTCAATGAGGATTTGGACGTATCACTTTTAGATTACCCCGAGGAAGAAGACTGGATACTCTATGCGCCTTACAGTGATAAATCCTTAATGCGGAATATGCTGATTTATGATTTGTCCAGAGCCATGCAGCGCTATGCTAGCAGAACCCAGTTTGTTGAGGTTTCCATTAACGGTATTGATCAAGGCGTTTATGTGTTCATGGAGAAGTTGAAACGAGATTCTAATCGTATCGATATCAATAAGCTAAAGGAGGACGAAAACTCTGGAGATGACCTTACAGGCGGTTATATTCTGAAGATTGATAAAACAGCTGGTGCCAATTTGGGTGAGGGTTATAATGACCAGAATTCATTCGCTTCGGAATATACCCCATTGGATGCCACTTTAGGACAGGAAATCAACTTTTTATATGAAGAGCCGGATGCGGAAGATATCACTACAGCGCAAAAGGGCTATATTTCCAACTATATTGCAGCTTTTGAAAACGCCCTTGCTTCGGACAATTTTGCCGATACGGAAACAGGTTATGCTGCGTACATCGATGTAGATAGTTTTATAGACTTCTTTATTTTGAATGAGCTCTCAAATAATGTAGATGGGTATCGACTAAGTACTTTTATGCATAAGGATAAAAACGAAAAGTTGAAGATGGGTCCTATATGGGATTTTAACCTGGCCTTTGGAAATGCCGATTATTGCGATGGAGGAGCCACTAATGTTTGGGCCTATAAATTTAATGAGCGATGTCCAGAAGATTTTTGGCAGATTCCCTTCTGGTGGGAACGCCTAATGGAGGACCCGGCTTACGTGGCAAGGTTAAAAGCCCGTTGGAACGAACTCCGTGGTGGCGTATTATCTGATAGTGCCATCTTTGGTAGCGTGGATACCTACACCACCACTTTAATCCAATCTGGTGCTGTCGATGCTAATTTTAATCTCTGGCCCGTTCTGGGTGTGTACGTATGGCCTAATAATTTTGTTGGTAATACCTATGCAGAAGAGCTTGGTTATCTAAATGATTGGATAGGTGACCGCCTTAGTTGGATGGATTCTCAAATAGATACGCTGTAACCACTTTTAATGCATAACAAAAATATGACCGCACTTAGACTAGGAAAGCAATCCGTACAAATTGATGAAGGGGAATTGGTAAGCTATTCGGTTTCTGGTCACGAATTTATACATCAAAAAGGGAGTCCAGGTTGGCGTAATGCAGATACCGAAATGTTTCCCATAATAGGGCCTACGAACGAGGCTAATTTCAAGGTAATGACTCCAAAGAGCGCTGCTATTCAGGACCAGCACGGTTTACTGAGAGAAATGAGGTATGAAGGAATACATCAAACTGAAACAAAAGCTACTTTCGAGAAGAAGTACGTGGCCCATACGCCGGTTAAAAATTCTAAATATCCATCAAAGTCGACCGAAGAAAAATTAGCCTGGCCCTATGATTTTGGATTTCAAAAATCTTTTGAACTTACAGAAAACGGATTAGCCGTTGTTTTTAATATCTCAGGTGAAAAGGGTATGCCTTTTATGTTAGGCTATCATCCTGCTTTTAAACTAGGGAGCAAAAAGCCTATTATTTCAACACAGGAAAAAAGCATTACTCTAGATGAGGTTATAGCCGTTGGGAGTAGGGCTTTTCAAGTCCCTGATTGTGCACAAATACTATTAAAAGACGAAAAGTCCTTGGAGATTACAACACAAGGATTTGGAAATTTTATGCTGTGGACAGAAGTTAACAATATGGTTTGTATAGAACCTATTACTTTTTATCCCTATGCAGTGCCTCAAGAACAACTTCATTTGGGCTTTGAAAAATTGGGGACAGCACCTAAAACGTTTAGTGTATTCATAAAACCGTTTTAGGACAAAATTCTCATCATTAGAAATGAAAAAAATCATATTTGTTTGTAGTATCGTCTTAAGTAATGTTATGGGTGCCCAAGAAAAACCGAATCCCGAGGCGTATTATGCCACAATACCAGATGCACCAAAAGAATATACCGCTGGAGCCGTGGTGTCTCGGATGATAGATGGTCTTGGGTTCAGGTACTACTGGGCTACAGAAGGTTTAAGGGAAGTAGACTTAGATTACAAACCTACGGAGGAGTCTAGAACTATGGTGCAGACTATAGACCATTTGTACGGACTGTCCAAAACTATAATGAATTCTGCAAAGCAGCAACCTACCGATTATACCACAGCGCAAGCGGAACTAAGTTATGAGGAAAAAAGACAGGCCACTTTAGCGAACTTTAAGGTAGCGAGCGCCTTGTTTTTAAAGTCTTCCGATTTATCCCAACATAAAATTATATTTATCCGCACCCAAGGTAGTTCTGAATTTCCTTTTTGGAACCACATCAACGGCCCTATAGAAGATGCTATTTGGCATGCTGGGCAGATTGTGGTGTTGCGCAGGGCATCAGGCAACCCTATCAACCCCAAGGTGAATGTATTTTTAGGGAAACTCAATGATTAAAAAGGTTTTCCGGTATTAAATTTATAGGGTTAGTGTGCTTATAGTATCAATCCTCGATTGTACTGCCAATATTGATTAACTTTGTGCTGTGCAACGTATTCTACCTATTTTTTCATGGATAGCTACCTATAAGAAGACAAATTTCCTTAAGGATTTAATTGCTGGGTTAACCGTAGGTATTGTGCTGGTGCCACAAGGTATGGCCTATGCTATGATTGCGGGACTACCACCTGTTTATGGACTATATGCGTCACTTTTTCCGGTTATTACCTATGCTTTTTTAGGAACCTCTAGGAAAATAGCTGTTGGTCCCGTAGCAATGGATTCTCTACTTGTCGCTGCTGGTCTTGGAACTTTGGCCATATCCGGTGTGGAAAATTATATCGCAATGGTAGTGGTTCTGGCCTTAATGGTCGGGGCCATTCAATTTTTACTGGGCTTATTCAGAATGGGTTTTTTAGTGAATTTTTTATCCAAACCTGTTATTAACGGCTTTACCTCTGCGGCAGCGGTTATAATAATCCTAAGTCAATTAAAACACTTATTAGGTGCGGAAATTTCGGGGAGTAGTCGTTTTCATGAGCTACTTCAAAATGCAATCCAGAAAGTAGGTGATACCAATCCGTACGATTTGGGTATTGGGCTTTTGGGTATCGTACTGATAATTCTTTTCAAGAAATGGAATAAGAATATTCCCATTATCCTAATCATAGTATTACTTGGTATCCTAGGAGTTTATCTTTGGGATTTAAAATTATATGGAGTGGAATTGGTGGGAGAAATACCGCAGGGATTACCATCGTTTGTACTACCAGATTTAAAGCTAGAAGATGTTAAACGGTTATGGCCAATTGCCTTGGCTTTAGCCTTGGTGGGTTATTTAGAGGCAATTTCCATCGGTAAGGCATTGGAGGAAAAAGGTGGAGAGGAGACTATTGTAGCAAATCAAGAATTAATTGCTTTAGGCGCATCCAATATGGTAGGCTCTCTTTTTCAAGCATATCCTGTAACGGCCAGTTTTTCCCGTTCTGCTATTAATTATGAAACCGGGGCAAAAACACTATTATCCTCCCTGTTTAGTGTAGCTTTAGTGGTGATAACCCTGTTGTTTTTAACGCCTATTTTTCAGTATTTACCCAATGCTATCTTGGCCAGTATTATCATGGTTTCGGTTTTTAGTTTAATTGATTTAAAATATGCGAAAAGTTTATGGAACAACAGACGGGATGAGTTCATTATACTTATCATAACGTTCTTGAGTACGCTTTTTATAAGTATAACCGTGGGTATTTTAATTGGAGTGCTTTGTTCACTATTGCTCATGGTATACCGTACTTCAAATCCACATTTTGCGGTATTAGGAAATATTAAAAATACGGACTACTATAAGAACATAAGGCGTTTCGGAGATGAGGTTCAGGTGAGGGAAGATTTATTAATTGTGCGTTTTGATGCGCAGTTGTATTTTGGCAACGCTACTTATTTTAAAAAGGAACTTTTAAGACATGTGTCTGAAAAAGGTACCGACCTAAAAGCGGTTATCTTAAATGCTGAAGCGATAAACTATATTGATGCTACTGGTGCAGATATGTTAACGAAGCTAATTAATGAGATTCATACAGCGGGATTACAATTTTACATTGCCGGCGCCATAGGCCCTACCCGCGATATTATCTTTAGTTCAGGAATTATTAATGAATTGCATAGAGAATATCTTTTTGTTAAGACTAAGGAGGCCGTTTCGTTCTTTGATGACCCAAAAGCGGTTTCCATAGTAGGTTCTAGGGTAGCCTATGAAAACAGTAAGAGGAAATGACAATTATCATGAAATCAAAGCAGGTAATTCCTGTATTTTTGTAGCAGTTATTACGCTAGTTTATTATAGAACATTTGATTTTTAGAGATTTTCGTTCATGCGAAAAAGTAAAAGAATAGTAAGATGAAAATAGAACAGATTTATACGGGGTGTCTGGCACAGGGTGCGTATTATATTGAGAGTGATGGCGAAGTCGCCATTATTGACCCGTTACGAGAGGTAACACCCTATATAGAAAGAGCCAAGGCGGCTAATGCTACCATAAAATATATTTTCGAGACACATTTTCACGCAGATTTTGTTAGCGGTCACGTAACCCTCTCGAAAGAGACAGGTGCACCTATAATTTATGGCCCTACTGCAAATCCCTCTTTTGAGGCTGTTATTGCCGAGGATGGTCAAGAGTTTCGTTTGGGTAAACTTACGATTAAGACTTTGCACACTCCGGGGCACACTATGGAAAGTACTACTTACCTATTAAAAGATGAAAATGGTAAAGACCATGCTATTTTCTCTGGTGATACCTTATTTCTCGGAGATGTAGGTAGACCAGATTTAGCACAAAAAGCGGCGCACTTAACCCAGGAACAGTTAGCGGAAACTCTTTATGATAGCTTACGGAACAAGATAATGCCCTTAGCGGATGATGTTATCGTGTACCCCGCTCATGGTGCGGGATCTGCCTGTGGTAAAAATATGATGAAAGAGACGGTGGATACTCTGGGTAATCAAAAAAAGATGAACTATGCCCTTAGGGCGAATATGACCAAGCCGGAGTTTGTAAAAGAAGTGACGGACGGGCTTCTTCCTCCGCCTAAATACTTTCCCCTTAATGTAAAGATGAATAAAGAGGGTTACGAAGATATTTCCGAGGTTTTAGATAGGGGAATGAGAGCTTTGACTCCACAAGAGTTTGAGTTCGCCGCAAATGAAACCGAGGCTTTAGTGCTTGATGTAAGAACACAGGCAGATTTTGTGAAGCAACACATTCCAAGATCAATTTTCATTGGTCTTAATGGTGATTTTGCTCCGTGGGTTGGCGCTTTGATAGCAGATACCAAGCAGCCTTTGCTCTTGGTTGCTCCTAAAGGAAAAGAAGAGGAGGCGGTCACCCGATTGTCAAGAGTTGGGTTTGATGGAACCATAGGGTATCTAAACGGAGGATTGAATGCATGGGTGGAAGCTGGTAAGGAGACGGATAGTATTATTTCTGTAACTGCTTCCGAGGTTAAAGCGAAACTCGCTCGGAAAAAAGTTCCGGTGTTCGATGTTAGAAAGGAAGGAGAGTTTCTTTCCGAACATTTGGAATCCGCTACGCATACCCCGCTAAGTAATTTGAATGACTATCTAGCCGATTTCCCTGAGAAGGAGCCCTTCTTTTTACATTGTGCCGGTGGTTACCGTTCTGTAATCGCTGCATCTATTTTAAAGAGTAGGGGAATTCATAATTTAATAGATGTTGCAGGTGGTTTTGGTGCTTTAAAAAAAGAGGGACTAAAGATGACCGATTATGTCTGTCCTAGCACATTATAGTCCAAGGCGTTCCTATAGCGTTACAAAAATTAAATATACGTACTTGTTTAGCCTGAAATATTCATTATTTTAGGCTTTTCTTTGAGAAATCATTAAATGTTAAAAAAAACTTAATGATTCGTTAAAATTTTAAAAATATTATTAATACCTTTAAGTAGGATTTGTATTACAGCAATGATTAAAAATTTTATTGAACGTATAGGAGCAATGAATTGCATATTGCTTTTAGTAGTCCTATCCATAATCGTAGTCTCTGAGGTTTTGTTTCTCAGCGGAAAAAAATTAGATGCCATTTTTATAGCTTTTTGGGCACCCACCATCCTTGGTTTTATGAACTATCTGAAATATAAGAAGTAGTGGATTTTATTTTATTGTATTCGATTTTTGTTGGAATCATATTTATGATATGGTTGCTCTTTGTCGTTCGTATGTATAAGAAAATGAACGATTAACGCTCCTACACGCTTAGTTTTTCCTTAGTAATTTCAAGAACTTTAGACGGATTTTTACGTACGAATGACTCCACCAGTCGTTGTGTTTCCAGTGTATTTTTTTGTGGGATAAGGTAAAAGTCTAAATCATTTGGGTGATCTATCTGTATATCGCTTGGGACAAAGCCATAACCTGAGTACACCCCGTTAGCTACGATAATAAAAGCTACTTCTTCCTTAGTTCTTCCTTTTAATTTTATGATATAGTCCTCTTTGCTATTCCTTAAAGATGAAATGGCCTTTAGAACTTTGGTATTATATGCTTCTAAACGTGATAGGTCCGTGCATATGCCAATACACTGTTTTATCTTATAATGCGAGCAGGAGCTTATATTTTCTTGCAGATGGCAGTACTTTGGACATAACCCATGGGTTTCACAGAGCGCCTCCATATAAAGGCGGCACTCGGTAGTGCTATAAAAAATAGCTAAGGCATTAGGAGCCATTTTTAATTTGTTATAGGCCAAATGCAGTATTCCACTTCTATCTTCATAATAAAAGATGCCATATTGCTGAATGTTGCGCTTTTGAGCGCTATTGTATTTGGGGTAGTGCTTTTTTATTTCACTAGACTCCAATAATAGGGCAATAAGCTCGCTGCCCGTTTCTTCAAAATCGAGAAATGCCGTATCTCCGCATAAAGCTAGTTCTTTAGTGGCCTTATCGTAAAAGTGGCTTAGCACTCTTTTCTTAATGTTTATCGCTTTTCCTACGTAGATTATTTTCCCTTTAGCATCTTTAAAATAATAAACGCCTGGTGTACTCGGTAATTTTTCAAATTCAGCTTTGGGTAGTGCAGGGGGTAAGGTGGCTTCTTGGGAACGTGCGTTAAGAAATGTTTTAAAAACGCTTTCCGCGGATGGAGACCTTAATAATTTATGAAAGAGTAAAACAGTGGCGTGGGCATCGCCTCGCGCCCTATGGCGGTCGGTTAAAGGAATGCCTATTGCCGAGCATAATTTGCCTAGGCTATACGAATTATAGCCTGGTAATAGTTTTCTAGATAAGCGAACGGTGCATAATTTTTTTCTAGAAAACTCCAGACCAATTCCTTTGAGTTCGTTTTTGATGACGTTGTAGTCAAAATTTACACTATGTGCAACGAAAATGGTATCTGCGGTTATCTCAAGTATCTTAGGAGCAATATCTTCTAGCTTAGGTGCGTCTCTTACCAGCGCATTATCAATACCTGTAAGACCGGTTATAAAATAAGGAATTTCGCACTCTGGATTTACAAGGGACGTAAATTCGTCCACGATCTCATGTCCATCAAATTTAAAAATGGATATTTCGGTAATGCGGTTACCTTTTATTCCGTTTCCGGTAGTTTCTATGTCTACTATACAGTACAATGCGAGCTTTTTGTTCTTCCTGGAATTCGTATTATTTTATGTTTCTTTAGATTTCTTTTCCAAACGAACTACAACAGACTTACTTATAGGGGTGTTACTTCTGCGGGCAAAGTGGTTATGCGGTATAACCATATTCGTTTCGGGAAAATATGCCGCTAGGTTCCCTTTAGGTATGTTGTAGGGTATTAGTAAAAATTGCGCCGCCCTTCGTTCAACAGTGTCATAATTACTGACCAAATCTACGATATCTAGTTTGGTGAAACCATGGTCGGTCATATCACTGGCATTCATAAAGAGTACCCTACGCTCATTGTATATTCCCCGGTATCTATCGTTTAGACCATAAATTGTTGTGTTGAACTGGTCATGGGACCTAATGGTCATTAGAAGAAATTCATCTGAGTTTAGTGTGTGGTCGGCAAGTTCACAAACGCTAAATTGTGCTTTTCCTTTGGGGAGTTTACTGAAATCAAGCTCTTTTACATTGTTGGGTAGGTAAAAGCCACTACCTTCAGATTTTTCTGTGACATTGGTAAAACCTTTTATAATCTGGGAGATTTTGTCCCTTATTAAATTGTAATCTGTTCCAAGAGTACGCCAGGGGACACTATGTTTTTCGCCTAGAACGGCATGGGCGATACCACAAATAATTTCAGGTTCGCTTTTAAGATAATTTGATTTTGGGGTCAACATACCTTTGGTACGGTGTACCTTACCCATACTATTTTCTACGGTTAAAAAGCGCGAACTTCCGTTTTTATTATCTTTTTCAGAACGTCCTAGTGTTGGTAGAATCAGAGCTGTTTTACCGGTAATGAGGTGGCTTCGATTTAATTTGGTGCTTATTTGTACCGTAAGCGAACAATTTTGAAGTGCTTCTGCTGTATATTGAGTATCGGAAACAGCCGAAACAAAATTGCCACCGAGTGCCATAAATACCTTTGCTTTTGCATCGTGCATAGCTTTTATTGCATGAACGGTGTCCAAACCCTTTTCGTTGGGTGGGTCAAAGCCGAATACCTTTTTTATGGAAGTGTTCAGCTCCTTTGAAACATAATGCATTATTCCCACAGTGCGGTCACCTTGTACATTGCTGTGACCACGAACCGGACAAGTGCCAGCACCAGGTTTCCCCAAGCTGCCTTTCAATAACAGGAGGTTAACACACTCTTTTATATTATCTACACCGTTTTTATGTTGGGTGAGGCCCATGGCCCAGCAGATAACAATTTTACTTTTTTTAGAAAGAAGAGCTACAACCTTGGAGATTTCAGACAATGGTACTCCACATGATGCTAACAGCTCCTCTTCAGAATAGTTTTGAAGATTTTCCAGAAAAGATGCATAACCGTTCGTATAGGTCGTTATAAATTCATGGTCAAATACCATTTTGTTCTCGGCATCCCTGTCTGCTAATTTTTTCATGATGAGTTTCAGTAAAGCTACATCCTGATTTATTTTCACCTGTAAATGAATATCTGTTAGGGTAGTGCCTTTAAGAATTCCACTAACAGACTGTGGGTCTTTAAATCGTATAAGACCTGCTTCCGAAAGGGGATTAATACTAACAATTTTCCCTCCATTATTTTTACACTTTTCAAGTGCGGATAACATTCTGGGATGATTGGTTCCTGGATTCTGCCCCATCACGATCACTACTTCCGCTTTGTCAAAATCCTCTAAAGTAACAGAGCCTTTGCCTATGCCTAGTGTTTCTGAAAGAGCTACTCCACTACTCTCATGGCACATATTGGAGCAATCCGGCATATTATTGGTGCCAAATGCTCTGGAAAATAATCCGTATAGAAATGCAGCTTCGTTGCTTGATCGTCCGGAAGTATAAAAAATAGCTTCGTCCGGATTATTTAGGTTTTGAAGTTCGTCGGCTATTAAATTAAAAGCAGCCTCCCATGTTATGGGTTCATAATGCAGACTGTCTTTTTTAAGTACCATAGGCATCGTTAACCGACCACTCTTACCAATTTTAAAATCGGACCATTGCGAAATTTCAGTAACACTATGTTTTTTAAAGAAAGCTTCGTCGGCTTTTTCATAAGTGGCTTCTTCTGCCAATGCTTTCGCACCATTTTCACAATACTCCGCTATCTTGGAAGGCTTTTCTGGGTCTGGCCAAGCACATCCGGCACAGTCAAAGCCCTCTTTTTGGTTCATTTTGGAAAGGGTCGAAAGTGCTTCCAAAGCCCCCATTTCCTTGAAAGTATGCTGTAACGCTACCTTTACACCAAGGACCCCTGCAGCATAGTCCATGGGTTCTTTTAGTTGAATTCCGGTAAAATCTATTTTTCCGGTAAGGGAAATGTTTCGGTCAAAAGTTTTATGCATAAGGAAGTACTGAAATAAGTATTTAACCCTAAGGTATTACAAAAGGCTTGGAATAAAAATAGTTTTAAGCTAATGATGGTCTTTAAAGGCTAACGCTTCTCGCGCAAGGTATTCAACTATTGAAAGTAAGATTTAAAATATGACTACAGATTAATTACGGAGTGCTGATTGCGGATGAATGCTGTGTTTCAGATTTGGTTTTATCAGCTATGCTTGTATCTTCCACTTCTGAGTCAGTATCCCTGGATACTTGAATTTCCTCCAAGACAACATAGTCCGAGACCAAATCATAATTTTTACTACAAGAAGTGTTTAGGAGGGTGAGTATGGCCAATAAGACACTAAACAGGGGTAATCTTGAAAAGGGAACGCACATTAGTCTAGAACAATTATGGTGTTATTATCTAGTCCTCTAATTTATTGACGAAAATTGTTTTTAAGATAAAATGTTTGATTTTTTCGATGAAATGCACATAAAAGTTATTATCACTGGTTGTTGATAACTTTTGTGATCAGTACTTGTATTTTAAAATACGAATTAAATCCTCCACTTCTAGTACATTTCTAGTTTCCCCCGATTTCAAAACGCAACTTCACTGAAGGGTTGTAACTTAGTTATATTCTTATGGATATTCCAAGAGTTAAGTAGGCAAAGCCGTAACCTGCTTCAGCAAAAGCGGCGAAATTATCTGTAAAAAAAAATCTTCCACCTAGAAATCCAGTAGCTCCCGGTCTACTTCCAAAGCTTCCGCTTGTACCAGTATAGGATAGTATTCTATAGGATAACATGGCGCCTCCATAAATATCTAGATTTTCTATATTGAATCCATTATAATGGTATGCTCCCATTACTCCTACCACAGTATAAGTCCAACGATCACTACCTCCAAGAAAATTATAGTCATAGGTTTTATAGCCCAAAAAACCACCAAGACTTACGACCCCAGGACCAGGCACTTCCCAAATTCCACGTTCATAACTTGCACTAATACCAAGACTTTGGGAAGATGTTGCATAGCTGCCATAAGCTCCTCCAATGCCAACACCGGCGTTAATAATATTAGTTCCTTTGACGAATTCCTGTCCAGAAGCAATAACGGTTATTGACAATGAAATTATTAAAAATAAAAGTTGATTTTTCATTATTATATACTGTTTGGTTAAGTGTTTATTCTATTTTAAATTGAAATTCTTCCGAATTAGAACTATTTCCTGCATTGTCAAAGGTTTTCACCATCCAATAATAGGTTGTGCCCGAACTCACTGAAATATTTGTTTTGGTATCCGTGAAAATCCCTAATGATGTAATAGCTTCAATAGAAGTTCCGATCAAGACTTCATATTCTTTTAAATCGTCATCAATATCACTGGTATTCCATTCTAAGGATATTTCTGTAGTTGTCGGTAAAGTAGCTCCTCTTAAGGGATTGATCGCTTGTGCCGGAAAAGGAGCATAATTTTCTATCCCTGGACCCTCATTAAAAAAGCGCGAATTTTCACTAGTAGCTACATTATTGGTTCTGTCGGAACGCGATTCAACTGACCACTCATAAGGTGTTCCCCTCTGAAGTCTAAATACTCTTTCCGTGCCACCTTGTACCACATTAAAGGACTCAGAAGTCAACAAATTCGTAACTTTTACGGAATAACTATCTGTGTTTTCAGAGGCATTCCATCTAAAATTTACGTCGCTTTCGTTTTCATTTACAATGGCTCCCTCGTTACATTCTGAATTATTCTCTGGAAAAATTAACGTAGCAGCTGCCGGATTTGGAATCATGGTTACAGGGTCATCTCCTCCGTTATCAATAGGTGGTGTTGGCGAGTCATCACCTCCGCCTCCACAAGAAAGCAAAAGAAATAAGGGTATTAGAAGTGAATATGTTTTAGTATTTCTCATCTTTTTACAATTTTGTAGTTTAAAAAGGAAGAACCTGCTTTTATGTTTAGAAAATGAATTCCAGAGGATAAACTACTAACATCTAGCCTTAGTATGCCATTAGTGGAGTCTATGACCTTAGCTAGCTCTAGTTTTCCATTGGCACTAAATATGCTTACCTCTACCTCATTCATTACGGCTATTGGGCCGAGAAACACTGATAAGGGTCCGTTTTCAATCGGGTTAGGATAAATTAGAACTTCTGGGGATAAAATTATCTGCTCTTTGTATACTCCTTGGCAACCCTTGTCTGTAATTACGGATAGGGAATTGATTTCTGCATTTAACGGTAAAATTATTTGCGCATCACTAGTAGTATAAAGATTATCGTTTAGTTCAATATGGTATAAACTTCCACCATTAAGCGCAAGGGTAACTTCTTTTTTCGTCAAATTTGTTTTTGATGAGACAGAAAGTGCCTCAGGCTCAGTGATAGAGAGGTCAAAACAACGCTCATAATTAGGTTGTTCTTCCACCGTAAGACAAACAGTGTAGTCACCAGCGGAAAGGCCGGTAAATACTGTTGTTGTTGAAAAATTGTTGGAGGAGTTCGTAGAATTACCCGCTAAGGTAGCCGTATAATTCTGTGGATTTTCAGTTATGATTTCTATACTTCCATTGTCGTTGGAAATACAAGATTCTCCAATAGCTTTTACCAAAAAGTTATTCGAGGGCAGGGAAAATATTTCGCAGCCGTTAAAATCTACGATAGCACCTAAAGGTGTATTAGGACAATCATCTAGTGCATCTGGTATACCATCATTATCAAGATCATCATCACACACGTCTCCTACACCATCATTATCAGAGTCTGTCTGATTAGGATTAAAAGTCAAGGGACAGTTATCTGTATTGTCCAAAATACCATCTGCATCATCATCATTTTCATTTGGTGGAATTACTACTTCAACGCAGTTAGAAATAACTGTTTGGCTGCCTAAGGTTATCTCAACGGCATAATTACCGCTTATACGAGGTGTGAATTCCCTATTCACGGCGTTTTCAATAAAAGTATTGCCATTGGAACAATCTAACCAACGGTAAAAAGCGTCCGTGCTATTGAAAGTAGCGGTAAGGGTTAAGTTGTTCAACGTAACGGAATTATCAATTGCAGTATTGGAGATGGTAAAGTTCTTACTATCATATAGGCTCCAGTTTCCACTTTGGGTACGCACCCTTACGAAAACTGTATGAACACCTTCTGTTAAATCATCAGTGGGTAACAGAACTGATTGGCTAATAGAATTGGCATTGGTGTCAAGAGTTATTGGCGTACCATTTCCCACACCAGGATCAATATCGTAGAAATACTCTGCCGAAGTTATGGCTTCATCGGTGTTAGAAAAGGAATTGATGAAAAAAATACCGCGGTCAAATAGACTCCATTTACCATCGCTGTTCCTAGTTCTGATGTAAAAACTATGAAAACCTTCCGATAAACCTGAAGTGGATATTGCGAATGTTTGCGCAATACTTCCAGTATTGGAATTTAATGTAAGCGTTGTGGCACTTCCTATTCCTGGGTCAGTATCAAAGAAGTATTCTGCGGCGGTAAGGGCTTGAGAGATTTCTGAAATTGAACTGATAAAAAAAACTGTTCTATCATAATGGCTCCATTCGCCATTTGTAGTTTGCGATCTAACGTAAAAGCTGTGAAACCCATTCGATAATCCTGATATTGGTATCGAAAAAGTCTGTGTAATTGCTCCTGTATTACTATCAACGGTTAACGAAGTTCCGTTGCCTGTGCCAGGGTCGGTATCAAAAAAGTATTCTGTGGCACTAATATTTTGGGCAAGACCATATTTACCCAATAGCAGTACAATGGCTATTAGTAGTATATTTTTCATAGCTCTAGTTATTTGTAGTGCTAATAATTACATTCAGATTTTGGCCTGGAGCTACGGTAGTACTGATGGCATCTATGTTTACGGTCGGGATTCCGTTAGTAAGTCCAATATTGTTAAAAGTGAAATTCCCGCCATCGAATATACCTATGTTTTCTCCATTTACCCCGGAGGCTATACCTGGCGACGATGGTTGTAGAATGTAATTATCCAAGAGTGCGTCAAAATTTGCATTATCATTATCCTCTGTAAAAAGGGGGTCTATATTTACAATATTATTAGTGCCTACCAATGCCTCGGTATTTCCAGAAGACCTGTTGTAAGCAAGACAATTTTCAAAGAACACACCATCATCATTAAAATTTGCAGTACCACTGGTATTACCAATAAATATGCAATTTTGAACGGTTACATTACCAGTTTCCTCTCTACTATTGAATACATCTGATGTTAAGAAAATATTATTCTTTACGGTCACAGATTCATGAAATCTTAATCGTAAGCCAGAGCCGTAAAAAAGATTATTTGTGATTAGGGTATTGGTAAATGTATCGCCTGTACTTGAGCCACTCCCCATGGTATTAATTACATTTCCTCTTACTACCAAATTATCTACTCCACCATTATTGATGACCATAGAACTTTCAAAACGATTATTTTCTAGCACCACATTATTAATGGGCGTGCCGTTAGCTATAAATAAATCATCTGTAATGCGAAAACCAGTAACGGTAACATTTGATGCATTGGAACTTAAAGTAAGGTCTGTTATTAAGGTTTGTTTATCTGCTGAACTATGCGAAAAGCCTATCAATGTCAAAGGCTTGTCAACTTCTATGTTTCCGTAATTAGTTTCTGACGGATGAACGTATAAGATATCTCCACTTGAGGCTGAAGCTATCGCCGTTTGTAAGTCATTGAATTGTGCGTTACTTCCTGTAGAATTATCTATTGTAATTACGTTTTGGGCGTGTATTCCGGAACATACTACTAATAATAGTAGTAAGGTAAAAGTAATTTTTTTCATCTCTTATTGGTTTTATGGTTATATGAAATATCAATTATCTTCACAGGACTGTTTTACTAAGGCAATGCTAGCTTCGGTTTCTTCATCAAGAAATTCACGACAATTCCTTTCTAGTCTTTCTAATTCTTGGACAAGTTCAGAACAGCTTAAATCATCTTCATTATTACTAAGTCTAATTAGCGTAGCAGTGCACTCTGCGGCATCTAATGTGTCCTTTGCTTCCTCTAATGGAGAGCAGGAATATATTAGGAACAACAGGATCGTAAAAAGTAGGGTAGTTTTTTTCATTCGGTTGGATTTTATTGATTTTCAAACCTATGAAATGCACTAAATTTTTATTACGGTAAGCCGTAGGGCTCGGTAATAATGGAGTTTTTTCGTTGAAATACGTATTTACGGGGTTAGGATTCCCATGGTTTGTAGGATTACTCTTAAGGAACTTTTCTGAAAGTTGTTCGTAATAAACATTTAAGTAGATTTGAGATATGTAATTAGCGTAATCTAGTTATGATTAATACCAGCTCCTCACATTATATCTAATTCTTCTTGTCGGTTGGTTTTTTATATATTCCATTAAAAGCTCTCTTGAATATTCCGTTGCTTTTATTTTTGTGTCTACAATTTTCAAGGTTAAATCCCATTCCTTGTTGCTTATTTCTTTTACACGATTAGCAATTTCATCATATAGTTTATTTAGTTCATCCTTACACCAAGCCCTTGGCTCTATTTCGGCCAAAATTTCACCAGCTTTTTGAGCACCTTCTACAGACTGATTAGCATACCAAATAGACCTAGCTTCATTAAGTTGTCTCTTACATTTTTCATCTAGAGCCTTTTGATAAAAATTTCCAATATCTTTTTCATTTTTAGCGTAGCAATCAGTTGAAATCGGAATATTCGCTAAAGTAATTACTGCTTCTTCCATCTCATCTTGAGCCTTTAAAGAATTGGCCTTCTTTTTTACTTCATCGCAATGTTGCTCATAATAAGCAATGATTTCCTTTTTGGTACTATCCAAGAAATCAATAATTTTTGGATTTTTAGGTCTTAGTGTTTTTATAGCCGACATATAGGCTTTTTGTTCATTTTGACCTATTCCCTTAAGTGTAACAAACTCTGTCTGGAAGACATTACCGTTACCTTTTTCTATGTCTCCCACCAGTAAGCTCAATTCTAGATTTAGAATTACTTTAGTAGGCGCGGTACCTAAAATTTCCTTGTCTAAGACTGTAATTTTGGGAATTAAAAAAAAACGAGGCTTAAACTGGTTTCCACTAATTCCGTTTGCCGTAACTAATTGCAACATACGTGTATGCAATAGATTTTTTGCATTGTTTGGAATATGTTCTATTTGTTCAGGAACATATACTCCTAATAAGATATCATTATTGTCTTGAGCGCTTAACACCATTCCTGAGAATAGTGCTATAATGTATATTAACTTTTTCATCTTTCGTTTATTTGCCACCAATAATGAGACTTACTTTTCCCAATCCTTCAGTAGCTATTTTATTTGGAATATTATAGTCGGGTCCACTCAATTTCTTGCTTAAATCCCTGAAAAAGTTACGAGCGGCCATTGCTCGCCCCCTTTCATTGAATAGTGGCATCCTTATTTGGTCAAATTTTGCATAGGTACTCGTTACATCTGTGGTAGAAAAACGCCCTTCAACTGTTTTTTCATCTAACCAGTCCTCTATTTCATAGGCTAGTTCATCTAGGTCACCTTCCCAATCATCCCAGGTTAAAATTTGTAATGTAACCTCTCTACCGTTTTGGAACATATCTTGAAAGTGATTTTGTAGACTATTGGTGAATTCATCCATATTTCGTAAAACGGCTTCTTCAAGAAGTACCGGTAATTCTGTACTAAAAGAGGGGTCTCCCGTATCCGCAGCCGTAGCTACTTGTTTGTATGAGTAGGAGTCTAAGCCTTGTAAATTATATGTTATTGATTTTTTTGGACCTTTACTGTTTAACGTATAAGTTAATTGAATGATGATATCCGCTTTGGCTGTTTTTATAATTTCATCGACTGGAGATTCAGCCACTGATGCCCCGGTATCCCTAGAAGTTCTGACTAGGTCTAGAGCTCTCGAGTTTTCCAAACCCTTAAGTACAGTTTCTAAATTTTTAAGGGGAAAGTCCCTTTCTGCCATTAATCCGTTCAGCTTACTTATCACCAATAGTAAATCGGTATTCTCCTGTAAGGCTCTTTTATAATCAGATACTTTAGTGCTTATTCCTTGATTGTCAAAGGTTTTGAAATAGCCATTTTGAAAGCACCAAGCATCACTTGGTACTACCATTAAAGTTGGCTTTTTTGCTTTTTGAGCAAAGAGGGAGGAAACTATAAGAAAAAAGATTATCGTAATCTTTATTGGAGATTTTTGCATACTAAAAGCCATTTGATAATGAATTAATTATTCCTTCTTTTTCTAAATGTTTACGTAAAGCATTAGATGCCACATTAACCACTACACCAATTTTATATTGATGGAATTTTTCTTTCTTTTCTTTTTTATTTTTCATAAGCTTTTGTACCTCTATAGCTCCTTTGTGGTCGGTAGCTTGGGTAACAAAACGATTAAAATCGCCATCATCTAAAAAGAAATTTTTAAAAAAGTCTTTATATTCCTTGTCCGTTAATTCTTTATTCATCAGTGGGTCGGAAAACTTACAGACGCGACCTTCACCAGCGTAGCCTTTAAATATAATACCATGTACCGCATTCTTTTTGGCTTGTAATGTGGCGATACTTTTTTCTTTTGAATAAGACCATACTTTTACTAGTTTATGTCCTTGCCTGGCGGTGCTCCCATAACACTGAATGTCATATTCCCATTCATAGGTATCCTTGTCCGCAAGTTTTTGTCTTCTTTGTGCATTCATAAATGTATATGAACTTAGGTAAAGGCAAAGTGTTATAATCTTTACAGAATATTTGATGTTCATTTAAATAGATTTTGATTTTTTTTGAATCGAATTAACATACCAGGATATAGTTTTTTTGAATTTCCTTTAAATACTGTAAAGTCAATGTCAGACGCGGGAATCTCTTCGGGTAAATAAGAGTTATCCCAGATTTGATTGTGATCAACTGTAATTTCCGTTATTTTTTTATAGTCAATGGTTCCGTTTTCTAATAGCACCTGTTCTAGAACTTCAAATTTATCTCCTTTTACCAATCCTTCCTTTAGACCTATTTCAGCGGCAAGGGGTTCTACACCTATCAAAGCGGTCTTCGTTCTAAAAACTTCAAATTTGCGTTCTAGCTTAGAGAGTGAGGCGTCACTTGCCTTTATAGTGGCTCTTTCAATAAGTTGCGCATCTGTCTTTGAGGTATATTTAGTAGATTGCACATCGGACCAAGAATCTTGTTTTCCAATATATTCCAAACGGAAAATATCAGTTTCATTAAACGCTTTTACTTTTGCTTCGTCATAGTTTTTTTTGGTTGTCCAAAAAGTTTCATAAAATGTATTGGATGTTTCTTCATCCCATACTAATCTATACAAATAGGAAGTTGTTTTTATAACATAACCTTTACCAAAGGCATCGGCAGCCATTACGACATTACTGGATGATTTGTTTCCAATAAGTAAGGAGATATCACTGAGTATATTTTTGGACTTTGAAACTACCTCCTCTTTATTAGTGTACTTGTAATCGTTAACAACTACGAAGGTATTTGCAATAAGATGTTCCCCAGCATCCGCTAACATTGCATTGCCCCGTAAAGTGTTTTTAGCAATCTGAATATCAAAAGCACTTGCGTTATATAGGCCTCTTTCTTTTATGAGTGCTACATCAAAAGTGCCATTTTTAGTTCTGTTGAACCATTTAGCGATAAGTTTTTTTGCTAGATCTAATTCTTTTAGTCTTTGTTGAATAGTGTAGGATTGGTCCTTGGCTTCCCCATTAATAGTTAAGAAAGAAACCCCAACCTCATGTTCATTAAATTTTTTAGAAATACTTGTTTTCTTAAAAGCATTTTTAATGCTTTTAAGTTGCTCTTTTTCGGGAGTTTCAATCATAAGGGTTAGCAGGGAACTTCTTTTGAAATCTTTTATTTCTGAAGTGAAGTCTCCTTTTCGCAGTAATTTTTTTTCTTGAGCAAGAACTGGAATTAAGGCATATTTAAATAACAGAATAAATAGGAGGAAAGACCTTAATGGTCTGCGCTTTGCTATGGACATCTGGACATATTCTTTTTAATGATTGTTTTTGGTTGTACTACAAAATTCTGTCTAAACTTGAGAAAAATTGTAAGGTTATCAAACATAGGAATTAGCACTTTCTAGATTTTACGGTTTACCGTAATCCAGTATTTTAATTCCGATATTTTTTTACTGGAATTCTGTTTGTAAGAAATTTGATAGAAAGGAATCAGATTAGCCCTATATCTTTAGCATTTGCAACCAACTGAACGTTATTATTGGCTTGTAGTATATCCTTGAGTTTATTCAATCTTTTTTCAATTGAACTTAAACTACTTGGAGATACTCCCTTTGTGTTAAATAAATCTGATATCTGGTCTTGTGTAAGCCCATTGGATAGATATCTCAAAAGGGAAACATCATAATCTTCAATTTCAAAAATATTGGAGCCTTTTGAAAGTTGAGCTATTTTGTGGGATAAAAACTGTTTTCCTTTAAAAACGGAAATAACAGCTTCCCTTAAATCTTTTAGTCCATATCTTCCTTTTAGAACATATGCCGATATCTCGTTTTTACGTATAAATCTTTTTATCATATCCGGTTTTTCTTCAACAGAACAGATGACAATAGGTATGTCTTGATTGTTCTCCCTCACTTTCTCTATTAAAGCCTTACCCGATTTAATGTTTGATGGCCTATGATCTTTTTGAAATGAAAGATCGGTTATTAAAAGTTCAAAAGGACTGTTGTTCTTTAGCGCTGATTGAAACTTTAAATAAGCATCATCACAGTATTGGGTTAGCACCACTTCTTTTACATTTAGATCTTGTTGTAGCATCATGGAAATCCCATAACCGACGGTATCTAAATCTTCCACTACCAATACTTTTTTGAACATAACGTGGGCTAAACCGAAAAGGGCATTGAGATTATTATTTCCGACCCTGATCCTTGTTTAGTTTCAAAGGTAATGGTACCGCCAACTGAAATAATACGGTTTTCCGTATTCTTGAGTCCTATCCCTTTTGAAATATCTGGATTAAAACCTATACCATTGTCCCTGTAGGTTATAAAAATTTTATTGCTAGAATTTTTAAATTGTAAAGAAACCAAGCTTGCCATGGCATGTTTTTTCATATTTACGAGCAGCTCTTTAATAATACGATGTAAAGCAACGCATTTATCTTCTTCTATCATTTTCCAATTAATGGTGCTTATTCCTTTCAGTAATATGGATGTTTTTTTGTCTTGATAATTAGCTATTAGTGTATAGAGTTCATCCTTGAATTCTTCACCTGTTCTGATAGATGCGTTTTCATGGGATATTTGTCTAGTTGTTTGGTAAATGTCTTCCAAGTGCTCCAAAAGTTTGTCATCACCAATTTCAAGATTTTGTAATTTGGTCATTACTCCAAAGACATCATTCGCTAGCCCATCGTGGAGATCTCTACTTATTCGTTTTTCGGTATTATAAATCTCGAGCAACTTTTCCTTTTTATGTTTTTGGCGAGTTAGATAAAATAAAAATGAACCACCTAGGAGTAGAAAACTAATAAAGGAGATAAGTATTATTTTTTGAGTCCTTTGCTCCGCAAGTTCTGCCCTTTTTTGAGCGGTTTCCGTCTTTAGTCGGAGTATTTGTTCCTTTTCTTGCTCGTCATCATATTTCATTTTTGCGAACTGGGTTTTTACTCTCAATTCATTGGTGTACATGCTATCTTTTAAGAAAATATATCGCTCCCTTAGAGGAGTGTTCTTTGGTTTTATTTTCATTAAAAATTGGAGAGCATCTGTTTCTGCTTTTGGTATTTTTAATTCTTGTGATAGTTGTATTACAGTGTCTAGGTAGGACTCAGCTTTTAAGGGTTGATTTTTGGAATAGTATTCCCCTAAATGGGTGTAACTTGATATTTGTCCCCGCTTATCACTCTTTTCTTTTCGAATGTCTAGGGCTTCTTTAAAATCCTCAGGTGTTTTTATTTCGAGGTTTAACCATCTTGCATAGGTAAGATTATCTAAGACTCTGGCAAATTCTATTGGCTGCTTTTTTAGGGAAACGTTCTTAAAAACTGATTCTAATAAGATAATAGCTTTATTATAATCCTTATTATCTATATATGTAGTGGCGAGATTATTCTTGTATCTTAACTTATTGTTATTAGAGGGAGTAATTTTAATTGCTTTTAAATAATAATCAACAGCGTCAGAATTATTGAGTAGTTTTCTATGGTTAGTAGCCAATTCATTAAATGCAGAAGCCAAATATACTTGGTTATTGATACCTTCTAAATAGCCCAATGCTTCGGTCAAAGTCTCTTTACTCCCGAAAAAATCGTTTTGTTTTTGCTGAATCGCGGCAATACTAATTAATCGCCGACCCACCTGCAGACTATCATTAACTAATTTAAATTGATTTTTGGCACGGTTATGATAGAGATATGCTTTTTCTAGATCAGCATGGTTTTTTGTGTAGTAATAGGCAAGTAGATGATAATATTTTCCTGCGGGTCCGTAGTGCTGTATCTCTTCGCTTAGCTTTATTAGGCGCTCTCCGTATATAAATACACTATCATATTCTTTAAGTAAATAATGAATGTTACACTTGGAATAGAGTACGTGAGTTCTTAAAGAGTCGCTAAGGTTATCAAAATTTAAAGCGCTATCAATTAATACTCTTCTCTCAAAAACGGTTAAGCTATCATTTGTTGCTTGTTTGAATATTCTCAGTGATTCCGATAAAATCTGTTGATTTTTACTAATACTCTTTTTGGAAGAGAAATCGCAGCTAATTGTTAACAATAAGAAGGTTAAGGGTATTAGAATGCGCACTGATATAGTTTTTCGTAAATATATCAAAAAAGGACGGCCTTGTATAAACATGGCCGCCACTGTAACTCATTTAATTGTCTGGTTTGTCATCATCTGAACCTGTATCTCCTTCGGTAGCTTCGGTCTTAATAAATATTTCATCTTCGGCTAAATCCTTAGAGCACGAAGTTATGGCTGTTACTAAAACAAAACTCATCAATACTAATCTTACTAAATTTCTCATCTTTTTTGATTTAATTGTTATTAATTCATCTAAAAAATGAGAGGCCTCTCGTTGTAATTATCTGTTTCGAAACGTCTTACGATATAATTACATAACAAAGTAAAGAAAGAGTACAGGAATATTTTGGACAGTAAAGTGAAGTCTTAAGACTTCACTTTACTGTCTGTATATTATCTAATTTTTTTTGTTGCCCTTAATTTTTAAATTTGGGTATGGCCAAACAAAAGATGACCAAGGAAGATTTTGAAACCTATCTGTACCTAATGGAAAAAATTTTTCCTATTGATGCCAGCAAAAAAAGTATCTTAAAAACTAAAAAACTTATAGAGGATTACTACGTTACGGTGCTTGATGGTGAAAGCAATAATTTTCGTAAAACTATCGATAGAAATTTAAAATATATTGAGGCAATCCGTAATAGTACTGTAGAGAAGGCATATAACCCCGATGTTGAATCTTTAAAAGTTTTTGTTAGTTACCATATAGATCAGGAAGATGGAACTATTTCATTTCGCGATTTTGGAGAGAAGTATAGAAAAGATATTAAAGCTTATATTTTAAAAAACCCTCCTAAGGACGCCATTGTTGAGATGGTTTTTCCTAAGCTCCCGGAGAAGCTTTTGGGAATTGAAAAGCGAATCTCTAAAATTGAACAGTTCATAGACGCTAACGATGGTTTTATTGAAAACTTGTTATCTACTCAACACAACGTTAAAAGTATAAAGACACAATATAGTAATGAAAAATTATCCTTGGATTTTTTAAATTTTCTTCAAAGAGAATTACTGGAAACCATGAAACAGTATAAGAGAGCTAAAGTTTTATACAAAAATTTAGGCTCTTTTGGACTGTTTATAATTCCTGTTAAATATGCCTTGTTTGATGACCAGATTATCTTGGGTAGTTTCTTTGATGAGGATTTGTTAATGGATGATGAGGTTTTGGATGATTTGTTATAAGAGCTTCTAATGAATTTAAAGAAAGAACAGATTATAAAGAGCAAACTAGGTTTGCTACTGAAGTTGCTACTTATAACACTAGCTATTTTTAAAATTGCAGAGTTTATAATAGGAAATAAGAAAGAGTCTAGGTTAAATTCTAAAAGGCGTAATGAGCAAAAGGTAACCTTAGATTCAACTAAAATTAAAGAAGGGGATGATGATGGTGTACCTTATGTTGATTCATTGTCGGGTAAGGAAAAGGCTAAAGATAATCCAATACCTAATACTGCGAGCGTATATATTTTTGATGATAATGGGTTGGATGTACGAATAAGTAGACTTGTAGGTGATTTATTTTTTAAAGAATATGCTTTAAAAGGCATACCAAAGGGCTTTTCAAAGGAAGAATTACTTTTAGGTAATTTAGAAACTTCAGCTAACACGGAGCTTATATGCGTAGGAAAGATAAGTTATTCGTATTTTTCCAATTCCCGTGGTGGAACTAGTTGTGCCGTAAGCTTATATTTTGATGCATATAATAAAACCACTGGTGAACGGATGAAGTCCTACTCAAAATCAATGGACAGGACAGGGGTGGCCGTTGGTGATAATAAGGAAGGAGCCAAACATAACGCATTGAAAAGAATAGGTTTTTAATGGTCATAATTTTCCAAGTAGTTTTGCAATATTCTCATCCATAGGAAGAGTTTCAATAGCCCCGGCGATTTGAAGTGCGGTTTCCGTATCAAGGACTCTGGCCCTTACTTTTATTTCAGACTCCAAAATGGTGTAAGAGCCAATTATTATTGCTTCGGCAGCAATAAATTTACCTAATTTTTTTGTTGTTTTTTCGTCTATATAACCCTCTGCCTGTAACCCGTATTCTTTAATAATATGATGTAGGTGCACCCTATCTACGATACCAAAACTTTTAGCATTGTTCATAAGATAAATAGAGAAATCTTCTATAAGTACTTCTTCGAGATTTTCATGCTCCTTACTTTCAGAAATGAAGCCCCAGATAGCTACCTTAGTTTTTTCTTTTTGATTTAGTTTTTCAGCAATAGATTGGGCCAATACTTCTAATTTAGAATCAAAATCTTGGGCACTTATCAGGAATGGAAGAATAACTAAAATACAAAAGTAAGTTTTATGCCTCATGCGCTATTTTATCGTATACGTTTTAGATTTACATGTTTCTACCCTAAGTTCGCCTTTATCCTTTAAGTATTTGGCAAAACCTCCATTGGACAAAAAACTTTCTGCACCTTTCATTTTATCTGGATTCGTAAAATTTTTCCAAGTAGCGAGGTAGTATAAAAAAGGTCTTCCAGGTAGTGTATAAAAGCATTTACTTTCGCCAGCCGCAAGGGTCATTACCTTTTGTTTTTTCCTGTACTTATATGTAGCATCGGGATAATGCACTATTTTAATTATAACTTTTTCGCCCATAGTGTTTGAAAAGCAAAAATCGCCCGTACTAAATTTTTCACAATCATCATCGACAGTCTTAGGGTTGTTAATGGTTTCGTTTGAGTTTAAGGAAGTGTTGAATCCCCTGTTCGTTGAGTTTCCGCCATTTACACTTACCCCTAGGTAAGAAGCAATATTTTCATTTAAGGGAAGACTCCCCATATTCGCTGCAAATTGTGAAGCAGTTTCGGAGTCTAGGGCTTTGGCACGAACTTTAACGATTGAATTAAGTACCGTATAGGTTCCTGTAATAATAACATCTACAGCAACAATTTTACCGAGTTCTTTGGCGGTGCTCTCGTCGATGTATCCTTCCGCGTTCAATTGATGTTCTTTTAAGAGAACATCTAAATGATTTCTGTCTACAACTTCAAATTTATCTCCAAAATTGGTCATATAAACGGAAAAATCTTCAGTTAAGTAATTCCCAAGCGCGGTTCTTTCCCCGTTTTCGGTAAAAAACCCCCATACCGCAATTTTTGTTTTTCCCTTGGCACTTATTTTTTGAGAGAGACCCTCCGCCAGTTTTTCTAGTTGGGTATCAAAATCTTGAGCGTTCAAAGGAATGAATAACAACATTAGAAGGGTAGATAAGGTTAATACTAATCTCATAATCGATAGGTTTTCGTTTAAAATACTTTTACAATGTTATCATTTTAGGATTGATATACAAGTAATTACGGAAACCCGTAAAAAATACCTCATTAGCTCTAGTTGATGCATCAGGTCTTTCTTACAAAAATTAAACACTTTAACCTATTTTAATTGTCTTTCGTCGATAAATTACAAACATTTAAAGGGATTACGGTATGCCGTAAAAAAAAGCCTACCTCTGCTAGTATGTTTACAGAAAATCAATTAGCAGTAAAACATGAAATCCAGAACAGCAATATTTGTTTGCATTTTAATAGCTATAAACTTTAATAGTGCTGGCCAAGAGCGAAAAAAACAAAGTGTTTTTAAACAACTCTTTGGGGTAAGTGTGAATGAAACATCGGATAAGTTTGAAGGTACTACAACCTATCAGATGAAAGGAAATAAAGTCTTCTCAGAGCTATCAGGAAGTAATGCCCTCGGTAATCTAATTTTTGGTGGGGATGCGGTTACTTTCAATACGTTTATGAATTTAGAAAAGCATGTTTTAAAAGACGGTAGTTATGAGCTGGCTATATTATTTAAAGTTGAGGCCAATAATGACCTTTTTGTTCGAGTTATGGAAGGCGAATCTTTAATATTCCTATTAGATGATGGGCGCTTAGATCTTACTACGGATGGGTCATACAATACAGATTATGATATGATGAACCAAAGTTCTGTTGCTAATGCCAGGTACCGTATAACAAAAAAGCAAGTTCAACAAATCAATAGTTCTAGTAAAGTAGAGTTCCGTGTTATTCTTGATTCATTTCAGTTAGGCGCTGCTGAAGATAGAGATAAAAATAACCAGCACTTAGATGGGAAGTTTACAAAAAAGAATAGAAAGGTTTGGATCGAGTTTTATGATGATTACTTGGTTCTTTAATAATTAGCTCCTAGAACTTTGGTTTAAATACTAATATACATTTCATTAACCTTAAATGGTTATTGTTTTTTGGACTTGAGATTATGTCATTTAATCGTTTGTAATAAAATAGATTAACATATAAAATAATACAATCGTGAAAAAAGTATTCTTTGTTCTTTTTACCATTATGCTACTTACGGGTTGTGAGTCAGAACTTATAGACTCTGATAATTCCAATAACTCTGAAAATTCGGATAACGCTGGTGTAACACTTGTTGAGCTAGATAGAATTAGGCAGACACCAGCATTCATCAATTCCGTTATAGGTTATCAATGGAACGACTTTTATTATCCGGGGGCAAATATTTCTATATTCTCTTATGGAACATCGAATGTAATTGGTGAATTTGGCGCTACGGATGCCCAGGAAGAGCTTGAAATTCTAATGGAAATTGCAAGAAAAAAAACTATAGATGAGAATCTAAAATCATTTTCAACGGTAAATTACAAGAAAGGCTGGAATTATGATTCTTTAGATGCCGTTATGCTTCAGTCTGATTATTATATTACAAAAAAGAGTGGGGGTACCCTTTTTGTAACCAAAGATAACAGTATTAGGATAGAAACCTACCTTTTAGGTAGTAGGTATGTAGAAGGTTTTGCCTTTTCCTCTGCAGGTTTTTTTGCAACGGGGCACAATGGATTCGATTTTTCAAGCACGCTCAACGGTATTGTTTATTTTACAGAAGATGATGTCTTTTCCTATGATGAGCCAACCTCAATACCAATGTATCAATATGTTGATTATAGAATGCTTTTGCAGTTACGTTATTTGATTAGAAATGGAGCAAGAGAAGTTAGTCTTCGTGGAATAAAAATTGATGGCGAAGAGTTGCTCTTTAATCTTCGTGGAGATTCAGACCTAATTGCTCTTTCTGAGGAGTTTGAGTCCAATAATATAGAAACTTTATGGTTCAGGGCTAAAGGAGATTATCGAGTAGATTATTTTAAGGGGATTATATTTTCAAACGAGTCCGGCGAAACCGGTAACCGCTATATAGAATATAGAAAAGGAAAAAGCATTAGTAATTAACGAAAAGTTTACAGCGATCAGTAATAGTCCTGACTTACTATATCTTTTAAAAGTTAGACAAGAGAAATATTAAACTTAATTTTTTAAAATGAAAAATACTATTATCCTCACCTTTTTGGCTATTATGGTCCTATCATGTGGTTCTGATAATTTAAGTAATTCTAAAGCTGAAAATATAATTTCAGAATGCTTGGAAGCTGAACCTGAAATCAGAAAATCCAGTATTGCCATTGGTAAAGCAACATTTACTAAAAAGGATTATGATCAAGAACTTTTATCTAAATACGTACAGTTAGAATTAGAGGGCTATCTGCAGATGGAGTTATTGAGAGAGTTTACTACAGGTTGGAGAAAGGGAACAAAGGAGTATAGTATTAAGCTTAATGAAAAATCATTGCCTTTCATGGAGCAAATACCTGAAAAAGGAAATTTAGCAGTGGCGAGAGCATATAAATATGAGGTGGACAAAGTATTGGAAGTACAGGAGATACCCGCCATGAACTCCGCTAAAGTAAAAGTACAGTATAGGGCTGTTGACATAACTCCTTTCTCTGTTTTTTCTAGAAAGGACGCTAATGAATTTTGGATAGATGACTTAAATATGAAAAAAACTTCCAATGGATGGAAATATTGTGATAAGTTTTAATAATTGAAAGGGGATAATGGCATGGAATAAGCCTAGAATTAATTGAACAACAGAAATATTAAAATAAAAATTTAAGGATGCGATCATTTATTTTTAGTGCCAAATCAGTAATTCTTATGCTGGTAGCTCTGCCATTGTCACTTTGCTCCAATAATAATGATGACAAAGACGGAATCGACAACTTTGACCCAATTGTGATTAATTTCACGGAGGACTTTTTTACGGATTGTAATCAAACTCGTGAAGTAGATGGGGTAAAGCTAAGTTTTGTAGGTCTAAGTGAAAATGAAGGTGGTTGTAGCTTAGAGATCGGTACATGCCGTTGGAACGACAATATTTCTTTAGGCTTTACCTCGGGGAGTGGAAATACAGCTCCGTCCATAGCTCTATTTGGAGGCACGCTTGAAATTGATATAGATGGATTGGTTGGTTATACTAAGGCTACGATTACTATAGACGATAATTGTGGAGCTGGTTGTACAAATGCTAATTTATACGAAGGGATCAATGTGATTTCTACCATAGAAAATACTGTCTTGGGTAAGGACTTGGAGGATTTAGTTATTGGTTTGACAGAAGATTCATCTCTAATTAGAGTTTGGTCCTGTGAGGGCGCAATAGTAAGCATTTTGTTGGAATAGAACGATGTTCAGCTATTTACTATGAGGAGACCTAATTTACCGTGGTTTTTGTATGTACCTAAAATTAAGACAATAGTATATAGTCTATTTGCAAATTTTTTTCATAATTGGAATTAAACCCTCCACTTCTAGTACATTTCTAGTTCCCCCGAGTTCAAAACACAACTTCACTGAAGGGTTGTATCCCGTATTTATTTATCAAGTAACTTATTGATGATAGTATTGCCGTATATCTGTTTTTTGCTATGAAGCCTTAGAATAAGAACGAGTTCACTCTCCGTAAGTTCGTAAGCGGTTTTCAAAGATCTAATTTTTCTTTCTCCTAGGTCACGTAAATAGTCTAATTCTACCTTTTTATCTCTTTCTTCGTTTATCATGAAATGATATGCATTAGTTGTAGTGTTTGATTTTATTGGAGGGCGCATACTAAGTCGTAGTTGCTTTTAATAGACTGAAAGTAGTATGTAAGATATGTTATAACAATACCTAGTTCTGGGTATATTTTGAAGTGGTGCGACCGGTTTAGACCTATTTTTATATCTTTTAAGAAAATACCGCCTATTGGGTATTCTAAAAAGAGAATACTTTTAAGAGCTTTGAAATGAAACCAAAAACATTGTTCAAAATGATAAATTTAAAAAAAGCTACCCTATCAAGCGTATTATTATTTTTAATCCCCTTTTTATTATTGGCTCAGGGAAAGACCCTTCCTATTGGAGCAAAACAAAAAATTGTTATCAATAAAATTGAAAATAATCCAGCGCAAGCTTACAGTTCCACGATAGATTTAAATGATAGTCGCTTACAATTAATTATGGCGGGCCAGAATTACCAGACCAATTATGGGATTTACGCCTCTATTGAGGTGGCCGAATCTACTATGGGATCTGACTACAAGACGTTGAAGAAGGTTAATTTTGAAATAGTAAATTACAAACCAACTTATTTCATTGGAATAGACTCTATTATTGTCTCAGCGACTAGGGCTTTGGACGGACTCACATTTAAGATTTATACCCGCGCACTAAGTGATAAAAACACCTATTCTTTAAATGAGGATGTGTTACGTAATATTCATTTTGAAAAGGATAGTTACTTACATTCGGAAAGAATATTAAACCCTATGTTTCCAGAGCTTGATGCCAATGGTAAACCGGTATTAATGAGGGACGGGCGGATGGCATGTAAACCGGATAATGGAAAGGCCTTTGATTTTGAATTTTTCTATAAAGATGCCTATCTGGTGGTTAGAAAGGAAGATTATGATCGAAGAACTGAGGAAGCGCAACTATATAAAAATGAAGAAGCATTTGCTATGCCGGGTAGACGATGTAAAGAGAGTTATAATAAAGTTGTTTTTTAAATGTATAAATGGGCTAGATTTTTCTTTTTCCTTCTTGTACAGAACCTAAGTTTACATGCGTCTGATATTGAAGTGTTTTTTGATTTAACTAAAAATCAAGATTTTGTAGAAGCTCAAAAAGTAGCTGCTCATGTAAATGATGAAAATTTACGCGAGTCACTCTACAATTTAGCCCTCTTGTTATCCACTAAATCTTCGGATATTAACAAAATCCCCACCCTAAGAGAGGATGACAGTGATTATTTAAGATTTGTTAAGAATTTAATTCTAGGTTATAAGTATACCTACGGAACCAAGCAGAATAATCTTGAGGCATTTAAACGGTTCTCGTTAGCACTAAAATTAGGTTATGAGATAAATAATACGGTTTTAGAAAAGGCTGCTTTAATTGCTTTGTTAGATTTGTTCCGTTCCGAAATATTTATTGGCAGTAAACAGTTTGAACCCTATTTAGAACGATTTGTTGAGCTCAAGTCAGATCAAACAGATGATGCTTTAATAGTCATTTATAGCTTGGTTTTCTCGAGCAAAGGTGATGATGACCTAGAAGGGGTAGATTCTCAGTATTACAGCTATATTGAAAAATTAGATTCAATTTTTAATTTTTTCCCTAAATCACATTCACTCTACCCCAAATACTATTATGAGAAAGGAATTTATTATAAGATCGAGGAGAATTTTAATAAGTCAAAAAGCTTTTTTGTCAAGTCGGATAGTCTAGCTTCTAGACATGATTGGCAAAAAGATTTTAGGGGAGATGTCGCGTGGCAATTAGCGGCATTACATATGGAAAACAAACAATTATCTAAAGCTAAAAATTATCTTAAAATAGCTGCTCAAGCTTCAAAAAAGTTAAGGGATACTTTTTATAATTATAGGTTGGCAGCGGCAATATTCGAAAAAGAGGAGAATTATGACTCCTCCTATTATTACTTACGAAAATCCGTAGATATCGAGTATGAGTTGGGGTATAAGAACAATACCTTGGAATCATCAATATTGACTGTGCAAAACCAAACCGACAGACTAAAACTGGATAAATTAGAATTGGAATCCAGTAATATTAGAAATCGAAACTGGGCTATTCTTTTAGGACTTCTGCTGGTGACCGGAACCATAATTGGCGTTTTGATCAATAAAAACAGTAAGCGTAAACAACTTTTGGCCGAGCAACAAAAAGCTTTGGAGGTGCAAAAGGTTTCTAATATGTTAAAGGAGCAGGAACTGGTAACTATAGATGCCATGGTGTTGGGTCAGGAGAAAGAGCGGCAGCGCGTTGCCGATGAATTACATGATGACTTGGGTAGCCTTATGGCGGCCGTAAAGCTTCAGTTCAATTCCTTAGAGGCAAAGGAGAAAAAAGGAAATTTAGAAACCTTTTCTAAAACGGAGGAGTTAATAGACGAAGCCTATGGTAAAATAAGAGCTATTGCTCATGCCAAAAACTCTGGTTTAATGGCAAAACAAGGTTTGCTACAAGCTGTAAACCAAATGGCAGAGAAAATTTCTATCGTTAAAGGCTTAGAGGTGTCGGTGTCCGACCATGGTTTGGATACACGTTTAGAGAACAGTATGGAACTCACTTTGTTCCGTATCATACAAGAACTGTTGACTAATGTAATTAAACATGCCGAGGCTACAGAGGTTAATATTCATATTACCAATCATGGAGATACCTTAAATGTCCTGGTAGAGGATAACGGAAAAGGGTTTGAAACCCATCAAATAACGAATACGGAAAAAGGAATGGGTCTTAAAAGTATTGATAAACGTATAGCCCATTTACAAGGAAGCCTGGATATAGAATCGGAACTCACGAAAGGAACAGTAGTAATTATAGATATACCAATATGATAAGAATAGCCATTGCAGAAGACCACCAATCTTTAATAGATGGGATGAAGCTACTGTTAAAATATGAGGAAAATATAAGTATTGTTGGAACAGCGAACGACGGAGCGGACTTAGTGAACTTAGTGCGTTTAAAACGTCCCGATGTTGTTATAACCGACATCCGTATGCCGAAAATGGATGGAATTCAAGCAACGGAGATCATAAAAAAGGAATTTCCGGAAATAAAGGTACTGGCTTTTACAATGTTTGATCAAGATGAAGCGGTAAATCAAATGATAAATGCAGGAGCAACAGGTTATATCCTTAAGAATACGCCATTAAAAGAAGTTTTAGAAGCCATCGTCAGTTTGGCTAATGGTAAAGCCTATTATGATGCCAATATTACGGTAGCTAGTTTTGATGGGTTGAAGAAAAAATCGGAAAAAGGGGTACTGACACGTCGGCAAAAAGAAATATTAAAATTAATTGCTCAAGGTAAGACCTCAAGGGAAATCGGTGATGAACTTTTTATAGGCCTACATACGGTAGATACGCATCGAAAAAATATGACACGAATATTAGGCCTTAAAGGAAAAGGAGAGCTTCTAAGGTATGCTTTAGAAAAGAAATACGATTTTTAGTTAAATTACGGTTCATTAGTTTTTAAAATTTTAAAGATGAATGTTAAAAATCTACTATTTTCAATAGGTTTAGTCCTTTTTGGGTGTTATGCTTCTGAAGCACAGGCTTTAAGGTCTGATTATTATAGTATTTCCAATAAAACTATTCAGAAGTCTAAATTTGAAAATATTAGCTCAAATTTAGATTTTGTGCGTGAAGATTTTGATAACCAAGATTCATATTCCTTTGGCTTCAGTAAAATGGTTGCCAATTTAATTCCTATACTGGTAGATGGTGCTTCTAAACTATTTTACAATCCGGATAATTTTAATAAGGAATACTTCGCTACCTGTTCCCTCTTTGATTCCTCTGGTCGTTTTAATTCTTTAGACCCTAAGAGTAAACTCGTTTTTTCACGTATAGGTATGGATGAAAAAAAGAAAAAACAAGTGCTAAATAGTTTTGAGTTCGCAATTGGTGCCGTTGAAAATGCTGAAGGCTATTATTATATGGGATTACAGTCATATACCTTGAATTATTCGATGGCCAAGTTAAGTTCTCCAAAGAATAGAATTAATTATATTCTGGATCTTAGTTTTTATTATTTTGATGGAGATGATAAGGCTCAAGAATTTCACTTAAACCCAATCCTTTTAGATAATAGGAGTGTCCCTTTTAGTGAAGAAATTAAACAAATTCAATATCAAGTAATTCCTAAGATGAAGATTTTACAAACCGTTCAACTTCATGTGAGGGAAGTAAACGCTAGTAAACAAAATTGGGAGAAGTACTTAGAGCTATACCAAAGTAACCAAGGGGCTATTTCCAATTTTTTGATAAGAGCAGTAAATAGAAAATAAGTATTCTGTTTTATACGGTCTTTTGGCAGTCGGGCAAGGTTTAAATGATTCGACGCTTGCGTTTAAACCTAAGTTAAATTTCCTTTGAATTCTTCACATGCTAATCAGAGGTTGTTTACTTTGAACCCAACAGGTGTAACGAAAAAAACCACATGAAGGTGGTTTTAGAAGTGGAGCCGGAGGGGATTAACTACGTTGTTTCCTGTGGCTTTCGTACTGCGAATATAACTGTCAAGGCTAAAAATAGCCTTGGTGCCTAAAAACAAAAATCCCAAACAAGTACACTTGATGGGATTTTATATTTTAAGTCACTCCACAGTTGTGAGTGATCGTGGAGCCGGAGGGATTCGAACCCTCGTCCAAACAAGCAACGTCAGTGCTTTCTACATGTTTAGTTTCCGCTTAATTTTCGACGCAGGCCTGACCGGAAACGGCCTAACAAACGCTTAGCTTCTTAAGTTTTAGTGTTATTGCCAAAGCGAACAACAACCTTATGTTGACTTTTCTGGTGCTCCTAAATGGGTCGCCATCAACAAGGGCTACCCAGGAACATCTCGCTTCCCTACCTGGTAGGGACGAGGCAAATCCTACTATAATTCAGATTATGCGGCAAGAGCGTAATTGTTTTCGCCAATTAAAAGTGTGAAATATGAGATTTACGAGCTATATCCCAGCGCTCGACATGCTTACAATGCCATTGGTCTCGCTGTCAAAACCAGTCGGCCCCAATATGTAAATGAACTTAACCTTAAAGTACTTTTTAAGGTTTTGCGTTACCCTTTTTACAAAAGGGTCGGGCTTTTGGCAGTACACGGTACTTGCCGCTATCCCTAACGCGGGCAGCAAAGCTAACAAAAACTTGTGAGCCTATGCAAATCCCACTACATTTAAGGTCAAATATTATACCAAAAGAACAAACATGAAGTTCGGAATCATCAGAGAGCGTAAGAATCCACCAGACCGTAGGGTGGTACTGTCGCCAGAGGCATGTCAAAAAGTCCTTTCCAAACATAAAAATGCTAAGATAATAGTAGAACCCTCGACTATTAGGGCATTTTCCGATGATGCTTACAAAAAAGCAGGACTCACCGTAGCCTCTAAAATGGAAGAATGTGATGTGCTAATTGGTGTAAAGGAAGTGCCTATCGAAAATCTAATACCCAATAAAAAATACTTCTTTTTCTCTCATACCATAAAAAAACAACCTTATAACAGGGATTTGCTTCAGGCAATACTTGATAAGAACATCGAATTATACGATCACGAAGTGATTACCAACGAGAATGAACAACGTGTAGTAGCCTTTGGGCGCTATGCGGGAATCGTAGGTGCATATAACGGTTTTAGGGCCTACGGATTAAAGTACGGTACTTATGATTTGCCCAAAGCAGAAACACTTTCAGATCAGCAAGAACTCATCTCCGAATTGAAAAAAATAAAACTCCCCAACATCAAGGTATTGTTGACAGGTAGGGGACGAGTGGGCAATGGCTCTCGCGAAATGCTGGATGGGATGGGTATGCGGCGCGTAAACGTTACCGAGTATTTACAAGAGGATTTTAAAGAGCCGGTGTACTGTCAAATAGATGCGTCGGAATACAACAAGCGTAAGGATGGTTTACGAGGAAATAAGGGCGACTTCTTCGCCAACCCGGAACAGTATAAGTCCAACTTTTTTAGATTCACCAAAGTGACCGACTTCTACATTGCCGGACATTTTTATGGACAAGGAGCACCTTATCTATACACAAGAGAAGACGCTAAACATCCCGAATTTAAAATAAAAGTGGTAGCTGATATCAGTTGTGATATTGATGGCCCCGTAGCAACCACCATTAAACCCTCAACAATCGCAGACCCCATATACGGCTACAACCCAAAATCAGAATCCGAGATCGATTTTAAAAATCCTGATGCCATCGCCGTAATGGCAGTGGATAACCTCCCTTGCGAATTACCTAGGGATGCCAGTGTGGGTTTTGGAGCCGCTTTTTTAAAAAACGTAATCCCCGCATTTTTTAACGACGACAAGAATGGAGTGCTGCACAGAGCAAGAATGACACAAAACGGTAAATTGACCGAACGGTATAGTTATTTGCAGGATTTTGTGAATGGGAAGGAGTAAGTAGTAATATTTTCTACAAAAAACCTGTTGTTAATGACCGATAAAAAAATAAACCGATATACCAATGTAGAACTCTTATACTGCATAAAAACGGAGAAAGACGGTATGTTGGTTGATTCAGCTAAAACGGAATTGAGGAAACGAAATTTAAGCGATGAAGAACTTGGAATTGCGGAATCAGAATATTTGAAATATCAGCAATACGCGGAAAAGAGAAAAGATGAGCCATTGACTCGAGACGAATGGTTTTCTTTTTTCTTTTTGCCCTTTGTAACTCCTTCGCCGAGCTGGAGAGAGAATCATTTTTCTGCTTCTGAATATGAACGTTTCGAAAAATATGGATTTCGCAAAAAAGCCAAGCAGGCAACAGAAGTAAAACAATTAGGTTGTCTGTTTTGGGCTGTCGTTATAATAATTGGACTTGTTGTACGTAGATTTTTTAATCTTTAGAAAAGCTATTTCTTGCAAATTCCGGACAAAGCATCCTAGTAAATTAGTGCTGGAACTTACTATATGGCGCCAATATCATATAGAAATTATAGAATTTGTTAATCAATGAATTAATTCAGTGTACGATAGTACAATGATTAAATACCCTATGGCTATAGGAATATTAATTCCCATAAATAAGCCAGCTTTAAGTATCAGTGGTTTATTTGGAATGTTGGTCAACAGCGCGGAAAAGCAAATCAGAAAATATATTATATTCAGCAGTACGACACCCACTACGATTTTCATAAAAATAGCGACCACATCGGGATCGGGTAGGTATAGCAGGTAACTTGCTGTGAGGTGCCCTCCTAAAATTGTTGAAAATAAAGTAAGTGCTACGGCCCCTGTACTGAGCTGTTGTGAAGTATGATCGGTTAATATCATTACTCTTGTTTTATAAAGGTGTCTAAAACTAAGCTTAGACACCTTTCTGGTTTAAATTAAATTAAGCACCCGAACTCCAATCTATTTTCCGTGATGCGAACATTACAATAGCTAGGATAATAAACAATCCAATACTCCCCACTAACAGTGCATAACTTTCCAATTGAATAATTACAAAAATAAAAGAGTACAAGGCGGCTAATGACCCGAAAATGAGTAGAATGAATTTTCTATGTTTTAGAATGCTCTTGGAATACAGGGTAATTAAACCAATGACCGCCGCACTAGCAACTAGGTAGGCTTTTAAGAAATTTTGGTGTTCCGATATGGATATCAATAAGGTGTAAAACATCAGCAAAGCAATCCCTATCATGAGATACTGAAAAGCATGGATGTTTATTTTGCTAATGGTCTGTATCAAAAAGAAAACTAGAAAAGTTAGGGCTATGACCAGATAGCCATATTTTGCCGAGCGTTCACTTTTTTGATATTCATCAACAGGTACAAAAAGTTCGGTTCCAAATGAGAATTCCTTTAAATCCGGCAGGGAACCAAAGAAAGACTGTTCAAACTGGCGGTTGATTTGTAAAATGTTCCAATTGGCCACAAAACCTTCCGAGGTCACACTTTTTTCTTCATCTTCCTCTGGTAGGAAATTCCCCGTAAAACTAGGATCTTTCCAGTTGCTGGTCATGTGCAATTTTGTTTGTTTTCCTACAGGAACGAATCTAATCTTGGAACTCCCGTTCATGGTAATAGCGGTATTAAAAGTAACGGCTTTTGTTTTAGGGAGTGCACCATCAGCTAAAAACGGACTCTCCAATTCGTGCATGGGTACGAAACCCGTTAAGTAAGATTGGTTTTGTTGGTCCTTGTATCTGGGTAAAAAGGAGGTCGTTTCATCTCCCAACTGCATCTCAATCTGATTTTTAATGCCTTTAAGGTTAGAACTTCTTATGAGGATGGTAGCTTTTTCCCAAACCACATCTTCAGGTAGTACATCTTTCTGTTTAAAATCGGGAATACCAAAAGTACCTTCAATAGCCATTTCACTTGAAAAAACAGATGTTTCATAGATTCCCCTTTCTTTTTTAATAGCGTCCACATGTGCGTCAATGTTTAGATTATCAGGTAAAAAATAAGCGTAGTTAATATGGGTCTTACGTTTGGTAATTCCTTTCTTGGTTTCCGTATCGTAGGTGGTAGATTCCGTATAGGTTTTATAGGGAATTTTTAATATGGGCCCCATCAAAAGGACTTCCGTTCCCCATAAATTGCCTACTTCCGAGACGACTTCCTCTTGCCTTTGGGAGCGTTCGTTTATGAGTTCCTTTATGTAAATGAGTGGTATCAACAACACCAATATGAGAAAGCCTACCATGAGCATTCTTGCAGTAATACTTGTTCTGATCCAGTTGCCAAATCCTTTGTTCTTTTTTATTGTTTCCATTGTTGAATATTTAAAAGTACTTTGAATTTCAAAGTATATTGATAAAAAATTTTATGTTTGTTTTCGTATTAAATTTTCGAGGGCTTCAATATGTTTTTGAAAGGCTAGTTTACCTTCTTTGGTAATGCTATATTTTGTATTGGGTTTTTTACCGATGAAGGACTTCTCTATCCGTATATAATTTGCCTTTTCCAAAGTTTTGGTGTGGCTTGCAAGGTTGCCGTCCGTTACGTCCAACAATTCTTTTAATCTGGTAAAATCTACGTCATCATTGACCACCAAAATAGACATCATCCCCAAACGGATACGATGGTCAAATAACTTGTTTATGTTGTCTATTAACCCCATGTTAGGCTTTTTCCTCCTTAAAATAGATCAAGCTACCGTAAATGATGTGGAATACGCCAAAACCTAAAATCCAAAACCAAAATCCGTAACCGGGGAGGGCTGCACATATCAATCCAAGAATAAGCTCTGCGTATCCTAAATATTGTATGTTGCTGATAGTATATTTAGAGGCATTGATCAATGCAAGTCCGTAAAAAATAAGCATTAAAGAACCTGTAAGGCCGTAATGCTGACTACTTAGTTTAATGAGAATATAAATGCCACCGGCTACTAGCGGCACTAGAAAACTGACCAATAATCGCTTGGTAGTAGCATCCCAGATGTTCTCCTTGTTTTTCTTGGCTTTTTTAGAGGTTAGGAGGAAAGCGGTAATTACACTTAGTGTTGCCACGGCAATTAGAATACCAAGGATAATTTTAAAATTCCAGCTGTGCAGGGTTAGAACTTCCCCGTTTTTAGGGAGCAGAAAGACATATGTTATCGTGGCTCCTGCAAGTGCATACAATCCTGCCATGATTCCCGAAAGTCCGCTAAGGGAAATAAACCGCGAAGAACGACTCATTAAATCCTTGATACTGGAAAGGTCGTCCAAATATTTTTTTGATTCCATTTAAAAGTACTTTGAAATTCAAAGTTAAATTAAATTTCTGAGAATAATATAGTTTGATGTCAAAAAAGTTTAAGGATTACTTTTCAACGGATATATTCCACTCGATAACGGGTGATACCTTTGGTGCGGTAAATGTACCAATGGCTTTTAGCTTTAAATCGATGCTTTCTTTTTCTTCCAAGGTTTTGATACGCAGGGTATATTTTCCCACGGGTGGAATTTCAAAAACTGGAGAACTGCTGTAAAAACTGTAGTCCATTTCGTTTTGAAAGAGCAGGGGACTGCTAGATACATTTTCCAGCTCAACTTCCAATATTTGAGTATTGTTAATATATGTAGCGGATTTCACCTCAATACTCGCTTTAATCAGCGGATTCAAAAATTCGGCCTTTCCTACCAACAAGTCATTGTAAACCGCCACCGTTCTTCCTGCAAATAAAGCCTCTTGCATGCTTTTTATGCTTCGCTCCTTTGCAAAAACTAGGGTAATAGGGCGTTGTTTTCCTTTTTCGGTGTAGTCCCAATCTATGAGTTCGTGAATGTCGCTGGTGCCCATGATCGTTAAGTTCTGTTCCAAGGCCAAGGTTAGGGATTCCTCTGCATAATCCACCGAGTTGATCACCTCTATACCATGTAATTCCCCGTTTTGTATCCGTTCTTTTTGAAAATCGCTTAGTACGGGATTCCCGTCCGGATTTTGGGCGTACCAAGCGGGGTGGTTCCAAAATACAAAGGCCCCTTGTTTTTTGGCTTCGTTAAAGGGTGTGAGTCCGTCTTTTGCCCTTAATTTGTTGGCATCCTTTATAAAAACAGCATTATTGTGTCCAATGGGAGCGGAACGGGTAATCTCCGATCCGTGAATAATCAATAGATCATGATCTTTGGCTTCCTGCATAGCAATATCAAAAGATCGGTTCCGGTCCGGATGCGGAATATCGCTCAAATGGGGTTGGTATTCCAAGTGTTCCGTTAAGGAAATGGCATCCAAATTTTCGCGCAGCGCCTCTTGCACACGTATGTTGGGCCACACTTTTCCATCGGAAAATACGGTGTGAATATGCAAATCTGTTTTTAGGGTTTGATACCCTTCAATGTTCGGATAGTTGAACGGTTTTGCGCCTGTATGTGAATGATCTTGGGCGGTTAGAGGTAAGGTTCCGATTAAAGCTAGGGCAAAAAGATAGGTTTTCATGGTTCTCGGTTTATATCAAATATACTGGATAGGCCTATATAAAATACCGCTATCTGTTTAAGAAATAGTAAATTGTGCGTCATTCTTGTTCAAAACCCATGAACCCAGCGGAAAACTATATTCTAAATCAGCCGGAACCTTTTAAAGGTGTTCTTTTGCACTTGCAGGCCACCATAGAACGCACCATCCCAGAGGCCCAGTTAAAGTTCAAGTGGAAATTGCCCTGTTATTATTTAGATGACAGTCCGTTTTGTTATATGAACGTGTCGGTAAAAAAAGGTTATGTGGATTTGGGTTTTTGGCGTTCCGCACACTTGACAAAACATACCGATAAGTTGACCGTAGACGGTCGTAAGCTTATCAAATCGCTTCGGTATACTTCATTAGAAACCATTGATGAAACGGTTCTAGTGGAAATTTTACAGGAGGCTTACCTTATCAAGGATAATAAGTTTTGGAGTTGAGCTTGTTAACGCTTCAGTAATATGCTTCGTTTTGGAATTAATCCATGTATCCTTTTTCCTTATATAACTCAATATATTGATTACTCAATGAATCAGAATCTTTATATTTTTCTCGTGTTTCCTTTAGTTTTATTTTTAGCTCGGTAACGATTTCTTGAAACTCAGGTTTGTTGTATACGTTATTCGATTCTGTGGCATCATTTTCTAGGTCGTACAACTCCCACTGGTCTACGTCATAATAAAAATGCATCAATTTGTACTCCTTGGTAGCAATGCCATAATGCCGCTTTACAGCATGTTCTGCAGGATATTCGTAATAATGATAATATACCGCATCTCGTGTCCAATCGCTTTTATCTCCTTTAAAAATGGGCAACAAGCTTTCGCCTTGCATATCGCTCGGTGCTTCTACCCCCGCAGCTTCTAAAAATGTTTGGGCGAAATCCAAATTTTGAACGAGTTCGTCTTCCGTGGTATTTGATGTAATTACATTTGGCCATCGAATCAGCAAAGGCGTTTTGAACGACTCGTTATACATAAAGCGTTTATCGAACCAACCGTGTTCGCCTAGATAAAACCCTTGGTCAGAAGTGTAGACTATCAAGGTGTTTTCACTTAAGTCTTCGGCATCCAAATAATCCAATAACCGACCTACATTTTCATCTACAGCGGCAATAGTTCCCAAATAGTCCTGAAGGTACCGCTGATACTTCCAAACCGTGAGCGTGGAATCCGTCATATTAGGATATCGTTCTAAAAAATCAGCAGCTAAAGGTTCATAAATGCTATCCCAAGCAGCTTTTTGCAAGGCATTTAATCTATTTATCCCACCAGCCCCTAAACGTTCGGAAATACCTAATTCTTTTAATGTCTTTTCGGGAACTTTAAGGTCATATTTTAAAAGCATGTCTTTCAAAATACCCATCTCTGCGGTTTTTGCAGCATCACCTCGTGTTTGGTAGTCGTCAAATAATGTTTCTGGTATCGGGTATTTGTTCTTGGTAAATTCGGGATAATGACGTGCCGCCGGTAACCAACTGCGATGGGGCGCTTTGTGCAAATACATTAGAAGAAATGGCTTTGTAGTGTCTCTTCGTTTTTGCATCCAATCCATGGTTAGGTCGGTAATGATATCCGTGACATACCCTGTAATTGTTGTGTCGCCATCTTTTGTAATAAATCGGGGATTATAATAATCGCCTTGACCTGGTAAAATTTTGAATTCGTCAAAACCTTTTGGATTGTTTCCAAAGTGTAGTTTCCCGAACATGGCGGTCTGGTATCCCGCTTTTTGAAGTAGCATAGGAAAGGTTATGTTCGTTGTGTCAAACGGACTTAAATTATCAATTTTACCATTGATATGACTGTGTTTTCCTGTAAGGATTACTGCTCTGGAAGGTGCGCAGATAGAATTGGTGACCGATGCATTGGTAAACAGCATCCCTTCGTGTGCTAGGCGATCAATATTCGGCGTCCTGATCAAGGTGGTGTCATAGGCACTAATGGCCTGGTAGGCATGATCGTCCGACATGATGAAGACGATATTGGGCCTTTTTGGTGTTTTCTTGGGCCTAGTTTCGCTACAGGAGCATATAAGCACTGTCAATAAAACAGCTAAGTACATTGAGAGTGACTTCTTCATTGCGTTAATGGTTATGAGAAACGATAAGGTAATAGTCTTAAAGACTGTTTATGGTGGTCTGTATGGCTACCAAGTCGGTCAATAGTTTTTCAAGCATACTTAAATCCAACATGTTGGCACCATCGCTTTTCGCGTTTGCAGGGTCAAAATGGGTTTCTATAAACAGTCCGTCTACACCTGCTGCAATGCCTGCCCGAGCCATGGTCCCTATAAGTGCCGGTCTTCCTCCAGTTACTCCAGAAGATTGATTAGGTTGTTGTAAAGAATGGGTTACATCCAGTACCACTGGTGCGAATTGTTTCATGGTGGGTACTCCTCTAAAATCTACAATCATATCCTGATAGCCGAACATAGTTCCCCTATCCGTTATAATAGCTTGCTCGTTACCTGTTTCCGTAATTTTGGTAACGGCATGTTTCATACTTTCCGGACTCATAAACTGTCCTTTTTTAATGTTTACCGTTTTTCTAGTTTTAGCCGCTGCAACCAGTAAATCGGTCTGTCTGGCCAAGAACGCGGGAATTTGTAGCACATCTACATATTCCGCTGCCATGTCTGCATCCTGTTCGGTATGAATATCCGTCACCGTAGGTACCTTGAAGGTTTCGGATACTTTACGAAGAATTTTAAGCGCTTTTTCATCCCCTATTCCAGTGAAGGAGTCCAACCTGCTTCGGTTGGCTTTCTTAAAACTTCCCTTAAACACATAGGGTATGTTTAGTTTATCGGTTATGGAAACAACGTGTTCGGCAATACGCAAAGCCATATCCTCTCCTTCAATAGCACAAGGGCCGCAGAGTAAAAAGAAGTTTTTGGAATCGGTATGTTTTATCCGGGGTATCAGGGAAAGCTTCATATTGGCTATAGTTTAGGAGTACAAAGATACTATTTTAAGCTACTTTCTGTTGTATAGGGGTGCTATTGTGATAAACCCAAATCTACAGATGATACCATTACGAAACTTATCCTTACTACTAGTACTCTTGGTCTGGAGCCAAGCAATGGCTCAGTTTGGTAAAAATTGTGAGCTTCGTCAGTTTAAGGTAAACCTTATACATCCGGGTTTGGAGTATGAGATGGCACTTGGCGTGAACACTACCTTGGATATTAAAGCGGGATTGCAAGCAGCTTTAGATCCCTTACTGCCCGATGTTTACGAAGAACTAGGATTCTTCCCTGCCGTAGCGGCTCAATACAGATACTATTACAATTTTGAGGCACGTCAACGAAATAGAAGAACCATTTATGGGAATTCCGCCAACTATATTGCCCCTGCCGTGGCGGCCTTTTTTCCCGATACCCGAACCATAAATAATGAACTCGTAAAAGGAGTCTTTGGCTATGCAGGAGTAGTAACGGGATTGCAACGCAGCTATGATTCAGGTTTCAACTTTTCTGTAGACGCAGGAGCTGCTTATTACCTCGGCAATTTTGAAGGACCCATTTATCCCGTAGTTAACCTCAGTATTGGCTGGATTTTCAGTGAGAAAAGATGGTGTGTGGGAAGGTAATCTGATTAGTCTAGAAGATATAATTTTAATTTTGTATTTTGATTTGCAAATAGGTTACTATTTGACTTTTACTTCTAGATTTTCTTTCATAAAATTTCATTAAAACATAAGGTAGCTAATGCTTAACTGATTAGTTTTAGAATTCAAACAACCTCCTATGTTCAAAAAAACACTTCCTCTTTTTGTCTTCTTCATATTCGTTTATAGTTATCAAATCCAAGCTCAAACAAATGAGAAAGGTTTTGGTATTGTCAACTTAGAAAGGCATCAAGTAACATTCAATATTTTTGGTCCTGGTATCCGCTATGAGTTGGGATTATTTAAAAACGTTAGTGTTTCTACCAGTTTTAATCCGGCATTGGCCTATTATCAAGAAGGGTATACTTATGGTTTCGCATGGCATACCAGACTTCGTTATTATCTCAATTTTGAAAACCGTTTGGATGTGAACAAGAATATTACTGGAAATTCAGCGGACTACGTTTCTGCTGCGCGAAGTATTTTTTGGGGACCCTTGCAGTTAACGGATAATCTGAACGGTCCAAGTGATTTTGCCATTGCTTTTTACGGAGGGGTTTACGGCGTGCAGCGTACCAATAGAAAAGGCTTTAACGTAAACGCGGAGCTCGGTTTTGGATATTACCGTGGTGATGGTGTTACTGATGGTTACGGGGCATTACTCAATTTTACATTTGGTTGGGTGGCTACGAAACGCAAAGGAAAGAAGCCAAAAATTAATTGGCAGAATTAGTTTATAGCATGATTTTTTTTAAGGCATCCATATATCCGCGGCTAACCCGCACAACATCAGTATTTTCCATGGTAACGTCATAGCTTTTTCCATACCTGTGCAACTCCTTGACCTTGTTCAAGTTAATTATGGAAGATCTATGAACGCGCATAAAGGATTTTGGATTTAGTTTTTCCTCAAGATTAGTAATACCATAATTACTCAAAAAAATAGAGGAGGCAGTATGGATTTTAGAGTAATCTCCATAAGCTTCTACCCAAATAATATCTGAAACGCCAATAGTGACTAATTTTTTATTTAATTGGACTAAAACCCGCTCTGGATAATCTTCCTTTTCCATGATTAAGCTTTGTGCCAGACCGCTAACATCTTTGCCGCTAGTTTCTAAACGCTCAATAGCTTTGCTAAAACGTTCTTTGGTATAAGGTTTTAATAAGTAGTCTACTGCATGCACTTCAAAGGCCTGTAATGCATATTGGTCATAAGCCGTAGAGAAAATGATTTGTGGGATCTCCTCTAAATAGGAAAGCACCTCAAAACCTGTTTTACCGGGCATTTGTACATCTAAAAAGACCAAGTCTGGTTTAAAACGATTTATTTCTGCAATGGCATCTACTCCATTGTTCACTTCACTTATCAAAACCAGTTGTGGAAAGACCTCTAAATATTCTTTTATCAGCTTGCGTCCTGCTATTTCGTCATCGGCTATTAAGACCTTCTTCATATCGCAAATTTAACGGTTAAGCCATTAGGGCTGTTATCCACGAGCTCTAATTGACTTTGATACATTTTTTGTAATCGAAGCGCGGTATTGGTCAAACCTATACCCTTATTGAAGACCGCGTTCTTATCCTTTACGCCGATACCAGTGTCGGATATTTCAAACTTCAACTTACCCTTTTCTTTAAATATATAAACTGAAATAGTGCCCCCTTTTATTAGACTAGACAGACCATGTTTTATAGAATTTTCCACCAAAGGCTGCAGGAGCATCGGTGGAATCTTCTCTTGCATTAAATCTTGAGAAACTTTTATGTCAATATGAAGTCGGTCTTGAAAGCGTTCTTTTTCGAGATTTAGATATTTCTGTACAAATTCTAGTTCTTCGCCCAAGGACACCAATTCTTTTTTCGATGCTTTCAATTGATATCTAAATAAGTCCGATAACTGTGCTATCATGTTACGGGTTTTTTCACTTTCTGGTGGTAAAGAAGCATTTATGGTATTAAACACATTGTACAGGAAATGCGGATTTAACTGTGCTTTTATAGCTGCTAGTTCACTTTTGAGCGCTGCTTGGCGAAGTTCCCCTTCCAATTTTAGTTTTCGTTCGTTCTCTAAAAAATATCTGTAAGCGAAGTAGCAACCAAATTGAATGAACAGGAATAATAAAGGTATGTACCAATCCCAGACCGTACCTGTTCCTCTTAATCTATTTTCACCAAGGGAGTCTATGATTAGATATCTGAGTTCCCTCACTAAGTAGGATAGAACAGGTATTAAAAAAATTACAGCGGTTATTTGATGATGACGTGATTTTTTTCTGAGCAAATAGAAGCCAATGTACCAAATCAAAATTGAAGCTAAAAGTAAAAAGGCATATTGACGACCAGACGCCAACCAGAAACCTCTAAGGTCTAACCATCCCCAAAAACCTTCATCCTCGTAACTTCTACCGCTATACCATAAAACGATTCTATAAAGCCATGCAAAAAGAAAGTAGAACAGGAGGACTACAAAAATCTCTTTTTTGTTAAGTTGCGCTTTGCTTCTTTGTTTTAATAAATCCATTTTTAGAATTATAAGTTTTCAAATTTCAAAAACATACCAGAATTCTCCGTCTCTAGGATCAAAGCTAAGTTTTAAAATGCCATCCGGTGTTTGAATAAGATAGTGATTTGTAACTTTTAGCTCTTTGTTATCTAGCCAAGCTCTTACTTTGCCATCATCATACTTAAAAACCAAGCCATTGGTGAAAACAGCTAGTAGATTATAATTTTCAGATTCATTGTTAGAGCTCATAATTTCTTTCCGTTCTAAACTTGGTTTACTATTATTATTTGAAGTTTCATATTGTGTAATTATAGCTGGATTTCTATGGTACGCATAATTTCTACGTTCTGTAGGAAGCACGAAGATTTCAAGTATTCCGCCATCACTAGTGATGGTTTCTCTTTCTGGATTCCAAGGCGTCTCAATTGATAAGGTATAGTCGCCCTTTAAGGTTAATGCTTCATCTTTTTTTATCAATGTTGAATCGCCCAGCTCATTGATTATAGTGATCTGCGCATTCTTAGGATAGTTATAAGTAGTCTTATCATTTTTCACAACTATGGAGAAGTAATCCTGAGCAGTAGAAAAATATGCACATAATAAAACGATAATTGTTAATGTGGTTTTCATAATTATTGTTTTTCAATTTGAATCAAATGTATGGTTCTTGATTCTTTTGAGGAATTGAAAACCGACGAACCGACCTATACGAAGTTCAATTGACCAAGGCTATTCGGCTGGCTATTGGGCTATCCAACGACTTCTGTTTTTAGTAACGCTATGTACAATGCATTTTTGTCCTGTTGAATTTGTAAACCTTGTAATCATGAGAATGTTAATTGCCAGTATCTTGTTCGTTTTTCCTTTCTTCACATATTCCCAAACCTTATCAGGAAAGGTTTTGTCTCAAGAAGGGGTGGTAGTTCCTTTTGCCGCAGTAACCTTAAACAGTCCTCTAGATTCTAGTTTGGTCAAGGCTATAATCACTAATGAAGAAGGACTTTTTGAGTTCAAGGAAGTGTCAGCCGGAACATACATACTACAAATTACGAATCTCGGTTTTGCTGATTTTAAAAAGGAGGTGAATTATACTGGTAAATCCCTAAACTTGGATGATGTTTTATTGGTAATTTCTGCTGAAAATTTAAATGAGGTAACTGTAGTGGCTGCAAAACCAATGGTACAAGTACTTGCCGATAAGACCGTTTTTAATGTAGAGAACACTATTAATGCTACTGGTACCAGTGCATTTGAATTGCTACGAAAAGCCCCTGGTGTTGTCATGGATAATTCTGGAGGAATAATTGTGGAGGGAAAGGCAGGAGTACAAATTTTTATAGATGGTAAACTATCTATTCTACAAGGGGAAGATTTAACGAACTACTTAGAAAGTTTACAGGCAACCGATATCTCAGCTATAGAAATTATAACCCAACCTTCTTCAAAATACGATGCCGCAGGGAATGCGGGTATCATCAATATCAAGCTCAAAAAGGACAAAAGCTTGGGTACGAATGGCTCTGTGACTACGGGAGTCACCATAGGGGACTTTGCACGTTACAATACCAGTATCAATTTTAACTCTAGGGGAAAAAAGGGAAACCTATACGGGACATACAGTAACCGGTTCGGGAAAAGCACCAACTTTTTAAACCTACTGCGGACACAATCCGGAACCCAGTTTGATGCCCGTACGAATAGTATCTATGACCAGAACAGTAACAATGTTAAGATAGGCTACGATTTCTACGCCACCGAAAAGAGCACAATAGGGGCTATTTTTAATGGGAATTTCAATAATGGATTCGGGAACAATAATGCCCGTACGCCCATTCGCCCGGTAGGAAATACGGCGAACGATAGTGTGTTGGTTTCAAACAACAGGACCTCCAATACCTCTTATAACATTAATGCCAATTTGAACTATAAATACGCAGATACGCTGGGACATTCAATTAATGTGGATTTTGATTTCGGTCAATATAGTAGCGACCGTACCGCCGCTCAACCCAATGTTTATTTCAATGGCGATGAGACCCAAATCATCCGTCAGAACGCAACCAGTCAAAATACGCCGATAGACATCGGAATCGTAACGTATAAGACCGATTATGAACAGGACCTGTTTAAAGGAAAACTAGGTTTAGGGGTCAAGTTCTCCTATGTGAATACAGATAACACGTTCGATTTTTTTAATCGTGTAAACGGTGAAGATGTCTTGAGTACGGTGCAAAGCAACCAGTTCGATTATACTGAAAAAATAAATGCAGCTTATATCAATTACAATTACAAATGGACGAAATGGAACTTGCAAATGGGTCTACGGGTAGAGAATACCATATCCGATGGAAATCTTATGAGTATGCAACAAAACGAAGATGCCAGGGTAGAACGTAACTACACTAATTTCTTTCCATCTGGTGGCTTGACCTATCAATTGAACCGAAAAAACCAGTTTGCGTTGACTTACAGCAGAAGAATACAACGTCCTAATTATCAATCTTTAAATCCTTTTGAATATGTGATTGACGAGCTTTCTTTTAGAAAAGGAAATCCTTTTTTACAGCCGCAGTATACAGATAATTTAAAACTGTCCCATACTTTTAACTACAGGCTTACAACTTCTATAAGCTATAGTCATGTGTCGGATTTTTTTGCCCAGGTGACCGTTGCGGATGGGCGTAGTAGAAACTTTATAACTACTAGAAACGTGGCAGATAATGAAGTTATTAACCTTGGAATATCCTATCCGAAAAAGATTAGGGAATGGTGGAATGTTTATTTTAGTCTCAACGCTTATACTAGTAGTTACAAAGCCAATAGTCCCGAATTCTTACCTGTAAAGCAGGAAACTTTGAGTCTATATGCCCAAAATACATTTTCACTTCCTAAAGAAATGCGAATAGAACTTTCAGGCTGGTATAGCTCACCCACGGTTTGGGGTGGAACTTATCAAACAAAGTCGCTTGGGTCCTTGAATTTAGCGTTCCAAAAGAAATATTTTGATGATAAGCTAACAGCAAGACTGGCTTTTAACGATATCTTATACACTGTTCCATGGCAGGGAACTACCCAGTTTGGCGACTTGTTTATCAACGGTAGTGGCGGGAGTGATACTAGACAAGTTGCATTTAGTGTTACATATGATTTTGGTCACAAAGAGATTAAAAAAGCCAGGAAGAGGAAAACGGGATTAGAGGATGAAAAAGATAGAATTGAATAGTAAAACTTGGCGCACTATTTGATACTAAAAAGGCTTAACCAAAAAAATCAAACAAGCTTTATGAAATCACTACTAGTATTCCTATTGTCTATTGCAGTATTCGGGAGCCTAAATGCACAATCAGATAAAAATGTTGAAGACCATCAAGTTCAGTTGGGATTTCCAATTCCTGCAATTCTATATGAGAAAGGGATAGGAAATAATACAACATTAAGTGTTGAAACGTTAGCTGGTTTGGAAATAAGAAATGCAGAGTATGGCGTTTATCCTATTGTAAGAGGTCAATATCGGTACTATTATAATATGAAACGTAGATTAGAAAAAAAGAAGAATATTTCTGGTAATTCCGGTAATTATCTTGGTGGATTGCTCTTGTATCAAGATGGTAATTCACTTCTTGGTAATTTGAATAAGGCGTCTATCTTTGCTGTAGGGCCTGTTTATGGCATGCAAAGGACTTACAGGGGAGGGTTTTTTTATCGTTTGGAAACGGGATTGGCCTATTTTGAGGATGATGCGTTTATTAAGGGTAGCGGCATAGCTTTAATTCTTGCCGCTAGAATCGGTTGGGTATTGGGTCGCAAAAGAAAATAACTTCTTCAAAATCAGTAAGATAAAAATAACATAAGTTTAGGTGTACATGCAAAAAATAGAAGTATCTTTGCACGCTTAAAATAGACCTTATGTCCACAACAAAAAATATCGCAATCATTGCACACGTAGATCATGGTAAAACTACTCTGGTCGATAAAATAATGTACCACTGTAGTCTTTTCCGAGAGAACGAGAATACGGGAGATCTTATTTTGGATAACAATGACTTGGAACGCGAACGTGGTATAACCATTACATCTAAGAATGTATCCGTTGTATACAAGGACACTAAAATTAATATAATCGACACCCCTGGTCACGCGGATTTTGGTGGTGAGGTAGAACGTGTCCTGAATATGGCAGATGGCGTGTTACTATTGGTAGATGCCTTTGAAGGGCCAATGCCGCAGACGCGTTTTGTTTTGCAGAAAGCAATAGATTTAGGTCTAAAGCCTTGTGTGGTCATCAATAAAGTAGATAAAGAAAACTGTACTCCGGAAGAAGTGCACGAAAAAGTATTTGACCTAATGTTCGAGTTAGGTGCTGAAGAATGGCAGTTAGACTTCCCTACCGTTTATGGTTCTGCAAAGAACAATTGGATGAGCGAGGATTGGAAGGATGAAACGGACAACATTGAGCCGCTGTTGGATATGGTTATTGAACACATACCCACTTTTGAGCCAACCGAAGGAAATACGCAAATGCTTATTACTTCGTTGGACTTTTCCTCTTTTACGGGACGAATTGCTATTGGAAGATTAACCCGTGGTACCTTAAAAGAAGGTCAGCAAATTTCTTTGGTAAAAAGAGATGGGAGTATCGTAAAATCTAAAATCAAGGAACTTTTTGTTTTCGAAGGTCTAGGACGTAAAAAAGTTCAGGAAGTAGAGACTGGTGATATTTGTGCATTGGTTGGTGTTGAAGGTTTTGAGATTGGGGATACCGTGGCTGATATAGAAAACCCTGAGGGCTTAAAGACCATTGCTATTGATGAGCCTACGATGAGTATGCTCTTTACGATTAATGATAGTCCATTTTTTGGTCAGGACGGTAAATTTGTTACCTCTCGTCATATCAAGGAACGCTTGGAGCGCGAATTGGAAAAGAATCTGGCATTGCGCGTTAATGAAACCGATAGTGCGGATAAATTTCTAGTTTTTGGCCGTGGGGTACTGCACCTTTCTGTTTTGATCGAGACTATGAGACGTGAGGGCTATGAACTTCAGATAGGACAGCCACAAGTGATCATTAAGGAGATTGATGGCAAAAAATGTGAGCCTATTGAGCACTTAACTATTGATTTGCCTGAAGAAGTTTCCGGTAAGGCTGTAGAGATGGTGTCTATTCGTAAAGGAGAAATGACTAGTATGGAAGCAAAGGGAGACCGTATGCTTTGTGAGTTTCAAATACCTTCAAGAGGAATTATTGGCCTTAGAAATCAATTACTGACAGCTACCGCCGGTGAAGCAATTATGGCGCACCGCTTCTTGGAATACCAACCTATGAAAGGGGATATTCCACAACGTCAAAACGGTTCTTTAGTTTCTATGGAGAAAGGTAAAGCAATTCCTTACTCAATTGATAAATTGCAGGATAGAGGTAAGTTCTTTGTAGATCCGGGAGAAGATATTTATGAAGGTCAGGTAATTGGAGAGAATTCTCGTGGAGACGATATGACCATCAATATTACAAAAACTAAAAAGTTATCGAACGTACGTTCTTCGGGAGCAGACGATAAGGCTAAAATTGTTCCAGCGATTAAATTTTCTTTGGAAGAAGCTTTAGAATATATTCAAAAGGATGAGTATGTGGAGGTTACTCCGAAACACTTAAGACTTCGCAAGATATACCTCACCGAAGTAGATCGGAAAAGAAATAAAATAGCATAATAAACAGCCCTGAATTTTTCAGGGCTTTTTTATGAAATGTTGTTACTTATTTTACGACAAAGTACCTTTAAAACAATCAACATGAAGAACACACATTTAAAACTACTTACACTTATTGTTTTAAGCGTCTTTTTAGGATGCAAAGAGATGCCTAAGAACGCGGAGGACAAAGACATTATGGCCAATGAAGCCTTGAACACGAACGCAGGTATTCCCGATTCATGGATTGCTAATCGTGTTGCTAAGGCCAAAGCAAGGTTGAATCAAACGGATGCGGGTAAAGTGGTTTGGAATGCTATGGAAGCCCATGGAGGCTTGGCAACATGGTACGGTAATGGACCATTATCTTTCCGATTCAATTATCAACCATTGGATAAAAGTAAAGCACAACGCGATAGTTATCAAACAATAGATACATGGAGCAATAGGGCAAGACATACCAGTGCAACCGATAGCTCGGCACATTATGGATGGACAGGGGAGAAGGCATGGGTGAAAGCAACAGATAGTTTAGCTTTTAAATACGATACCAAGTTCTGGGCATTAACTCCTATATACTTTTTAGGGCAACCCTTTATTCTAGATGGAGAAGGAGTAAACTTGGAATTATTGCCGAAAACAGTTTACAAAGATGCATCACAGGATGTGGTAAAAGTCACATTTGATGCCGGTACAGGTGATGCTCCAGACGATTATTATATTCTTTACTTTAAGGAAGATTCGCATCAACTCACGGCTATTCGTTATATCGTTTCCTATCCGGCTTATTTTAAGGATGGCGGTCATCTGCCTGAAAAGTTTATGGAAGTTATCGGTTCAACTGCGGTAGAAGGTATTGTATTTCCAACGGGTTACAAAACGCATTGGCTTACTGAAGACGAAAAGCCGGGTGAATATATTACTAAAATCGATGTTTCTGACATACGCTTTGAAGAACAAGTGTCCAAAGACTTCTTTGATATTCCGGAAGGAGCAAAGATTATAGAGTAGGTCCGGCAACTTATGCAAAAAAAAGCCCAAGCAACTGCTCGGGCTTTATAATATCGTATATTTTCTGAAACTTAAACTTTAGGAGCTTTATGTAAAGTTGCGGCTGCAGCACCAATAATACCTGCTTGGTTTCTGAGCTCTGCTGGTATTACAGGTGTATCTATCGTAATGTATTCTTTAAACTTATCAAAATGTTTAGACGTACCACCTCCAAGTATGATCAGGTCGGGAGCTATGATAAGATCTACATATTTCAAAAACTTATTAAAACGTTCTCCCCATTCCTCAAAAGAAAGTTCTTCTCGTTCCTTTGCCGAAGCTGCCGCCCAAAGTTCTATTTTTTTATACTTTTTATAGGGTATCTGTCCTAGTTCAAAATTTGGGATTAAACGGCCGTCTAAGAAAGCGCCACTGCCCAATCCGGTTCCAATGGTTATCATGACTACAAGACCTTCTTCGCCTTTTCCAATACCATAAGTCATGGTTGCATATCCGGCAGCGTCTGCGTCATTGATTACGGTAAAGTCGAGCCCTGTCTTTTTTTCTAAAAGCTCCTCCACGTTTAGATTAAGCCAACTTTTATCTAGATTACCGGGGGATTTACAGACTCCTTTTTTGATTACTGTAGGAAAACCACAACCCACTTTTCCTTTATAGTCAAAGTGTTTGATGATTTGATGCACTACCTCTGCCATATCATCCGGAGTTCTTCCCGCGGGTGTTTTTATACGATGGCGCTCGGTAAGCATTTCGCCGGTTTCCAAATCTACCAAAGCTCCTTTTATTCCAGAACCACCTATATCAATACCAAGAACTGCCATTATGTGTATTTAATTTTGCGCAAATTAATAAAAAAGAATTGGCTCTGAGAATTTAATTTTAGTGACAGTTTTAATGATTTTATTGATAGTATTCTTAAAATTTAGCGCTAACTTATTTTAGCAAAGCTTATTGATGATACTTCCTAATATGAAGACTGATAATTTTATTCTTCATCTACTCCATTTTTAGACTTAGAGCGGTTATTTTAATCTAGTTCTTTATCAATTTCTTCTATTAGATTAGCGACCAAGCTGGTCCACCCGGTTTGATGAGAGGCTCCAAGCCCACGACCGTTTTCACCATGGAAATACTCATAGAAGAGGACTAAGTCTTTGAAATCGGGGTCGGTATATTGTTTTTCGTGCAATAGGTTAATGGGGCGTTTTTCGGCATTATCTTTCTCAAACATCTTAATAAGTCGTTTACTTATTTCATTACTTATTTGGTTAAGGTCCATTTTATTTCCACTACCTGTAGGATATTCAAACTGCATATCCTTTCCGCAATAGTCATGATATTCTCGTAACGATTGGATAAAGAGGTAGTTCATAGGTAACCACACGGGACCACGCCAATTAGAATTACCTCCAAATAGAGAAACTGTAGACTCTGCGGGTTCGTAGTTAATGGAGTAGTCTATTCCTTCTATATTGATTTTATATGGTTCTTCATGAATCTTAGATAAAGAACGGATTCCAAAAGGACTCAAAAACTCTTTCTCGTCCAATAAACTTTTAATCAATAACTGTAAACGATCGTTAGGTACCAATGAAAGTAAAAGGTCTTCCCCATCTTTAAATTCCTGAATAATTGGGAATTTTAGATTTTCCATGCGGTATTTCTTAAACCAAAGAATACTGGCTTTGAACTTTGGAAAAAGGGCTAATGTCTCCTTTTTTATGTTGAGTACCGCAGCAAGGGATAGCATACCGGCTATAGACCGTATTTTAATGCGTTCAGAACGTCCGTCCGGCAGTACCAATCTGTCATAGAAAAAACCTTCTTCGCTGTCCCAAGTTCCTTCGTAGGCAGTATCAATTTTATTGAGTGCCTCTGCGATATAGATAAAATGACCAAAATACTTAGTGGCCATGTCTTCATAAGCTTCATCTTCCTTGGCGATTTCCAAACTTATTTCCAACATATTCAAGCAATATAAGGCCATCCAGGCGGTACCATCTACTTGTTCCAATATGCCATTACCTGGTATGCCATGACTCCTATCGAACACTCCAATATTGTCTAACCCTAAAAATCCTCCTTGAAATACATTGTTTTGATTTCGGTCTAGCTGGTTTACCCACCATGTAAAGTTTAAGGACAACTTGTTGAACATCCGTTTTAGAAACTTAATGTCTCCTGTACCTGTCTTTTCTAAATCCGTTTTGTATATCCTAAGTGCAGACCATGCTTGCACTGGTGGATTAACGTCACTAAAATTCCATTCGTAGGCGGGTATCTGACCGTTTGGTGCCATATACCATTCTTTGGTAAATAGTAATAGTTGTTCTTTTGCAAATGCTGGGTCTATTAGGGCAAAGGAAGCACAATGAAAGGCAGAATCCCAAGCGGCATACCATGGGTATTCCCAGGCATCTGGCATAGAGAGCACGTCATGGTTCCTTAGAGTTTTCCAACTATTATTTCTTCCAGATAGGCGTTCTTGGGGAGGTTGCGAATTTTTGGAATCTCCTTTTAGCCATTGCTCAACCTCATAATTATAGTATTGTTTTGTCCAAAGTAACCCTGCAAACGCTTGTCTTAAAATATTCTTTTTATCTGTATTGGCTTTGGGTGCCATAGCCTCATAGAAGGTATCACACTCTTTTAATCGATTTTTGAAAATAGCATCGAAATTTTTGTCAAAAGGATTTTTTAGAGATTTTTCGGAAAGCCTAAGGCGTATCGTTACAGATGCTCCTCCTGCTATCTGTTTCTGGTATAATGGCGCAAATTTGGTTCCCTTTTTATTTTTGGTGGCTAGTTTGTAGTCGTTATTGCATACGGCTTTATGAAACAGGTCTTTTTTAAATGGATGATTGTTTTTTTGAAGGTAGATTGCTTCCCTATTCGTTTCGTTCTCCGTAAAAAGCAATTCGTTGGCCTCCTCAAAATATAGATGGTAATTACCTACGTAAGGGTGATCTATGGCTACATAGGGTGACTTATTTTTAATTCTTTTTTGAATTAAAGGTTTTTTGGACATTTCTTTAAATGTCCAATGGTTACGCATGGTCAGGGTAGGGAGGATAGCTAATGCTGCAGACTTGGTATTTCTATTTGTTATGGTAATCTTGATGAGGATGTCTTTTTCATCCGCTTTTGCATACTCGGTTACTACATCGAAATACTCGTTTTTATCAAAAACCCCGGTATCGAGCAATTCATATTCCAACTCTTTTCGTCCTCTTTTTTGATTTTCCGATACAAGTTGTTCGTATGGAAACTCATTTTGCGGGTATTTGTAAAGATGCTTCATGTAGGAATGAGACGGAGTATTCTCCAAATAGTAGTACAATTCTTTTACATCTTCTCCATGGTTACCCTGCGGACCGGTGAGTCCGAACAAACGTTCTTTGAGAATACGGTCTTTTCCGTTCCAAAGCCCTATATTGAAACAAACATTACAATACCTATCCGAGAAACCTGCTATACCGTCCTCGCCCCATCTATAGGCTCTGCTTCTGGCATGCTCATGCGGAAAATAGTTCCATGCATCGCCATGGGCGCTATAGTCCTCTCTAACAGTTCCCCATTGGCGTTCACTAAGATAAGGACCCCATTTAAGCCAGTCTTTTTCTTCGGATGCCTGTTCCCGTAATCTTTTTTTTTCTTGATTTTCCATAATAAGAAACCTGCGTAAACTGTTAATGAATTAAGGTTTAGATTGGAGTGCGTATTTTGATTTTAGACTGCTTTTTGTACCACTTCAAATACGCGATTAGCATCGCATTTTATAGTCTTGGAAGGGTATTTTAAAATTAGGGCGTAATCATGTGTGGCCATTAAAATAGTTCGTCCGGATTTATTGATTCCCTGTAGCACCTTCATGACTTCAACACTGGTCTGTGGATCTAGGTTTCCGGTAGGTTCATCCGCTAGGATAAGTTCTGGGTCGTTTAGCAATGCACGGGCAATCGCAACCCGTTGTTGCTCACCTCCAGAAATTTCATGAGGAAATTTAAAACCCTTTGTTTTCATGCCTACTTTCTCTAAAACTTCTAGGACTTGGGCATCCATTTTAGCTTTATCTTTCCAGCCCGTAGCTTTTAATACGAAGAGCATATTTTGATTAATGTTCCTGTCCGGCAACAATTTAAAATCTTGGAAAACAATACCTAGCTTGCGTCTCAGAAACGGAATGTCGTTTTCTTTGAGATTTTTAAGATTGAAGTCTACTATTTTACCCTCACCTTTTTTCAAGGGCAAGTCTCCGTAAAGCGTTTTCATAAAACTACTTTTTCCACTTCCGGTTTTTCCAATAAGATAGACAAACTCTCCCTTTGATACCTGAATGTTCACCTCGCTTAAAACAAGGCTCTCTTTTTGAAAAATAGCAGCATCTTTCAGCTCTAAAACAGTCTCTTCCATAGTACTAATGTTGATATAAAAGTAATAAGTTCCCTGCGATATTAAAGAACTGTTTTTCAAATTCTTTTCTTTTGTGGATACATAACACATACTTAGGTACAATATTTGTCGTTATCCTTTGTAATACTTAGGTATTTCATAATAGTCAGAGAACGCTATGCATAAAAAACTTACCTTTCTTATTCCTTTGTTTATAGGTATACTTTGGACGACCAACGCCCAAGAATCAAAAATTTATACCCACGAGAAAAAAGATTTTCAGGATGCCCTTACCCTGTATAACAATGAACAGTATCAAGCTGCGCAAACTATATTTGAAAAGGTTAAAGCCACAACAAAAGATGAGGAGACCGCTGCCAATAGTGCGTATTATGTGGCAAACGCCGCAGTACGTTTAAACCAATATGGGGCCGATAGGTTAATGGAAGACTTTGTGGAAAAGTACCCAACCTCTACCAAACGTAATTCTGCCTTTGCGGATGTCGCGGAATATTATTTTGAAACCGGTAAGTATCCCTATGCTTTAAAATGGTACAATAAGGTAGATCAGAGCGCACTTTCTAGAAATGAAATGGACAAGTTTAACTTTAATTATGGTTATTCCTTGTTCTCATCCAGAAAAACGGATGATGCCGAAAAGTATTTAGAAAAAGTGACGACTTCACCAATATATGGCTCCCAAGCCAAGTATTATCTGGGTTATATTTCTTACCAACAAGACGATTATGAAGAGGCTAACCAGCGTTTTGACCAAATAACCGACCAAGATGTATTGGAGGAAAAGCTGAGTTATTATCAGGCTGATATGAATTTTAAGCTTGGGAAATTTGAGCAGGCCATCGCTTTAGCGAAAAAACAACTACCTAAATCTGACCGTAAAGAAGTATCCGAGCTTAATAAAATCATAGGGGAAAGTTATTTTAATTTAAACCAGTTTAGTAATGCTATTCCTTACTTGGAAGCATACAAGGGAAAGCGTGGTAAATGGAATAATACCGATTATTATTTGTTAGGATACTCTTATTACAAGCAAGAGGATTATGCCAACGCCATTCAGCAGTTCAATAAAATCATAGGAGGGACAAACAGTGTTTCCCAAAATGCCTATTACCATTTGGCGGAATGTTATTTAAAGCTAGATAAAAAACCGGAAGCCTTAAATGCGTTCAGGAATGCTTCCCAGATGGACTTTAAACCAGAAATTACGAAAGATGCATTTTTGAATTATGCGAGGTTAAGTTATGAAATAGGTAATGCCTATGAGCCCGTACCACAAGTGATTACGAATTATTTGGATGCCTACCCCAATGATGAGCATCAGCAAGAAATGCAGACCTTATTGGTAGATTCCTTTATAACCTCCAAAAACTTTGCAGGTGCTATGGAATTGCTAGAAAAGAATAAAAACTATGCCAGTAAAGCTACCTATCAAAAGGTGGCTTACTACAGGGGTATTGAGCTTTTTATGGAATCCGACTATGGAGGAGCTTCAGAAAATTTAAAGAAATCTTTAGGAAGCGCCGAAGATGAACTTTTTAGGGCTAGGGCAAATTATTGGAAAGCAGAAGCGGACTATATATTAAATCGATTTGATGAGGCGGTGCAAGGTTTCACTGCTTTTAAGAAGAATCAAAATTCCAATTTAGTTCCGGAAAGCAAGGATGTTGACTATAGCTTGGCCTATGCCTATTTTAAGCAAAAAGATTATGGGAATGCAATAACTTATTTTAATGCCTTTACCACTAATGGTGGTAGTGAGGTAGAAAAGTTAAACGATGGCTACCTCAGATTAGGGGATAGTTATTTTGCTACGAGTAAATATTGGCCTGCCATAGAAACCTACAATAAAGCGTTGGCATTAACCGGACCTGAAAAAGACTATGCTTCTTATCAAAAGGCGATGAGTTATGGGTTTGTTGGAAGAGGAGAAACTAAAATTGAAAACTTGGAAAGTTTTGTTTCGAAATATCCAAGGTCTAGTTTCAAGGACGATGCACTTTTTGAATTGGGAAATTCGTATGTAAGCTCTGGTAAGGAGACGGCCGGACTACAAGCGTATGATAGACTTATTGCCGAATATAAAGGCAGTTCCCTAGTTCCACAAGCTTTGATGCGTCAAGGGTTAATTCACTATAACGCCAATAGAAATGAAGCCGCTTTGGCCAAATTTAAAACCGTGGTGAGGGATTTTCCTAAAACTCAAGAAGCTGTGCAAGCGGTAGCCACGGCCAAGTTGGTTTATGTGGATTTAGGTCGCGTAGATGAATATGCTTCATGGGTAGGTGATCTGGATTTTGTTGAGGTTACTGATACTGAACTGGATAACGCAAGTTTTGAGTCCGCTCAAAAGCAAAATAGGGACGGTAATAAAGATGCCGCTATCCGTGGTTTTAAAAATTATATTCAACAATTTCCGAACGGACTCCATGCCGTTGATGCTAATTTTAGCTTGGCGCAATTATATTTTGGAAAAGGAGATAAAGCTGCGGCAATTCCCTATTATAAATATGTTGCAGATAGAAGTACAAGCGAGTACGCGGAACAGGCATTAACGAGAGTTTGCGAGGTCTATATCGGCAACCAAGACTATAATGCCGCTTTGCCATATTTATTGAAATTAGAGGAACAGGCGAACATACAACAGAATAGAACCTTTGCACAGTCTAACCTTATGAAAGGCTATTATGAACTTAAAAATTACAATAAGACCTTAGCATATGCCGATAAGGTTTTGGCTACCCCCAGTATTGATAACCGTATCAAGAGTGATGCCCAGATTATGATAGCACGTTCCGCCATTGCAACAGGCGACGAAAGTAAAGCACAAACTGCCTATGCACAAGTATTAAAAATTGCATCCGGAGGCACTGCAGCGGAGGCCTTATACTACGACGCTTACTTTAAGAATAAAGATGGGGCTTATGAATCTTCCAATAGCTCCGTTCAAAAACTAGCAAAGGATTATGCTACCTATAAAGAATGGGGAGGAAAGGGCTTAGTGCTTATGGCAAAGAATTTCTATGCCTTGGGAGATGCTTACCAAGCTACCTATATTTTGGATAGTGTTATTTCAAATTTTGGCCAATATCCAGAGATAGTAGCGGATGCCAAAGGAGAACTAGCCATTATAAAATCCAAAGAATCCCAGAGTAATTCTTCTGTAAACCCTAATCAAAATTAATGTACCACAGTAATAGAACACGTATGTACAAAAGCATAAAAATAAGCATTGCGCTATTGTTTTTTTTGGCACAAGTCGTAGGTGCACAGGACGATAAGACCGAAGATATAGGAACGGAAACCGTTACGGTAACTAAGGCGTATACGCCCACGGTATCAGACGCGTTTAAGATAAAATCGATGCCTAATTTGAACGACTCTATCGTGCTACAAAAGAAGAAAATTGAATATAACATTTTTTCGGTGCCGGTAGCATCAACTTTTACACCTTCTAAAGGAACAGCCTCTAGAGTGGAGAAAATACCACCGCCTGTACTTTTCAATTCCTTTGCCTCTGCTGGCGGAGGAAATCCTGCAAATATTATGGCACAGTTTTATACCAGTCACGAGATAGACCGCGAATCTAATTATACCATTGCTCTGGATCATAACTCCTCAAGAGGGGATATAGATGGCTTGCAGTTAGATAATATTTTTTCCAATACAAACTTGGACGCCTCTTTTAAAAAGCGCGACCGTGATTTAGACTGGGGTGCCGATATTGGGGTAAAACATCAATTATATAATTGGTATGGTCTGCCGGAAGGGGTGTATGACCAAGCTACCGCAGATGGTATAGATGAAAGACAGAATTACTTCATGGCCGAGGCAGCAGGGCATATTAATGTAGACGACTCCTTTTTTAAACGGGCAGACTTAAAATATCGTAGGTTTTGGGATGTAGTGGGTTCTGGTGAGAATAGGGCTATTTTTAATACCGGTTTTGAATTTCCGGTAAATGAAGAGTTCTTCGATATAAAGGCAAATGTAGATTACGTAGGTGGCGCATTCGAAAATGCTAACGTAAACAACGCCAATAATGACGCAGGAATAACGTATGGTAATTTGCAAGTTGGCATTAACCCTAGTTTAACCATGTTACGCGATGACCTGTCGCTAAATCTTGGTGTTAATTTGGTCTATGGAATGGATTTGGAAAACAGTGAGGGTAATTTTTATATCTATCCGGCAGTGATTGCATCTTACCGATTGTTGGAGGAGGCAGTCATAGCATATGGTGGTGTAGTAGGGGAGTTGAGACAAAATTCTTATTATGATTTTGTTGATGAGAACCCCTTTGTGTCACCAACCTTGAACATAGCTCCGACCGATAGTCAATACAATGCATATGTAGGGTTAAAAGGACAATTATTACCTAATCTTAGCTACAATATAAAAGGCTCTTATACTGCTGAAAACAATAGTCCGTTATTTAAACTAAACCCTCAGAACAACTTTAGAGACGATGAAAAAGGATACTATTTTGGCAACTCTTTTGAAGTGTTTTATGATGATATAAAAACCATAGGAATTTTTGGAGAACTGAATATAGATGTAAATCGCAACTTTACCTTAGGAATAAATGCCGAAGTCTATGATTATAATACCGAGACAGACAACCCAGCTTGGAACCTGCCAAACTTAACCGGTTCCCTTTTTATGGATTATCAGATTGGTGAAAAATGGTATATGGGGGCAAATCTTTTCTTTGTTGGAGAACGTGAAGATTTTTCTACTGTGGTGGTTCAAAATGTACCACAATCGGAATTCCCCGCTACTTTAATTACTTTGGATAGTTATTTTGACGCCAATGCACATGTAGGTCACCGATTGAATAATCAATTATCAATTTTTGTAAAAGCGGCAAATATTGCTAACAACAATTACCAGCGTTGGGCAAATTATCCTGTTCAGGGTTTGCAAGTATTAGCAGGTGCTACTTACAAATTCGATTTTTAATAGCGACAGCTTCATAGAATTCGCTTGGATACGTTTTAGGAAATCTATTTTCTTATTTTAGAGGTATCTGAACAGTCGCAATGAACTACACTAGGTGCTTTTTAGTAGTATTTTTTATTAGTATTCTAGGTCATGCTCAAAAAAGTAATTCTGAAAATCTAATTGAAAATCCCAGTTTTGAAACTTTTCTAAATTGTCCCCGAACCTTGGGTAATTTAGAAGATGACGTACTACATTGGAAATCGCCCACAATGGGCTCTACCGATTATTTTAATGGTTGTAGTGACGTCATGGGTACACCCAAAAATTTCAATGGAGAGCAACCTGCAGATTTTGGTATAGGTTATATTGGACTTTATTTTTATGCGCCAGAGGATTATAGGGAATATGTACAGGCAAGTTTAGTAGAACCATTAAAAAAAGATGTTACTTATAAGTTGTCATTTTATGTTAGCTTGGCAGAACGTTCAGATTTTGCCATCAAAGCATTTGGAATTCAGTTCACACAAAGCCCCGTAAGTGTTCCTACAAGAAAGGTGCTTTCAAGGATGCATCTTTCTAAAGTTTCTGGTGATGTCTCTAATTATTTTGAAATAAAGTATTCTGATTTTTATTCGGATAAAAAGGACTGGGTATTGGTGGAAAAAGAATTTGTTGCTAACGGTACCGAGCAATATATGATTATCGGGAATTTCAAAAGTAATAAAAGAACTCAAAAATTTAGAACAAAACGGAATGTTACGCAGGGCTCTTATTATTATTTAGATATGGTCAGAATTACAACCATTGATGACCATGGAAATTCATCAAAGGATAAGAGTGAAAAGGTGTTGTTTAAATTAGATGAGATAAATACGTTCAAAGACATACTTTTTGATTTTGACACCTTTGTTTTAGTTCCGTCCGCACGAAAGGAATTGGAAGAAATAGCAGCTTATTTGGCAGATAACCTATCGTTGAAAATTCGGATTAATGGACATACAGATGGTACTGGTTCGGAAGCATATAACAAGTTGCTATCCGAAAACAGGGCAAAGGCCGTAGCCCAATATTTTATTAATGCTGGCATAACCTCGGATAGGATTAGCTACGCAGGTCTGGGAAGCGAAAAGCCAGTCAAGGAGAATACTACAAGTGCTGGTAGAAAAACCAATAGGAGGGTGGAATTTGTAATATTTTACTAAACATATTTTTCGCCCTTAAGTAGTTGTGGTATCTAACAAAATTATGTGTTTTGCTTCTTGCTAATAACGTATTTTTGTCCTTAGCTTTTTATTCATGTCCAACATATTTCAAAGACAACTAATAGATCCCGCCAAGAGCCCCATCTTCTACGGATATGTTATCCTTGTAATAGGTACAATTGGTATTTATTGCAGTATTCCAGGCCAAACTATAGGTGTTTCTGTTTTTACGGACCCAGTAAAAGATGCACTGGGTCTTTCCAGAAATCAATTCAGCAATGCCTATATGATAGGGACCATTATCAGTTCTTTAGTAATTGGTAAAGCGGGTATTTGGTTTGATCGCTACGGGGCTAGGTATGTTGCTTTTTTTGCTGCATTGTCATTAGGTGTTACCTTGTTTCTCTGTTCCTGGTCGGCGAAAATGAGTCGGTACATAAAGGAATTGTTAGCCACTGACTCGTGGATGGTCTCTTTTGTATTAATCACTATGCTGTTCTTTTTATTACGGTTTGCCGGTCAAGGAGTACTTACCATGGCCTCTAGAAACGTTATCATGATTTGGTTCGATAAGAACAGGGGAAAAGTCAATGCTTTCAGTAGCGTGGCGCTTTCCTTTGGGTTTTCTTCCTCTCCTTTATGGATTAATGGCTTAATAGAAGGTTATGGTTGGGAAGTAACGTGGCAGTTTTTAGCAATAGGACTGGTTTTTTTTAGTATTGTCATATTCTTTTTTTATAAGATAGCTCCAGAAAAGCACGGTTTACTCCCAGATGGTGTTAAGTCGATTTCAGAAAGTACTAAGGAACAGCAAACGGTTCCTAAACAATTTACCTTACAAGAGGCCAAAAAGAAAAGGGCCTTTTGGATGTACGGTCTCACATTAGCGTTCAATAGTTTCTTCATTACGGGACTTACGTTTCATGTAGTGTCTATCTTTGATAGTGAGGGCTTTACCAAACAAGACGCCATTTCTATTTTTCTACCAGGTTCTGTGGTAGCAGTAACTGTTTCTACCATCTTTAATTTTCTCAGTGATTACCTCCCTTTAAAATTATACCTGTACCTCATGCTATTGGGCGGTTTTTTAGCTTCCTTAGGTTTCTTGCTCTTATCCACTTGGGTAGGTGTCCCCATGCTCATTGCCGGTTTTGGAATTTTAGGCGGATTTTTCGCTGTGCTGAATGCTGTGGCTTGGCCCCGTTTTTTCGGCAGAACCCATCTAGGAAGTATTACGGGAAAAATTATGAGTCTTTTGATTTTAGCAAGTGCCCTAGCGCCAAGTATCTTTAGTTTATGTCTTTCTACATTTGGTTCATATAGGCTGGTAGGGTATCTAGGACTAGGATTCTTAGCTTTCTTGGCTATAGGTTCTATAAAAGCTGATAATCCGCAATAATAGTATAGTTCAAAAAGTAAAAATTCAACTTAATGGAATACCTATTGGTAGGCAGCTATAAAACCACCTACCTTTACAAAAAGCAAAATAATGGATTTAAATCTAGCGGTATTAATAGATGGTGATAATATACCATCTGCCTACGTAAAGGAAATGATGGAGGAGATAGCCAAATATGGTAATCCTACTATTAAACGAATTTATGGAGATTGGACAAATCCCCGTCTTGGGAAATGGAAGAACGTATTGCTAGAAAACGCTATAACCCCCATTCAGCAATATGGTTACACGCAAGGTAAAAATGCTACGGATTCCGCAATGATCATAGATGCTATGGATATATTGTATTCCGGTAAAGTCAATGGTTTTTGTATCGTAAGTAGCGATAGCGATTTTACCCGTTTAGCTACGCGATTAAGGGAAGCGGGTATGCAAGTTTTTGGAATTGGAGAGCGTAAGACCCCAAACCCTTTTATTGTTGCCTGTGATAAGTTTATCTATATCGAAATTTTAAAAAGTCAGGCGGAAGAATCTGCTGGAACGGGGGGCGAGAAGCTTAATACTGTCAACAAGGTAGATAAAATTACGCCAAAGGAGCTTAAATTTATATCGAATACGATTGACGATGTGGCGGATGACGACGGTTGGGCATTTCTAGGGGATGTCGGTAGTTTGTTACAAAAGAAACAACCCAATTTTGATGCACGTAATTATGGTTTTCAGAAATTAACACCCCTTATTAACTCCATACCAAATTTTGAGATTGAACGAAGAGAGGATTCCAAAGGCCGGAACAAACTCATTTATGTGAAGATAAAGGAGAAGAAAAAGAATCGTTCAAACAAATAAAGAGTAATGTACTTACTGATAAATGTAGCCAAATGATGAAAAAACTATGTTCTGTTCTGGGGATTATTTTTTTGGTGTTAGCCTGCAAAGAAGAAAAGAAAATTATAATTACGCCCAGCTCCAATAGCGCTGTTGATAGTCTTTTTGTAGCGTTCTATTCATTTAAGAAAAGTATCAACCCAATAGAAGCTACGAAAGCGGGTTACCAGAAATATAATGATACTGTAGCCAACTATATTTCTGATGACTATCAATTACATTTAAAAGAACGATACACTTATTTTTTAGATGCACTTTCTGCGTATGACTCCCTTAGTGTGGGAGCTGAGAATTGGATGAGTCTAAAAGTAATGGAGTGGGATTGTAGCATTAAACTAGAAGGTTTAATGAACCCATTAACCACAATAGCATCCCCAATCTATGATCTGCCTAATTTTGAATTAATGCCCTTGTTTCAGATACAATCACTGCATTTGTATATGGCCCAATTGGGGGGCGGTTCAAGTGTTCAACCTTTTAAAACAGAAAAAGATTATAGCGATTGGTTGGAGCGTTTAGAGGATTATTTAGCTTTTCTGGACACCTGTATCATTAAAATGGAAGAAGGTATGGCGCAAGGCGTGGTTTCACCAAAAGTACTTACTTTAAAAATGCTTCCTCAGGTTCAGGCGTTTATCGGTGTCCCTTTAGAGGATAATTTATTTTATAAACCCGTACTGAATATTCCAGAAGCCATTTCAGAGGCTAAACAGGATGCCATCAAGAAGACGTACGAAGATTTTATTTCCAATAAACTTGTGCCTAAATATAAGTTGCTAAATAATTTTTTAGTAGATACATATCTGCCTGCCTCTAGAGAAACAGATGGAATTGGAGATTTGCCAAATGGAGAAGCTACCTATGACTATTTAATACGTTTGCATACGACTACGAATCTAACGGCTGATGAAATTCATAATTTGGGACTGAGCGAAGTTGCGCGTATCCGTGAAGAAATGGAAAAGGTGAAATCTGAAATAGGATTTAAAGGAGATTTGAAATCATTTTTTGAATTTATCAGAGCTAATGAGAATCTGAAACCTTTTACAAAACCGGAGCAAGTAATAGCTAATTTCAACACGATTAAAAAACGTATTGCTATCCGGTTGGATTCAGTCTTTACTTCAAAGCCAAAAGCAGGTTTTGAAGTAAAACGAACAGAAGCTTTTAGAGAAGCTTCGGCCAGTGCGGAGTATGTGCCCGGTTCAAAGGATGGTACTAGGTCGGGAACCTTTTATGTGCCTATTCCGAACGTGGCGGAATTTAATACACTTCAAAATGAAGCTTTATTTCTTCATGAAGCCATACCTGGACATCATTATCAACTATCGCTTCAGCAAGAGAATACCAATTTACCAGAGTTCTTACATCCAGAAAGTATGGGTATATTTGTGGAAGGATGGGCGCTTTATGCAGAATCTTTGGGCAAAGAATTAGGATTGTATGAGGATCCTTATCAGTATTTTGGTATGCTGAGTATGGAAATGCATAGGGCCATTAGATTGGTGGTCGACACCGGAATTCATGCAAAAGGTTGGACTAGGGAAGAGGCTATAGCCTACTCTTTAAATAATGAAGCAGAATCTGAAGAAGGGGTCATTTCTGAAATAGAGCGTTACATGGCTACTCCGGGCCAAGCTTTGTCCTATAAAATTGGACAACTAAAAATACAAGAACTAAGATTAAAGTCAGAGAAGGAGTTGGGTGCTAATTTCGATGTTAGGCTTTTTCATGACCAAGTGCTGAATTCCGGAAGTTTACCGCTAGTACTACTGGAAGAGAAAATTAATACCTGGATCAATAGTAAGAAATAATTTCATGGGCACCGCCAAAGGTTATAATGCCTCGAGGCCTGTCCAAGATGGTTCACTAAGATTAAAAAGATTTAATTTTTGGAATATTTTTGAGACTTCTGCGTTATGTAAAAACAACCAGTTATTCTCAAATGAAAAAGTATCGTAGTTTTCTAAAAATCGCCATGTTGGTTTTTACCTCAATTATCTTAGTGCCAACGGCTTTGGCAAGTGATAAAACATTAAATAGTTCATGGAATACTATAAAGACCGAAAACCCTTTTGGTGTTTGGATATATAACGCTGAGGGAACATCCCCAGAATATAAAACCGGAGTGTTTTTTATTAGAGAAGAAAATGGTAAACATATTGTTGAGGTGCAATTAGAGACGGGAACCTTAACAGGTCAAGATGTGCAGGTGAACAAGAACATGATTAAGTTCAATATGAATATTGAGGGACTGGAACGTATTTCCGTAGTCTTAATGATTAAAGGAAATATAATAGAAGGAGAAACTTCTTCAACGCGGGGAACCTATAAGATTCGTGGTACTAGAAAAATGCCACCGCAATAAGTACAGAAAATTTTATACAAAAAAAACCGTAGTTAATAATGCTACGGCTTTCTAATTTCAATCGCTTTCCTTTACCACATAATAGGTACTGCAACACGAGTTGTATCCCAGCCCATTACCATGTGTGCACCACCGTCTACCTCTTTAAAGGCAATAGAGAACTCTTCTAAGGAATTACCATCAGCGTTGGCAGCAGCAGTTACCCGTGCAACATCCGAAGCTTCTTTGTAGAAATAAGCTCCCCACTGGTTTAATTGATTGTGAAGGATTATGGTCCACTCCTTTTCTCCTGGAATAGTTAGTAAAGCGTAGGTTCCTGCCTTAATATCCGTACCGCCAAACTTTACGTCTTTATAGAACGTAATTTCAGGAGCTTCGTTCGCACCTGTTCTCCATACTTGCCCGACAGGAGCTAGTTCTGACATGGAACGCCCCTTTAATTGAGGGCGACCGTAGGCAATTCTAACCACTTTTTCGGAAATCTTGTAATCACTAGGATAAGAAGCCATGTCCATTGGGCTTTTATCTAATCCAGAAAATTTTTGTGCGCTTGCAGTGGATGTAAAAACCAGGGCAAAAACAATTGTTGTAAGTACTAGTAATCTTTTCATAATTAATGTTTGTTTTTAAAGTGTTTCAAAACTAAGTAGTTCGTTCAGTTTTATGTGATAAAAAGTCGTTAAAATTTACTTGCCTTACAGAATGATAAAATTTTTAGAGAATAGCACTTATTTAGTTGGTGTATAGCTGTTAAATTTAATTTTTAATTAATAAATGTAATTGATATTAGTATTATTGTTTAATTATTGAAAGTTTATATTCATATTTGCCCTTCAAATTGATATAATAGTAAGATTATGTGTGGAATTGTATGTGCATTTGATGTAAAGGAAAGTACAGAGGTTTTAAGACCTCAATTGTTGGAAATGTCAAAAAAGATTAGACATAGAGGACCGGATTGGAGTGGAATATATGCTAATGAAAAAGCCGTTTTGGCCCATGAGCGTTTGGCTATTGTAGACCCTGCTTCGGGAAAACAACCATTATTAAGTGCCGATGGTTCATTGGTGCTAGCTGCAAATGGAGAAATTTATAATCATAGGGAACTACGTAAGCAGTTTGAAGGTACTTATGATTTTAAAACAGAATCTGATTGTGAAGTCATCCTTGCGCTTTATCAGGAAAAAGGAGTTTCATTTTTGGATGAAATGAACGGCATTTTCGGATTTACAATTTATGATGCTTCCAAGGACGAATATTTTGTGGCGCGCGATCATATGGGAATCATTCCTTTGTACATGGGTTGGGACCAAAATGGAACATTTTATGTAGCCTCGGAATTAAAGGCATTGGAAGGAACCTGTACTAAAATAGAATTGTTTCCGCCCGGACATTACTTACATAGCTCGGATGGTGAACTTAAAAAATGGTACTCAAGGGATTGGATGGAATATGATGCCGTTAAAGAGAATGAGACCAGCATACAAGAAATTAAAGAGGCATTGGAGGCTGCGGTTCATAGACAATTGATGTCAGATGTGCCTTATGGCGTATTATTGTCCGGAGGATTAGATTCGTCCGTTACCTCTGCGATTGCAAAAAAATATGCCCAAAAACGTGTGGAGTCAGATGATACTACGGAGGCTTGGTGGCCGCAACTTCATTCTTTTTCAGTTGGTTTAGATGGTTCTCCAGACCTCGCGGCCGCTCAAAAGGTAGCAGACCATATTGGTACGGTACATCATGAGATAAAATTTACCATTCAAGAAGGTCTAGATGCTATTCGTGATGTAATTTACAACTTGGAAACGTACGATATTACAACTATTAGGGCTTCTACTCCGATGTATTTAATGGCTAGGGTTATAAAATCCATGGGCATTAAGATGGTACTATCAGGTGAAGGGGCAGATGAACTTTTTGGAGGCTACCTTTATTTTCATAAAGCTCCAAATCCAAAGGAGTTCCACGAAGAAACGGTTCGAAAGCTTGATAAGTTGCACATGTATGATTGTCTTAGGGCTAATAAGTCATTAGCTGCTTGGGGAATCGAAGGACGCGTACCCTTTTTGGACAAAGAGTTCATGGATGTGGCTATGAGAATAAATCCAAAGGATAAGATGATCAATGGTGAACGTATGGAAAAATGGGTGGTACGGAAGGCATTTGAAGATATGTTGCCAGAGAGCGTTGCTTGGAGACAGAAAGAGCAGTTTTCGGATGGTGTGGGTTATAGCTGGATAGATACTTTAAAAGAAGTAGTAGATGCTGAAGTGTCTGATGAGCAGTTGGCAAATGCACAGTTTAGGTTCCCATTACAAACCCCGACCACTAAGGAGGAGTTTTATTACCGTTCAATTTTTGAACAACACTTCCCGTCAGATGCAGCTGCATTATGTGTTCCACAAGAACCTTCGGTGGCTTGTAGCACTAAAATAGCACTAGAATGGGACGAAGCTTTTAAAAATATGAATGATCCTTCTGGTAGGGCAGTGGCTGCCGTTCATGATGATGCTTATGTGAAATAACAGCAAGACCATAAGAAAATACTATGATTTGTTTTCTAGAAACATAGCAGTTTTATTGGCACCGCCAAAGTGGTATAATACCACAAGGTTTGCCTCGAAATTAAATGATAATTTCCTACGAATACTTCGCGGGCTTGCCCCAAGGTAGCTTAATTAATTAGTCCGTGTAGCGGTGTCAAATTTTTGACACCGCTACTAGTTTTAAACATTTTGTTTCTTATTTAGATATATTTATAGCATCTAACTAGTTTGGTAAACTTTTAAAAAAAATGTTCATGCGTACTTGCAAGGTTTTGTTTTGTGTGTCGGTCTGTGTCTTGCTCTTTGCTTGTTCCGAAGAACCTGAACAAATACCGGATAAACCAAACATCCTTTTTATACTTTCTGACGATCATACCTCACAAGCATGGGGTATTTATGGAGGTGTTTTAGAAGATTACGTTCAAAATGCTAATATCAAGAGATTGGCATCTGAGGGGGTAGTGTTGAACAATGCGTTTTGCACCAATAGTATCTGCACTCCAAGCCGTGGCAGCATACTTACCGGGCAGTACAGCCACATAAATCAGGTGTATACCTTGAACGAACCAATTCCTGACAATCATCCAAATATTGCTCGGACCCTGTCTGAGCATGGTTACCAAACCGCTGTAATCGGGAAATGGCATTTAGTCGAAAAACCACAGGGTTTCGATTATTTTAATGTACTTCCTGGGCAGGGAGAATATTGGAATCCTATTTTGAAGACCAATAAAAATTGGAAGGATGGTCGTGACACATCAGGAGGTAAACAGTATAAAGGCTTTTCTACCGATGTAATTACAAATCTTACTATTTCGCATTTAAGGGCTCGGGATACTACAAAGCCATTTTTAATGTTCTGTAATTTTAAGGCTACCCATGAGCCTTTTGACTATCCCGAACGCTTCAAAAGGCTTTACGAGGGCGATACTATTCCGGAACCAGGGTCGCTTATGGATTTTGGTAAACGTACTACGGGGCGCACTTTTAAAGGTCAAGTTTTAGAAAACTTAGGTAAGCGTTGGCAAAAAGCCACCGATACCGAGGATTTTTGGACGCATTACCCTGGACTTCCGTATGCTCTAAAAGGTTTGGATACCATTCAAAAGCGAAAGAAGATTTATCAAAAATTAGCTAAAGATTTTATGCGTTCAGGTGCTGCTATTGACGATAATATTGGCAAGTTATTGGATTACTTGGAGGAGGAAAAAATTGCCGATAATACGATTGTGATCTATACCGCGGACCAAGGTTATTTTTTAGGTGAACATGGTTTTTTCGATAAGCGACTCATTTATGAAGAATCCCTGAGAATGCCATTTGTTATCAGATACCCTAAGGAGCTAAAAGCTGGTCGGCGTATTGATGATATTATTCTGAATATTGATTTTGCTGCTCTTTTGGCGGACTATGCCGGAATAGAAAAACCCTCTTATGTGCAGGGAAAGAGTTTTAGAGCAAATCTTAACGGAGAAACTCCCGAGAAATGGCGTAAACAAATGTATTACAGATACTGGCTGCATAGCCCAGATAGGCCTGCACATTTTGGTATTAGAAATGAGCGCTACAAATTGGCATTTTTCTATGGACAAGGCTTGGATAAGAAAGGCACATCTAAAACAACGACGGATACCAATTGGGAATTTTATGACTTAAGGAAAGATCCCAATGAACTTTACAATGCTATAGATGATAAACAATACGTGGCTAGAATAGCGGAAATGAAATTAGAGCTGGTAAAAGAGCGCGAAAAGTATAAAGATTCTGACTCGGACTATCCAGTAATGCAAGATATTTTAGCCAAGGCTTCCCTAAAGTAGTATCTCGCTTAAAGGGATGTTTGCTTCCTCTTCATGTAACAAACGGAGTCGCTCTTAAAGCGGCTCTTTTGTCGATTTAAGAGGGTCTTAATTTTCCACAATTATTGTTAATAACTTCATAGTGTCGAAACAGACAAAACACTATATTCTATAGGGTATTCCGTATATTTGTAAGATTGCGAAATTTAAAATAATCAACTTTTATTTATATGAGCGAAGAAGCAAAAAACGAGGACGAGGCAAAGAAGGACGATGCTGTAAATAAAGTGCCGGAAATTACAGGCAAGGATTATTCTGCGGATAGTATTCAGGCCCTGGAAGGCATGGAGCATGTGCGCATGCGCCCATCGATGTATATAGGGGATGTTGGTGTAAGAGGTTTACACCATTTGGTGTACGAAGTTGTGGATAATTCTATCGATGAAGCCATGGGCGGGCACTGTGATAGAATCTCAGTTACCATAAATGAAGATAATTCCATTACCACTAGGGATAATGGTAGAGGTATTCCTGTGGGAATGCATAAAAAAGAAGGTGTATCCGCGCTAGAAGTTGTAATGACTAAAATTGGTGCAGGTGGTAAATTTGATAAAGATTCCTATAAGGTATCCGGTGGTTTGCACGGTGTTGGGGTTTCTTGTGTAAATGCTTTATCAAGTCACTTAAGAGCTACTGTATTTAAGGAAGGAAAAATATGGGAACAGGAATACGAACGTGGAAAGGCTTTGTATCCAGTTAAAACTATTGGGGAGTGTACTGAAGAGGATAGGGGAACCGAGGTTACCTTTTTGCCGGATACCACCATTTTTACCCAGACAATAGAGTATAGTTATGAAACGCTTTCTAGTAGAATGCGTGAACTCTCTTATTTGAATAAAGGAGTTACCATCTCGATTACGGATAAACGTCAAAAGGATGACAAAGGAGAATTTGTTTCTGAAGTTTTTCATTCTACCGAGGGTTTAAAAGAGTTTGTTAAGTTTTTAGATGGGAATAGAGAACCACTGATACAGAACGTTATTTCCATGGAAGGAGAGAAAAATGACATTCCTGTGGAAGTTGCAATGATGTATAATACCAGTTATACGGAGAATCTACATTCTTACGTAAATAACATAAACACGCACGAAGGAGGTACGCATTTATCAGGTTTTAGAAGGGGTTTAACCTCTACTTTGAAGAAGTATGCAGATGCTTCGGGGATGTTGGATAAGTTGAAGTTTGAAATTCAAGGGGATGATTTCCGTGAGGGATTAACGGCAATTGTTTCCGTTAAGGTTGCCGAACCCCAGTTTGAAGGTCAGACGAAGACAAAACTCGGTAATAGGGAAGTATCTTCGGCGGTAAGCCAAGCAGTTTCTGAAATGCTGACTAATTATTTGGAAGAACATCCTGATGATGCGAAGGTCATTATTCAGAAAGTAGTACTAGCAGCTACTGCCAGACATGCGGCCACTAAGGCCCGTGAGATGGTACAGCGTAAAACGGTAATGAGTATAGGAGGATTGCCCGGTAAATTATCGGATTGCTCAGAGCAAGATCCAGCGCAATGTGAGGTTTTCTTGGTTGAGGGTGATTCTGCGGGAGGTACCGCCAAACAAGGGCGCGATAGAAAGTTTCAGGCAATTTTGCCCCTTCGTGGTAAAATTCTGAATGTTGAAAAAGCAATGCCCCACCGCGTATTTGAGAACGAGGAGATAAAGAATATTTATACTGCCCTTGGAGTTACTATAGGTACCGAAGAGGATAGTAAGGCCTTGAATTTAGAGAAACTACGCTATCATAAAGTAGTAATCATGTGTGATGCCGATGTTGATGGTAGTCATATTGAAACACTCATACTTACGTTTTTCTTCAGGTATATGAGAGAGCTAATAGAAGGAGGTCATGTGTACATAGCCACTCCGCCATTATATTTGGTTAAGAAAGGACAGAAGAAACGCTATGCCTGGAATGATGAGGAGCGCGATGCTATTGCGGATTCTTATAGCGGAGGTGTAAGTATTCAGCGTTATAAAGGTCTTGGTGAAATGAATGCGGAGCAATTATGGGATACCACAATGAATCCGGACTTTAGAACTTTACGCCAAATTACAATTGAAAATGCAACAGAAACCGACCGTGTATTTTCTATGTTAATGGGTGATGAGGTGCCACCAAGAAGAGAGTTTATTGAGAAAAATGCCGTTTATGCGAACATTGACACATAGAAATTGATACTTACACAACAAAAACCTGCGGCAACACCGCAGGTTTTTTAGTTTTAGATAAAATTTAAAAAATGAAGTATTTACTTACAGGAATTTTAATGTGCAGTTTTTCTTTTATAATGGCACAAGCAGACTTCAATGATGTGTTCGCAGCAGGAGTGGAAGACGCTGAAAGGTTTACCACAGACTATTTATCACCAGTGTCCGAGAGTGCGGTATTTAATATGGCTACGGGATGGTATAATTCAGCAGATGCGAAACCTTTAGGTGGTTTTGAAATCTCATTAATCGGTAATATTACGGGGTTTAAGAATAAGGAAGACAAGAAAAGCTTTGTCCTGAATCCTATTGACTATGAAAACTTGGACTTTGTAGATAATCCTGGAACAGCTAGACCTGTTTCCTCTGCTTTAGGAGACTTGGAGGGTATACGGGTGTTTGTTGAAGTAGAGGTAGGTCCAGGGTTACCGCCAGAACGTCAAGAATTTAACTTGCCTACGGGACTTTCTGCCGAAGGGTTGGATTTTATACCATCAGGTTATCTGCAAGGTAGTGTCGGGCTTATTAAGGGCACGGAGATAAAGGCGCGCTTTCTGCCAAAAATTGAATACGAAGGTGCATCAGTTGGTCTTATAGGTTTTGCTCTTCAACATGATTTCACCAAGTTATTACCTGCGGATAAGATTTTACCAGTTGCTATTTCTGCAGTAATCGGCTACACTAAAATTTCTGGTGATTATGACCTCACTGAAGTTTCTACCATAAACGGTAATGACCAAAGACTTGAATCGGATATCAGTACTTGGGCATTTAATGCCGTAGTATCTACAAAACTTCCTATCATTAATTTTTATGGAGGCTTAGGTTATGTTACGGGTAAATCTGTGACCAATGTCCTTGGGGATTACACCGTGGGTGTGGGACCATTTTCAAGAACAGAAACAGACCCTTTCTCAATAACTCAAAATACAAGTGGTGTAACAGGAAATATTGGTGCTAAGCTTAAGCTAGGTTTCTTTAGGTTAAATGCTGACTATACCTTAGCTGAGTTCAACACCTTGGCTTTTGGAGTGAACTTCGGGTTTAGATAATAATTCGTAAACTAAAAGTTTAAAACCTCCTAGGCGACTTCTGTAGTCATGGAGGTTTTTTATTGACACTCCCAAAGGGCATAATACTCCCAGGCGTCCCTAGTCAGTTTACAGGTTCTTGTTGCAAATACAAAGAGCCTGCCCAGATTACTCCGAACAGACTCTTTCCCATGGCCCTATTAAAATTGTTTATTCCTTAATGGCTAATAGACCACCATCTGTCTTTTGTAGTAGTTTGCCCTCATCATTACTTTGAATGGTAACTATGTCGTTAGGTTTGTCCTCAAGACCTCTATATTCTACGGTATATACACCATTCTCTTGAGACCATTTAAAATCTGTTTTGAGGGTAATGTCGTTTCCATTGATTTCGTGATACCTGCCTAGGTAGACATCATTAAAAATCCACTCTTTTCTAATAGTAGTTTTAGCGGTGCTCTCTGCTGAAATAGTTTTGGCTTCAAACCAAATACCTATAATAGGGTCATCGTTTTGCTCTATACGAGAGCAATTTGCAGATAAAATTATGGCAATGATCGCCAATAAAGAAAATAGTTTCTTCATAGTTAAGTAGGTTATTGGAATTTGGGATTCCATAAACGATAACGCCCAGTTCTATTTCAATAGTATTATAATTCGATGTATGGTAACTATTTGACGTTTTCTTCGTTAAACGGTCATTTTTTTTAACGAGATTGTCATTTCGTCGATAGTTTTTAAAATGTTTTAGGACAATTAAAGAGGTATTTCCGTTCTATTTTTGATCAATAAATAACTATTTTTGAAATATTAGTCTAGAAATAGAAAAGTATAAAATTTAACAATAACTAAATTAGTATAGATGAAGGTTACAGTAGTAGGAGCAGGAGCGGTAGGAGCAAGTTGTGCTGAGTATATTGCAATAAAAGATTTTGCGTCAGAAGTTGTTCTTTTAGATATAAAGGAAGGCTATGCAGAGGGTAAGGCAATGGATTTAATGCAAACGGCTTCCCTAAACGGTTTTGATACGAAAATATCGGGTAGTACAAATGACTACTCCAAAACGGCCAATAGTGATATCGCCGTAATAACCTCTGGTATACCAAGAAAGCCTGGAATGACTAGAGAGGAATTAATAGGAATTAATGCGGGAATCGTAAAAACTGTTTCCAGCAATTTAATAGAACATTCGCCGAATGTTATTCTTATTGTAGTGAGTAACCCTATGGATACGATGACCTATTTGGTTCACAAAACTACAGATTTACCAAAAAATAGAATTATAGGAATGGGCGGTGCATTGGACAGTGCTCGTTTTAAGTACAGACTGGCCGAGGCTATGGAAGCCCCCATCTCGGATATTGACGGTATGGTTATAGGTGGCCATAGCGATACAGGTATGGTGCCGTTAACCTCTCACGCGACTAGAAATAGTATTCGAGTATCGGAGTTCTTGTCGGACGACCGTCTAGAGCAAGTTGCCGCCGATACTAAAGTGGGTGGTGCTACACTTACTAAATTGTTAGGAACAAGTGCTTGGTATGCTCCGGGAGCTGCAGTTTCCGGATTGGTACAGGCTATCGCTTGTGATCAAAAGAAAATGTTTCCGTGTTCTACTTATCTTGAAGGCGAGTATGGCTTAAACGATATTTGTATCGGTGTGCCGGTCATTCTTGGAAAAGATGGGATCGAAAGAATTGTAGATGTTCCTTTAAGCGATGCAGAAAAGACTAAAATGCAGGAAAGTGCTGCCGGAGTTACAAAGACGAACGGTCTATTGGAATTATAATTTACCTGTAGAAATTATGTTATTTAAAAGCCTTTATAGTTTAACTATGAAGGCTTTTTTGCTAACTAATAGGTTCACTTCATAGTTATTAGAAAAATATACCGTGTAGTACCTCTTTATTTTTATCTTTGCCGCATGAATTCAAAATGGTACATAGGTACTTTAGTTGTTCTACTATCCTTGATAGGGATAACATTTGGCCAGACCAGAGTGGTAAATCAAAAAATTGTGTTGCAATTTTCTGATACGAATACTTCTTCGGGGACTGTTCAAGAAGATGCTCTTGCAACTATTACGGCAAAGCTGCAAGCTTTAGGGATTACCGATATTGAAGTTTTAGAGAATAACGATGCACAACTAAGTTTACGTTATTATAGCGCTATCGGGGCGCAAGATATTAAACAGTTCCTTTCCAATGATGAAGAACTTTTATTAAGTCTTGAAGAGTTTGATAAACTTCCTTTTGATTTTCCTGAGGATGAATTACCCGAAATCTGTAGCCTAGTTGTTTTAGACCTTCATGAAATCGAAGATGGATTAAGTTTAAATGGAAAGTTCGCTTATGAACTAAATAAAGATGATCGTGAATTCTTGAACGCTCCCGTGGCTTCAGGAAATATAGTACCGGTCCTTGGGAACAATCACCCTTACGATTTATCCTTTAAGATAAATAGAACTGTCATAATATCCATAAACACTGGTGCATATATATTTCCAGAGGTCAGGGCTGGACCTATACTTCAAAATCATGGCTAAGAATTTTTTCACATTCTTGGTTATCTAAAGTCGCAACAACCACCAATACATTATAATTTAAAAATGATATCCTATAGCTATTGTGTTATGGAATATCCAACATAAATAAAAATAAAATGCAAAATAAAGGACTTATAAAGCTTTTTGCTTTATTGTTTGGGTTAGTTAGTATCTATCAACTATCCTATACTTTTATCACCAACAAGGTAGAAAAAGAGGCGGGTGTTTTCGCCGCTAGTAAAATTTCCGAAGCCGAGGAAGATTATATTTCTAAAAGAGAGGCATTAGAAGCTAGTTATCTAGATTCCATTGGTACAAACACCATACTTGGTTATACAAACTATGAGGAAGCAAAGAAGAAGGAACTTAATAAAGGTCTTGATCTTAAAGGGGGTATTAACGTAACCCTTCAGATTTCGGTTAAAGATATCTTGAAAGGTTTGGCCAATAATACGAAAAACCCAGTGTTCAATAAGGCGCTGGCCGATGCAGATACGGCGTCTAAGAATAGTGATGATACATATATTGAGCTCTTTTTCGAAGCTTTTGATAATATTAAAGGAGAAACAAAATTGGCTTCTCCTGATATTTTTGCTAACAAGGGTTTAAGTGATGAGGTTAATTTTCAAATGTCAGATGATGAGGTTAAGCCTATTATAAGAAGAAAAATTGACGAATCCATTGTTTCCGCTTTCGAAGTACTCCGCGAGCGTATCGACGGTTTTGGAGTTACCCAACCAAACATTCAAAGAGAAGGAAATTCTGGTCGTATATTGGTGGAATTGCCGGGAGCAAGAGACATAGCCCGTGCACAAGACTTATTGTCAAGTACAGCGCAGTTAGAGTTCTGGGAAACGTATCCGCAAAGTAATACAAGCTTTAGTACATTCTTGATTCAGGCAAACGAGAAATTGAAAAGTATTGTAAAGGTTGATGAACCAGAGCCTGTTAAGGAGGAATCGGAACTAGATTCTTTACTATCTGATGTTGCTGCGGATTCTTTAGACTTGGCAACACAGGTTAATCCTTTGTACGAATTACTTATCCCTGCCAATCCAGGAAGTAATGCAATGTTCCAAGCGGCTATAAAAGATACCGCTACTATAGGGTCTTATTTAAGAATGCCGGAAATTAGAAGATTACTGCCTGCAGATATTCAGTTCGTGAAATTTGTCTGGGAAAGACCTTCTTCAGATGATGTGGAGGTTATCAATCTATATGCATTAAAATCTAACCGGGACGGAACACCAAGAATTAGTGGAGATGTAGTGAGTGATGCAAGAGGTGAGTTTGACCAGTTCAGTAAGCCAGTTGTAACCATGAACATGAACTCCAAAGGTTCTAAACTTTGGCAAAAACTTACGAGCGATGCCAATGTAAACCAAACAGGTATCGCCGTTGTTTTGGATAATAAAGTGTATACTGCCCCAGGATGTTCTGTAGTTGGTGGTATTACTGGTGGTAGAACTGAAATCTCCGGAGATTTTACGGTAAATGAAACAAAGGATATCGCGAACGTTCTAAGAGCTGGTAAATTACCTGCTTCTGCGGAGATAATTCAATCAGAAATCGTAGGTCCTTCATTGGGTCAAGAAGCTATTGATAGTGGTTTCATGTCTTTCTTAATAGCAATGGCAATTGTATTGTTATGGATGATTTTTTATTATGGTAAAGCAGGTGCTTTTGCAGATGTTGCTTTATTGTTGAACATCTTATTGATTTTTGGAGTTTTAACTTCCTTGAATGCAGTATTGACCTTGCCTGGTATCGCCGGTATCGTATTAACCATTGGTATGTCCGTGGATGCTAACGTTCTTATATTTGAACGTATTAAAGAAGAACTTGCGAAAGGTAAAGGCAAGAGTCAGGCAGTAGCAGACGGTTTTGGAAATGCACTATCTTCTATCTTAGATGCGAATATTACCACGGGTCTTACAGCCATCATCCTTTTCATATTCGGTTCTGGTCCAATTAAAGGATTTGCAACAACCTTGATTATAGGTATTCTAACCTCTTTGTTCACGGCAATATTCATTACGCGTTTATTAGTGGATTGGTATATTAGTGGTAAAGGAAGAACTTTAGATTTCTCAACAAGTATTACAAAAGGTTTATTTAAGAACCTTAGTATTGATTTCTTGGTTAAAAGAAAGATTGCTTATGTGATTTCAGGTATTTTAGTGGCCGTAGGTTTATTTTCTTTATTCTTCGGACCTGGGCTTCAACAAGGAGTAGATTTCGTTGGAGGACGTTCTTATACGGTTCGTTTTGAGCAACCTGTAAACCCTTCGGAGATTGCCTCTGAATTAAATACGGTTTTTGGTAGTGGTACCAACGTTAAAACCTACGGAGAATCTAATCAGATAAAAATTACGACGCCTTATAAGGTAGATGTTGAAGGTATTGAAGTAGATGCTGAGATTCAGGATAAACTGTACACCTCGCTACAGAAGTACTTGCCGGACGGTATTACAGAACAGGCCTTTAGTGTTGGTAGTGATGACAAATCTATAGGTATTTTGCAATCTGTAAAGGTAGGACCTACCATTGCTGATGATATTAAGAAAAATGCCTTCTTGGCAATCTTAGGTTCGCTTGCGGTAGTGTTCCTTTACATCCTATTGCGTTTCCGTAGATGGCAGTTCTCTTTAGGAGCGGTTATAGCCGTTTTTCATGATGTTCTCATTGTACTAGGTGTTTTCTCTATCCTTGGAAAAGTGTTACCATTTAACATGGAAATCGATCAAGCTTTTATTGCAGCAATATTAACGGTGATAGGGTATTCCTTGAATGATACCGTAGTTGTTTTTGACCGTATTCGTGAGGTAATCGCAGAACGTGGCTGGAAAGCTGGCGATAATATCAATTCGGCTATTAATAGTACTTTGGGAAGAACTTTAAATACTTCGTTAACTACTTTAGTAGTGCTATTGGCCATCTTTATTTTTGGAGGTGAGTCGCTTAGAGGATTTATGTTCGCAATGATTGTAGGTGTTATCATAGGTACTTATTCATCGGTATTCATTGCAACGCCAATAATGTATGATGCATTAAGTAAAAAGATTACTTCAGGAAGTAAAGGGTAATACTTAATAGAACTAATGTTTTACAAAAAGCCGCTATACCTAAAAGTATAGCGGCTTTTTTATTGGCACCGTCAAAGGTTATAAAACCTCGAGGTAGTTTAATTTTTTGTTACCCCAACGGAACCCTTGGGACTGCTTTGTAATTGAAACCTTTTTTTTGGATGCAGCCCTGGCTCGTCTCGATGAGATACAAATATGATAGTGGTGTGGGTTTCTAAGGCTATTTTGTTGACTAACGAAACCAGAAGGCTAGCTGAATCATCATCCATGCCTGTGGTAGGCTCATCTAAAATTAATAATGGTGGATGTTTCACCATTGCCCTTACGGTCATAATTAATCGTTGTTGTCCCAAGGATAGGTCGGTGAAAAGCGTATTTCTTTCTGGCCAAAGCGCTAAAAGTTGCAACCATTCCTTTACTTTTCTTTTTTGAGCGTCAGAAGGTTTGGTATATAGGCCTATAGAATCGTTAAAACCTGAAATTAGCATTTGTTCTATGGAAAACCTACCGCTAAATTTATAGGTCATTGTGGGCGAAAAATAACCCAGTTTTTGTTTTATTTCCCAAACACTTTCTCCTGTTCCTTTTCGTTTGCCGAAAATAGATATATCTTGACCGTATGCTTTTGGATTATCTCCAGTAATCATTGATAATAGAGTCGATTTTCCAGAGCCATTAGCACCAATTAATTGCCAGAATTCTCCTTTTTTTACGCTCCAATTAATTGTATTTAAAATAGGCTTGGTTCCATAAGAGATAGAGACGTTTTTAAACTTAATTAATAATTCAGAATCAAAACCTATAGGATTTAGCGGTTTTGGTATTGGGCCTTTTAGAAAGTTGTTTTCTGGTTTAGTTTGCAGAGCTAATTCCGTAGTAGGTTTTAAGTTGTCTCCTATGAGCTTAGTAAACTGTTGAATAAATGGTAATACGTCGCTACTTCTACTCGCAAATTGTAAAAAGAGGGTGTCTTTTGAGGCTTGTAGCAATAGTGTTTTGAGTTCTTTTTGGAAATCCTTATCAAGGCTATCAAAAGGATTGTCAAGAATTATATAGTCTGGTTTAGTGTTTAAAACGTGTTGCAATAAAGCTTTCTTTTGCTCTCCACTAGACATGGTACGCAGCGGTTGTTTCGTTTGCTTTATTATCTTATAATCATGCTGCTCTTCTTCATTAATCAAATGAGCTAGTGCAATGGGAGAAAACAACGCACCTTTTTTATTGGCAAGCCATTTAAAGTAAGGATGTTTGTTTTTAAGTATGCTATGAATTAGTGCTGTCTTAGCAGATTTATTATCAATTAATATGGCGCAGTGCTTTTGCATATTACGCGTTAATTCTGAAAATATGAACGGGATTGTTCTTGTAGCTCGTAGTTTTCTCTAAAAGCATTTCATTTTTTAGCGCTACTTTTTGTGACGGAATATTATCGATATGAATGATGGATATTAAATGAGATGCCAACTGTTTAGAAAAGGCATATTCTTTACATTTATGGGCGGCTTCAAAAGCAAACCCCTGTCGCCAGTACTCAGGTAAAATTGAATAGCCAATTTCTAATTCGCGTTCGCCATCAACTTCTTGAACTAGAAGTCCACACAGGCCAATGAGTGTATTGTCATTTTTAGAGATAAGCGCATTCATGCCTCCTAATGCGTTGTCATAGCGGTGAAAAATTTGTTGAAACTGTTCTTTGCAGGCTATTTCTGGGTCTTTTGGTAATCCTTCCCAATATTGGGTGCTTTTGGGTTCTTGGTGAAAAGGCAACCAAGCGGTAAAGTCAGAAGGCAGTACTTTCCTATAATATAAACGCTGCGATTCTTGGTTTTCTAAAAGGTAGTTCATACCTCTATTTTCTAGTGAATGTAATTTGGTCTCCTACTTCTAAAAGAAATTTTTCGGAAAGACCCGCATTAACCTCTAAAACATATTTAATGGGTACCTGAGAGGATAGACCATTTTCATTAAAGGGTTGCGCATTCTCTTGAAAACTTGCTATGCGTAGGTTTTCATCAATATAAATGATATCCAAGGCAAATTCTGTATTTTTCATATAGAACGAATGCATGGCTACATCCGGAAAAATGAAAAGCATAGCCTGGTTATCCTCCATGCCCTTTCGGTACATTAAACCTGTTTGCGTTTCATAATCCGTTTCTGCAATTTCAATATCAAAATTTGCCAAAAGAGTATCTGCTTCCTTTTTAAAAATCTGAAGCGTACCTTCTTTGGTAAAGGCTATGGCTTCGGTTTTAATAACTTTTTTAGCTTCTTCCTTGCAGCTAGTGGCAGCAACAAAAAGGAAAATGGATAGAAAAGACCATTTTAAAAATTTCATAATCACCCTTTTTTAGAAGGTTTAAACATAAAGAACAAACCAATGAAAATAAAAGGAATACTGAGCCATTGACCTGTTGAGAGTAGTCCTAAAGACTCTTCAAAACCTCCTTGACTTTTCTTAACGAATTCTACAAAGAATCTAATAGTCCAGAGAAGTACTAAGAATAAACCGAATAAATAGCCCAATTTATTTCGTTTGTCAGTTTTCCAATAAAGAAAATAGAGGATTATAAATATAAAGATATATGCCACTCCTTCATAAACCTGCGCCGGGTGGCGATATGGTATTTCAGCAAGATATTGTGAAAATTGCGGATTATTTTCAATAGCGTTATAGGCGGCGTCAAGTGTTTTTTCTTTGGTTATGGCAAGGGCCTTGGAAGGATGTAGGTCATCTGAATCTCTTATGAACCTTGTCGCGAAAATAAAATTTTCATCAACAATTTTGCCATTAATTTCGGAGTTGAAAAAATTCCCGAAACGTATAAAAGCAATCATCCCAAAGGGTACGACCATTCTATCAAGAAGCCACAACATGCTGAATTCTGGAAATTTTCTAGTGAAAATATAAACCGCTACGAATACTCCAATAATAGCCCCATGACTTGCTAGTCCGGTAAATCCAGTAAATTCATACCCATCAATCAATCCAAAGAATAGGCTTCCTGCATTACTTTCTCGAATAGGTAATAAAATTTCCAATAAATGGTTTTTGTAATAAGGCCAGTCATAGAAAAAAACATGCCCTAGTCTTGCTCCAAGCATGGTGCCTAAGACCGTGTGTATAAATAAGGAGTCTAATTGCTCAACAGATTTTTTCTCACGGACAAAAATCTTTTTCATAATATACCATCCCAAGGCAAAAGCTATAATCCACGATAGATTGTAGTATTTGATCTGAACGAATCCAATATTGAACAACGTCTCGTTTGGATTCCATGTAATACCTAAAAAATGCATATATTTTGTTTTGAAGGGCTAAGATAAAAAATAGAAACTAGATCATTACCCTTTCGCCAAATACTGGGTAAATAAATTTTAGGGAACGGGGTCGTAACCCTTTCCCCCCCACGGATTACAACTAAATATTCTTTTGGTTGCCAACCAACCGCCTTTAAAAAGCCCGTGTTTTTTTAGTGCTTCTAAAGTATACTGAGAGCAGGTGGGAGAATATCTGCACGTCGCGGGTGTATAAGGGGAAATGGCTAATTGATAAAATCTTACTAAAGCGATAAAGGGTGCTATTAAGATTTTTTTCATTTGTTCAGTACTGGTTTTTGTATTTGGAATACACCTATGAAACGCTAAAAGTTGTACCTTCTTTTCCGTCTTTTAATTGTATCCCCAAAGAAGCTAATTGGTCCCTTATCTTGTCTGATGTGGCAAAATCCTTGTTCTCTCTAGCTTCTTTTCTTAATTGAATTAAAAGAGCCACCACGCCTTCAAGTTTTTCCGTCCCTACATTAGAACCGCTTTTGCTTTCAAGTCCAAGTACATCAAAAACAAAACTTTGTAGTGTGTTCTGGAGTTCTTCCTTATCGTCTTTAGTAATAGACTCGGTACCCTCCTTAACCAGATTAATGTGCTTTACCGCATCAAATAGTTTAGCAATTAATATCGGGGTATTAAAATCGTCGTTCATTGCCTCATAGCAAGATGCTTTCCATGACAAAATATCAAAATCGGTAGTATTGCCCGTAGGTATTGCTTTTAAAGAACTAATAGCCTCCATGAGTTTGTTAAACCCCTTTTCGGAGGCTAACAGGGCATCATTACTAATATCCAAAATACTGGTGTAATGCGCCTGCATCATAAAGAAACGTACCATGGAAGGGGAGAAGGCCTTACTTAAGATATCATTTTTTCCAGAAAATATTTCTCCAGGTAGAATACTATTACCAGTAGATTTTGCCATTTTCTTGCCGTTTAAAGTCAGCATATTTGCGTGCAACCAATATTGAACGGGAGACTTACCATTGCTAGCTTCTGCTTGTGCAATTTCACATTCATGATGGGGAAATTTTAAATCCATTCCTCCTCCGTGAATATCAAAGGTTTCTCCTAAGTATTTGGTGCTCATTGCGGTGCATTCAAGATGCCAGCCAGGAAAACCATCACCCCAAGGAGAGGGCCACCTCATAATATGCTGTGGCTCGGCACGTTTCCATAATGCGAAATCTTGAGGGCTTTTTTTCTCGTCTTGAGCCGCAAGTTCTCTTGTGTTGGCAATCATATCTTCTAACTTCCGCCCACTTAACTTCCCGTATTCGTGGGTTTTATTAAACTTGACGACATCAAAGTAAACAGAATTGTTAATCTCGTAAGCATACCCCTTTTCTATGATATCCTTGATGATTTCTATTTGCTCTATGATATGACCCGTAGCTGTGGGTTCTATGCTAGGCGGAAGGAAATTGAACTTTTCCAAGATATTATGAAAGTCCACCGTATAACGCTGTACCACCTCCATAGGCTCTAATTGTTCCAAACGAGCCTTTTTAGCTATTTTGTCTTCGCCATCTTCTGCATCATCCACTAAATGACCAGCATCGGTAATATTGCGTACATATCTTACTTTATAGCCTAGGTGACGGAAATACCTAAAAATCATATCAAAAGACATAAAAGTGCGGCAATTCCCAAGATGTACATTACTGTAAACCGTTGGGCCACAAACATACATTCCAATATGTCCTTCGTTCAATGGACTGAAAATTTCCTTTTTGCCGGTAAGTGAGTTATGAACTTTAATGGTTTGTTGTTCGTACAATTGCATTGTTGCCGAGGTAATTAAAAATTGGTTTCTAAATTGATGTAGTCCAAAAACTCCCTTCTTACGGCCTCATCTTTAAACTTACCGCCATATTCCGCCGTAACCGTACTACTCTCGATATCTCTTATACCTCTTGAGTTTACACATAAATGTTTAGCATCTATTACACATGCAACATCATCTGTGCCTAATACTTTTTGAAGTTCTCTTACAATTTGAATATTTAATCTTTCTTGTACTTGAGGTCTTTTGGCAAAATAATCTACTATCCTGTTCATTTTCGATAAACCAACAACCGTTCCTTTAGAAATATAAGCTACATGAGCTCTGCCAACTATAGGTAACAAATGATGTTCACAGGTAGAATAAAGGGTAATATTTTTTTCCACCAGCATTTCCCCATATTTATACTTGTTATCAAAAGTGGATGATTTGGGTTTTTTATCCGGATGTAGACCGCCAAAAATCTCTTTTACGAACATTTTCGCTACTCTATTTGGAGTGCCCTTAAGACTGTCATCTTCTAAATCCAAACCTAGCGTTAGCATTATTTCCCTAACACTTTCTTTTATTCTTCCAATCTTTTCATCATCGGTTAAGATAAAGGCATCTTCACGTAATGGTGTTTCTTCGGATGTAGAGACATGGTCGTCTCCAAGCTGTTCAAAATGGTCTTCCAATGTACCTTCTATTTTCATTTAAAATGAACTTTAACAAGCCTCAAAGATATACATTATATGCCACTTTATAACGATTTAACGGCGTTACACAACATAAATTAGTGTTAAGGGAAGGGGCGCTATATTTTTAGGTTCCAAATCAGAAACTAATTTATGACACGCTTAAGTGTTGCTTTATTTTTTATATTTTTTGCCGCAACAAACCTTATTTTGGCCCAAGTGTCTCCAGATTGTGCCAATGCCGTTCCTATTTGTAACAATACGCCCATAAATGGAGGAACTGACGGTTTTGGCATCGATGATTTCAATGGTGCATCCGTTACGGGTTGTATCGCTTTGGCAACTGGCCCTATAGAATCAAACTCTGCTTGGTACAGATTTAGAACAGGAGAAAGTGGTCAGCTAGGAATAAATATCGGTTTCGATGTTTCCGAAGATTGGGACTTTGCCCTTTACCGTGCCGCTGATTGTTCAAATTTAGGCGAACCGGTAAGATGTAACTATTTTGATAATTCTGATGATAATACATTCACAGGATTCGGTGAAGACCCGACTGGAGTAGACAATTTTCAGTATGATGATTGGTTAGATGTCTCCGCTGGAGAAGATTATTACTTGTTTATCAATAATTTTAGCAACAACAACTCTGGTTTTTCCATACAGTTTTCAGGAGATGTATTTATAGATTTTCCTAACTCAGCTTTAGATTGCTCCATTATAAGTAATTTATTAGGTCCACCAATTGCCGCTTGTGAAAATGATAGTATCAGTCTTAGTGCAACAACTATTGATGCCTTATCCTATGAGTGGTATTTAGATATTGGTAATGGCTATCAGCAAATACCGGCGGAGAGTGGGGAAAACTTGAATGTGGCTGTTTCTGGTATGTATCGTGTTTTGGTGGTAGTTCCATCAGGAGAGAATATTATAAGTGAAGTACAGGTTTCTTTCTCTCCTTCCCCTACAACAAACCCTATTGCGGATGAGCTTATTTGTTTGGACGGAACTACTTTTGATTTAAGTATGAAAAATATGGAAGCGCTTGGTGGTCAAAGTCCAAACGAGTTTAGGATTAGTTACTATCTTTCCCTAGAGGAGGCTACTAATGGAGTCAATGCATTGGACAGCACTTATGTGCCAACAGAAGGTTCTCAGACCATATACGTAAGAACCACATCCATTGCCAATACAAATTGTTTCGATGTTTCAGAAACTTTTGATATTAATACTGTAGCGATTCCTGAGCTAGATTTTCCTACGGCTGTTTATATATGTGAGGATACGCCAGTGGCAACTGTGGGTCAAAGAATTCCAAACCCAAACTATACCTATTCTTGGGATTCTGGTCAGGTTTCTTCTCAGATTACCGTGACTACAGAAGGGACGTATACCTTATCCGTTACTAATAACCAAGGAGCTGTTAGTTGTGTTGCGGTAAGGTCAGTGACCGTAACTTTTTCTAGACCTCCGGTAATCAGGGATATTGATATTGAATATGCTGATGATAGTAATATGGTAACTGTATTTACACAGGAAGAGGGTGATTTTGAATATCAATTAGATGATAATAGTCCACAAAGTTCTGTTGTTTTTAATGATATCCTTCCAGGCCTTCATACGATAACCGTAAATGATAGAAATGGGTGTGGTGTTGCTATTCAAGATATTGTCATCGTTGGTTTCCCGAGATTCTTTACACCTAATGGGGATGGAATTAATGACTTGTGGACCGTTGGAGGTATGAGTGTTCTCGATAACCCTGTGGTTCATATTTACGACCGATTTGGAAAACTATTGTATCAAATGGATGAAAATAGTCCTGGCTGGAACGGGATGTCCAGTGGTAAAATAATGCCAGTGTCAGATTATTGGTTTAAGCTTTCATATACCGATATGGATGGGCAACGAGTTACTGCAAAATTTATTAATAATCACTTTAGTATCAAGCGTTAAGTTTTTTTCGATATCCTGAAAAGTGTATTTCATCGATTAACCGCATAAAAATCTGTTGTAGAATACTAAACCGGCATGAACAAAGTTATTATATACGTTAAAGTATATTAAATAGCCCCACATTTTATGCGAACACTTTTTTGTGCTGCCTTTTGTTTTTTCCTTTATATATGGGGAACGAACGCTCAAAACTCACCGGATTGTAGAACAGCAATACCTGTTTGTGCGGATCAACCAATAATGGGTCTTGCCGACGGTGGTGGTGATATAGATGACTTTGATCCTGATGTTGTCAGACAGACGGGTTGTCTGGAAAAAGGTAGTGTAAGTTCCGCTAATATTGAAAATAACACTTCCTGGTATGTTTTTAGAGCCGGTACTGGAGGACAGGTAGGATTCGATATTGAAGCTTTACCCAGTAATGGTGGAACGGGTACGCCAACAGCAGAGTGGGATTTTGCTGTTTATGGACCCTATGACCAAACTAGCGGGCAAAATTTTTGTTCTATAATTGGTGACGGCACTTCTGAGCCTATTCGCTGTAATTATGAAGTGAATAATACCAACTTTACCGGGGTGGGCGTTAATCCGGAAAATGGTCAAGAGGGTGCACCTTTCCTTGTGGGAAGTCAAAATACGTATGATGAATGGTTAGACGTTCAACCAGGAGAAATCTATTATATTTTAATAAATAATTTCAATACTAATTTTGATGGAGATCCAGAGCCCTACATGCTTACCTTTACTGGAAGCTCTGTTCAAGATGATCAGAACACCGCGTTGGACTGTACACTTAGGGATGAATTTTTAGGTTTAGATATTATTGCCTGCGAAGGAGATCCAGATATTACCTTAAGTGCTTTGAATTCTCCGGCAGGTTCAGATATCGCAAGTGTAGAATGGACAGTTGACTATGAGGATGATGGAACTATTGACGATACCTTAACGGGCTCCGGTCCTTTTGGAGCCGAGTTGGTCGTTACCAGCCCTAATTCTGGACGCTATTTTGCGAGAATTACAACAATATCTGGCTCTCCACAATTTGTAGAAGATCAAGGAGGTATTTTAATTACCTTTTTTGGTATCCCCGTTTTAGATAGGGTAGAGGTGTTGGATACAAACTTGTCTATAGACCCGGATATCAACAATGTGGAGATTGTTGTTGATGGTGACGGTGCCTATGAATATTCTCTTAACGGTGATACCTTTCAGGATGACCCTGTTTTTATGGATATTCCTCCTGGTTTGAATACTATTATAATCAATGATAAAAACGGCTGTGGAACTACAGAGCCTATAGAATTCTTAGTTGTTGCTTATCCTAAGTTCTTTACTCCAAATGCAGATGGTATAAATGACCTTTGGAATATTAGAGGTATTGAGACCTTGACCGATCCGGTTGTATTTGTGTTCGATCGTTATGGCAAATTATTAAAACAATTGGGCACCATTGGTGGCTGGGATGGCACATTTAATGGCAGACCAATGCCGGCTACCGATTACTGGTTCCGGTTCGAATATTCTGAGGACGATGCAGGTGTTGTAGTTGCCAAAACAAGAAAAACCCACTTCACTTTAAAACGATAAAAAAGAAAGCCGCTGCAAAGCGGCTTTCTTTTTTATCTTGACGAGCTTTTCTATCTTAAAAGTTAAGGGTGTAACTTAAAGTAGCATTCGTTAATATTCTATTGACCATTATTGGTGCAGTAACACCTGTGTCAAAAATACTTTCGTTGATATCTTGCTCGGTCCTATTGACTCCAAAATCCAATCTGCTTCCACCAAAGTTGTAACCAATACCGGCGGAAAATCCTGTTAAGTCATCAATAGTGTTACCGTTGGTATAAGGGCTTTGCTCAAAACGGTACCCACCTCTAAGGCTTACTTGTTTAATTCTATATTCACCGCCTAACCTAAAAGTTGACACTGCTGCAAGCTCATTGGAAATCTGAGAATTAACAGTTTGAAAACTGGCATCATTTGCTGGTCTCAATTCGGCCTGAGAAAAATCTTGATAGCCATAGTCAAAACTTAGTAATCCATTTTTTCCAAAAATTATAGCCATACTACCTGTTAGCTTACTAGGAGTTTTTATTCGATATACATCAAAAAGATTTATGATATTAAAATCTATAAAACCAATATCATCGTCTGCCAGGTCTGAACTTATGCGCTGCGAAAAATCATCCGTTAAACGATACCATGTTGGGGACTGGTAGCTACCGCCTAATCTTACGTAGTCATTTAGTTTGGCAATTGCTCCTACACTAAAAGAAAATCCATTTCCTTCAGTTTGAAGAAAATTATCAAAGGTTGTGTTCTGTATTTCTGAATCTGTATCATAACCACTTTCACTTAATTGATCTAGCCTATTATAAAATATACTATGAAAATTTAAGGAACCACCAACATAAAGAACGTCTCTGTATTGAGAAGCCGCATTTAGTGTAAATTTACTATTATACCCTGAGGTAGTTCTAGAAAACCGCTGGTTTACACTAGAATAAGTGGCATTGCTAACATAATCAGTTGTGCTGTCATCAGCACCCACGGGATCGATTAATCCCCCATAGTAACCTAAAAATGCCTGTTGGTCAGCAAAACCTTGATTTGCGCCAATGTCCAAATAAGCGTCCTCTATGAATTCGCCCTCCTGTAAAAGGATAGAATTGAAAGGTACGCCTTGCGCGAAGTTTAAAAAGTAATTATCCACACCTTCCGTGCTTTGTCCGGATGCAAAAATCCTATTTTCAAAATTTTGAGTTACATCATAGTTAAAGGCTAATGTAAATTTCTTCCAATCAGCGTCATCATCAATAGTTTTGAAAACGAAAGCCCCACCGATTTGATTCAAATCCGTGTCATTGAAGGTAGTATTATTCAAGGTGCCAAAATAGCTAGCATCATTATCCCTAGAGTAATAGGAACCTGATAATGTGATAAGACTATTGTTGAATACAGCAGATCCTGCCGGATTAATATTCAAAGATGACAAATCCCCTCCAAGGGCTCCGAAAGCGCCGCCCATAGCTTGGTATCTGGCCGTACCCTGTAGGTTTTCATTAGAATACCGAAGTACGTCATTTATATTCTGGGCACTTCCTATTAAACATAGGGATAACGCTATGAAAGTTAAATGCTTTTTCATTTATAATTTTTTAGTTTGAGTAAATTGGAAAATATTACTGTCTTCTACCGCCGCCTCTACTACTGCTAGATCGAGATCCAGATGATCTTGAACCGCCTCCAGAGCTTCTTACGCTGCCAGAACTTCTTGAGCTACTTCCAGAACTTCTGTAGCTGCCAGAACTTCTTGAACTACTTCTACCGGAACTATAATTGCTACTTCTAGAGGAGCTACTTCTACCTGAACTGTAGCCACTGCTTCGTGAACTTGTTCCCGATCTACGATAGGTAGATGTCCTTGGAGTTGTCATCCTGCCCGTCCTAGCAGCACTTGACCTTGAGGTAGATGTACCGCTTCTATAACCACTAGTTCTTGGACTTGTACTGCTGTATGATCTTCCACTCCTCGATGAATTGTTATATCTAGGGGTTGCTCTAGTACTTCTGCTAGTTCTATACGCTCTATTTTGATCTACCCCCACCGTTCTTCTAGAAGTTGTATTACCTCTGTAAGTTCTATTGCTCACTCCACTTCTACTTCTTGCACTCGCAGATCGTGTATTTGAACTAGAGCTTCGGTATCTAGGGGAATTACCTCTTGTGTTAACGTTAGACCTTCCTCTAAGTGAAGTCGCTATACCGCTATTGTTAACTGTATTTCTGTTATAGTATCCTCTTCTAGAGTTATTGAAGGCAAAATTTTGCCCTCTAAAATTTCTTCCCCAGCCAAAGTTGTTATAGCCCCATCCAAAGCCACCGCCCCAGCCCCAATTGTTCCAGCCTAGACCGTAGCCTCCCCAGCCCCAATTGTTCCATCCAAAACCGCCTCCCCAGCCAAAGCCTCCGCCCCAGCCAAAGTTGTTCCAACGGTTCCATCTCCAAGGATTGTTCCAACCCCATCCAAAGCCACCGCCCCATCCGAAACCTCCGCCCCAAAGAAAAGGATCGTTCCATCCCCATCCGAAGCCGTTATTCCATCCGTTATTATGAAAATTGATATTTACGTTGGTGGCATTATCTCCCCATCCTCCAAAACCTTGGTAATCGTTTGCGTTGTTATAGTAATCCACTAATTGGTCTTGATCAATCGCTTCGTCGATACCATTACTAGCGTACGAATCTACATCGGTAAAGATTTCGCTATCCAATATTTCATCATACTGATTGGCTTTTTGTTCGAAATAGTCAGAGTACGTATTAGATTCCTCTTGTTGTCTTTGAGTATAACCCTGCCTTGGCTGACGTTCCGTAACACGGGGTGTGTCACTGGAATAAATTCCGTCATTATCGTAATAAGACGCTTGCTGATAAGAACCACAGGAAACGAACAGTGCTGCTAAAATTGCAATCACTGAAATGTTGCGCAATTTGTTAAGGGGTAGAGAATATATCATCAGTCTAAAATTAATTGTTGAACATATTAAAAATAACTAGTTTTACCGAATTATTTTTCTTCAATAAACACAAGTTTTGTGCCAAACTACTTAAAATGGGTAAAAATTTAACGAGCAGAAGTGAAGATTATTCTAAATGGTACAACGAACTCGTTGTAAAAGCAGATTTAGCGGAAAACTCTGGAGTAAGAGGCTGTATGGTCATAAAACCATACGGGTTTGCCATCTGGGAAAAGATGCAGGCAGGTTTGGATAAAATGTTCAAAGAGACGGGTCATGAAAATGCATACTTCCCACTCTTTATTCCAAAATCGTACTTAAGCAAGGAAGCTAGTCATGTAGAAGGTTTTGCAAAGGAATGTGCTGTTGTTACGCATTACAGATTAAAAAATGCTGAAGATGGAAGTGGAATTATAGTTGACCCGGATGCCAAACTTGAAGAAGAGTTAATTGTTAGGCCAACTTCTGAAACCATTATATGGGATACGTACAGAAAATGGATTCAATCTTACAGAGATCTACCCTTACTTATCAATCAATGGGCCAATGTGGTGCGTTGGGAGATGCGTACCCGTCTTTTCTTAAGAACTGCAGAGTTCTTGTGGCAAGAAGGGCACACTGCCCACGCTACTGAAAAGGAGGCTCTTGAGGAGGCGGAGCAAATGATGCACGTATATGCCGACTTTGCGGAGAACCATATGGCAGTTCCTGTCATTAAGGGAGTAAAAACGGAAAGTGAGCGTTTCGCAGGTGCTATTGAAACCTATTGTATAGAAGCTTTAATGCAAGATGGTAAAGCGCTACAGGCGGGAACTTCCCACTTCTTAGGCCAAAACTTTGCTAAGGCTTTTGATGTGAAATTTGCAAACAAGGAAGGACAGAAAGAATATGTTTGGGCTACCTCTTGGGGGGTTTCTACAAGATTGATGGGCGCATTGGTAATGACCCATAGTGATGATAATGGTCTGGTTTTACCTCCTAAACTAGCACCTATTCAAGTTGTAATTGTACCGATATACAAAGGCCTGGAGCAGTTAGATGTAATATCTGAAAAAGTTCAGCCTTTAGTTAAAGAATTAAGAAAGAAAGGAATTACCGTTAAGTTCGATAATAGAGATACACATAAACCTGGTTTTAAGTTTAATGAGTATGAGTTGAAAGGTGTTCCTGTTAGATTGGCCATTGGAAAGCGAGATCTAGAAAATGGAACGTATGAAGTGGCCCGTAGGGATACTTTGGAGAAAGAAACGGTTGCTATGGAGGAAGTCGTCGCAAAAATCGAATTTCTATTAGAAGATATTCAGAAGAATATTTACACTAAAGCGGCAAACTACAGAAAAGAGCATATTACCTTAGTGGATTCATATGAGGAATTCAAAGATATAATAGGATCTAAAGGTGGTTTTGTGTCGGCGCATTGGGATGGAACCTCTGAAACGGAAGAATTGATTAAAAATCAAACAAAGGCTACGATTAGATGTATTCCCATTGATGCTAAAGAAGAGGCTGGTGTCTGCATGGTTACGGGAAAACCATCATCAAAAAGAGTGCTATTTGCAAAGGCTTATTAAAAGATTTTAAAAAATAATATCTAGGTGTTGTGGTAGTAAAAAATAATTGTATTTTTGCATCCGCAATTGTATAATGCAATGGCCCGTTCGTCTAGGGGTTAGGACGCCAGGTTTTCATCCTGGTAACAGGGGTTCGATTCCCCTACGGGCTACAAGGTTTAATGAATAGTTTTAAGTTAAGGTATCTTTTTTTAGATTCTTAGCGTTTATTGGGCCCGTTCGTCTAGGGGTTAGGACGCCAGGTTTTCATCCTGGTAACAGGGGTTCGATTCCCCTACGGGCTACTTAAATTAATGGAAGAAATTCCATAGAAAATATAACAAGTTAAAAGATGGCAAATCATAAGTCTGCATTAAAGAGAATAAGAAGAAATGAAGCGGTACGTTTACGTAATAGGTATCAGCACAAAACAACACGTAACGCAATTAAGAAATTGCGTTCTGAAGAAAGCAAAAAAGATGCTGAGGCTCTTTTCCCAAGTGTTGTTAGCATGATTGACCGTTTAGCAAAGCGTAACATCATTCATGATAATAAGGCTGCTAATTTAAAAAGTAAATTAGCGAAGCACGTAGCTGCGCTTTAGAAATATATAATTTTATTAAAAGGCTCTCTTATTCTAAGAGGGCCTTTTTTTGTTGTGAGAGAGTTTATAACCTTATTTTTTGCATTGAAAGAAACCCTAGGCTAATGCAGGTATACATGCCAATAATTAGTAAAAATAGTATTGTTCTTAATTGAAAAACTAAACAGCTCTGATTAGGAGAAGCTTACAACCTGTAAGGATACTTCTTTTAATAAAGTAAAATAGTTATGCTATTTTATATCTAATGATAAGTTTTTAGTTTGATATCTCATAGGGTTTGGTTCTTTTAACTTTAATAAAACCTATTATAAAACAAGTATATAAAACGGCTATGGAAAAGTAGTGGAACTGGGCTATTTTTAAATTGGTATATAGTTCATATTTAAAGCTTAATATATACATGGTTAAAGGGTAGCAAAGATGAAAGAAAATAATTCCGATACTTATCCAAAATAATAAGTTACTTGTTTTTTGAATTACATTGTCTTTTTGCAGTTGCAATAGATATATAAAAGCAGAAGCCACTGTAAAAAAAGAACCAACGATGATAGCATAATTTTGTGGGTCAACATAGAAATTTTGTAAAAATAGATTGATGACGCTAACAAAAATGAATAAAAGTATTCCAAGTTTTACAAACTTCTTACGGATATTTGATACTAGTACTTTGTGATATATTGATAAAAAATATAAATAGAATACAATATCGAATATGTTAAAAATCAGTGTATTATAGTAGTAGTATTCTTCTTTGTATACAATTTGTATTTCGTCAAAATTTCTAACAGCGAAACCCAAAACTTCCGATAATACGGTATAGGCAATAAGGACTGGTAAATATTTTAATATCGTATCATAATACTGTCTATACCGTAATATTGAAAGTAGGAGCGCAGCAAAATAGAGCAAAAAGAAATAGTTATTATATAGGAGCTCTATCATTAGCTTTCTCTAATTTATTGATTTTTTGGTGGTGGTACGCCAGTACCTCTGTTCATAGTAAGGCTTGTTCCTCCTTGCAAACTATATTTTGGAAGAACGGTGGTCGATTCTATAATTGGAACTAGAGAAGCGTGAGCCTTGGTTTGGGTATTTTCCGTAGCGCTAAAACCTTTTATTTCTCCAAAACTATTGTTCAATGGTACTGCATGTGGACCTTTTGCTCCTTGCGCAACGTAGAATAGATAATCTCGCTTACCATCGTTATAGGTTGGAGAGATAAGTATAGAATTCTGTCGTGGATGCTTAATGGAATCTTTTGTTCCAGGAAAAAAGGTTTCATCTGGATAGTTAGAAAAGTAGAATCTCAAAGTGGAGATTTCTACATTAGCTTTTTCCGCTTCCTGTTCTATGTAGGCTAAATATTGCTTTATGGTCTCGTAGTCATAATGAACAAACCTTCCTACATCAAAAGGTTTGCCTTTTTCGGGATTCTCTTCTTTTACCTTTTTCTGATTTCTGTTTATGGAGTCTTCATACTTTTGAATGAGTGGAACGCGTCTCTCTCCATAAGTTTCATAGGCTTTTTTAGCTTCTGGGATTTGAACAATTTGTTCTGGTGCCATGACTTCAATTTCCGCCTTTTGCTGTGTAGGTTGTTTTTCTCCACAACTCGTAATGGTAACGAGCATTGCCACGACCAAAACTTTTAGTAATGTTTTTGATTTTTTCATTTTGTAATAGGTTTTTAAGGATTAGCGTTCTATATAAGAAAATACTGCTATAGATTGGGGGAAGAATCTTTAACACTTTAAAGATATTAAATTACTGGTAGGGTCTTTCATCTGATAAAAGAAATTGATGAAATTCTTTTTTATAAAATTGATAAATCAAAAAACCCCAATTTTCAGTTATGAAATTGGGGTTAACTATACTATTGAAGATTAATTACTGATTCATAGTCATCAGGAACTCTTCATTGTTCTTCGTTTGTTTAAAACGCTGTTCTATAAATTCCATAGCCTCAACAGGGTTCATATCAGCAAGATACTTGCGCATGATCCACATTCGTTGTAAGGTGCTTTCATCTAGTAACATGTCGTCACGTCTTGTGCTGGAAGAAGTAAGGTCTATAGCTGGGAAAATTCTCCTATTTGCAATCTTACGATCTAATTGAAGTTCCATGTTACCGGTACCTTTAAATTCCTCGAAGATAACTTCGTCCATTTTTGAACCGGTCTCCGTAAGTGCTGTCGCAATTATGGATAGTGATCCACCACCTTCAATATTACGAGCAGCCCCAAAGAATCGTTTTGGTTTGTGTAATGCATTGGCATCTACACCACCACTTAATACCTTACCTGATGCAGGTTGCACAGTATTGTAAGCTCTTGCCAATCTTGTGATAGAGTCTAGAAGTATAACAACATCATGACCGCATTCTACCAGTCGTTTTGCTTTTTCCAATACAATATTCGCTACCCTTACATGTTCGGTAGCTTCTTTATCAAAGGTAGAGGCTACTACTTCGCCTCTAACGTTGCGTTGCATATCTGTTACTTCCTCAGGGCGTTCATCTATCAAAAGAATGATTTGATATACTTCCGGATGGTTTGCCGCTATGCCGTTGGCAATATCCTTCAACAACATGGTTTTACCCGTTTTAGGTTGAGAAACAATCATACCTCTTTGTCCCTTTCCAATAGGGGAGAACAAGTCTATGATTCTAGTTGAAATTGTGCTTTGTCTTTCTGCTAGATTAAATTTCTCTTGCGGAAACAATGGCGTAAGATGTTCAAAAGAAACCCTATCTCTAACCACTTGGGGATCTATTCCGTTTATTTTGTTCACCTTAATAAGTGGGAAATACTTTTCTCCTTCTTTTGGTGGGCGAACATTCCCTAATACGGTATCTCCAGTTTTTAATCCGAATAATCGAATTTGAGACTGTGATACATAAATATCATCAGGAGAGGATAGGTAATTATAATCGGAAGATCTTAAGAAACCATATCCATCTTGCATAATGTCAAGAACTCCTTCACTGGCTATAATACTATCAAACTCATATTCTGGTTCTTTATAGCGATTCTTGAGGTCTTTATCAAAATTACTTTTGTCGTGATTATTCCTAGAGTTGTGTTGTTTTTTATTGTTCTGATTTCTATTTTGATTAGGATTGGATTTTTTCTGAAAATCCTTTTTATCCTTATCAGCTGGTCTTGGCCTAGGTCTTGGTCTTGGTTTTTCCTGAGTTTCAACTTTAGCTTCCTCTTTTGGAGCGTCAACTTTAGAAACTTCCTTCTTTTCATCTGGTTTAACAGGGGTGTCCTCTTTCTTTTCAACCTTACGGGTTACTCTAGGTTTCGGTTTTTTTACCGATTCTGCTTTGGCTTGTGGAGCAACAGCGGCTGCTGCTTTAGGGTTTGCTGCCTGTAAATCTAGAATCTGATAAACTAAATCTAGTTTTTTTAAGGTCTTGAATTTTGGAACATTAAGTCCTTTGGCTATTTCCTGAAGCTCAGGTAGCTTTTTTGATTTTAAATCTGAAATCTCAAACATTAATTATGGGATAAATTATACGTGTTTTGTATTGACAAGAAGTAAACTATTAACTTGGGTATGCTTTGGAATTGATATTCCTAAAGGTAAGTGTTAAGATATAACGTGACAATAATACAAATTATTTTCATTAATTAGATGATAATTTTTAAAAAGACCTGTATTTTTGCTGTCCCAAGCATAAAAAGAATATGATTCAAAGAATACAGAGCATATATTTGGTAATAGTAGCCCTGATTATGGGTGTATTACCTTTTTTTGTGAATCTTTGGTCAGATGCAAAAGGTGTAGAAATCTATGCGCAAAATGAAATTTTTATATCCATTGCATTTTATATTTCCGGTGCTTTAGCTTTGTTAACTATATTTTTATTTAAGAATAGAAAAAACCAGTTTGTCGTGAACAGACTGAATATGATATTGAATCTTTTTTTACTAGGATTTTTCGTTTACCGATCACTAAACTTATCCGGAGAAACTTTGGTTTCTGAGAAGGGTATTGGGATGTTGATTCCAGTATTTTCTATCGTTTTTTTAGTCCTTGCAAATAGGGCTATTAAAAAGGATGAAGATCTTGTAAAATCTGTTGATCGTTTACGTTAAACCTAACATCTTAGTAGTATTAGTGCGTTAAACCCGGGGTAGTTCCCGGGTTTTTTATATCGTACGTGTTTATGCTTCTCTAGTGCCGTGGTTAGATGAAATCAAAAGCCCCTAGCGTTTGCCAAGTTCTATTATTTCTAGGTCCTTAATATCCGTCCCGTCGATAACAAAACGCAACATAGTCCTTACCTGGTGAAAACCATGCTTTCCGCAGGCGCCCGGATTCATATGAAGAACGCCAAGTTTTTTATCCCACATTACCTTTAGAATATGGGAATGGCCACATATAAATAGTTTCGGAGGGTTTGCTGTGATTTCGGACTTCGTCCTAGCATTATACTTTGGAGGATAGCCTCCTATATGGGTTATCCATACGTCCACACCTTCACAGAAAAATCTATTGTTTAGGGGAAATTCTTTTTGAATGATATGGTCATCAATATTGCCGTGAACACCTCGTATCGGCTTTAAGTTAGATAAAGTGTCCGTTACCTTTAAAGCGCCAATATCACCCGCATGCCAAATTTCATCCGATTGGGCTGCATACTTGAGAATGGCATCATCAATATGCGAATGTGTATCAGAAAGCAATAGTACTTTTGTCATGAAATTAGTTGTAAAGCATCATTCTTTAAGAATATCTAGCCAGCTTCTTACTTCGCTTTTGATATCTTTGCGTACCACAAAACTAGTATATCCTTTTGAGATATTTCATTCAATTTTCATACTTCGGCAAAAATTATCATGGTTGGCAAAAACAACCAAATGCCATTACAGTACAGATGGTCCTGGAAGAAGCCCTTTCTAAAATAATGCGTAATAAAGTAGATTTGGTAGCGGCTGGCCGCACAGATGCTGGTGTCCATGCAAAACAGATGTATGCGCATTTTGACTTTGATGAAATTAAGGATACGGCAGATTTTATCTATAGATTAAATGCCTTATTGCCAGAGGATATTGCCGTTCAAAAATGTGAAACTGTTCAACATGATGCACACGCTAGATTTCATGCCTTGGAACGTTCTTATGAATACCATATAACAAAAAATAAAGACCCTTTTCTTAAAGATTCGGCTCATTATATTCTTCAACATTTAGATTTGGATAAGATGAACGAAGCTTCGCGCATTTTAATCGGGAAAAAAGATTTTGAGTGTTTCTCTAAATCTAATACTGATGTGTATACTTATATGTGCGATGTTAAAGCGGCATTTTGGAAAATGGAAGATGATAAATTGGTATTTACTATTACGGCAGATCGTTTTCTTAGAAACATGGTTAGGGCCGTTGTTGGAACGCTTCTAAATGTAGGAACCGGTAAAATTTCTGTTGACCATGTTAATACCATCTTAAAAAGTAAGGATAGGGGTAGAGCAGGAGTTTCTGTACCGGCAAAAGGATTATATTTGACTTCTATTACCTATCCCAATACCATCTTTGATAATGGATAAAGAGTCCGGAAAAGCTTTTGATACAAAACTTTTTAAGCGCCTAATGGCACACACGCGCCCCTATAGGATTACCTTTTATGGTGTTGCTTTAGCGGCAATTTTACTTTCTGGTTTTGCAGTTTTGAGTGCAGTGCTTTTAAAGTTGATCATTGATGATGCGGTTAAGGGCAGTGATGCGGAAAAGCTTCTAAATTTGACGATTGGTATGTTGGCCGTTCTTATTGGTCAGGTAGTGAGTCAATTGTGCTTCAATTACTATGCGAATTTGTTGGGAGAATCTGTAATACGTGATGTAAGGATTAACTTGTTCCAGAAAATGCTCGGTTTCCGAATGAAGTATTTTGATAACTCTTCTTTAGGAGTACTTGTCACAAGGGCAGTTGCGGATATGCAGCGTATAGGAGAAATTTTTAGCCAAGGTTTCTTTGTTATTGTAGCGGATTTACTGAAAATGTTAGTGGCCGCTGCTGTAATGTTGTTAATAAATTGGAAACTGGCACTTATAGTTTTTGCGGTACTCCCGCTTATATTGTACGCTACCCGTTTATTTCAAAAAGCGATGAAGGTTGCTTTTACGGAGGTTAGGGCAGAGGTTTCTAATTTAAATTCTTTTGTGCAAGAGCGCATTACGGGTATGCGCATTGTGCAATTGTTTACCAGAGAGGATATTGAAAGCGAAAATTTTAGAAGAATCAATGAAAAACATAAAAATGCTTGGTTAAAAACAGTATGGTATAATTCTATCTTTTTTCCAATTGCGGAAATCGTTTCTTCCATTACGGTTGGCTTAGTTGTTTGGTATGGAGGATTACAAAACGTTGCAGGTATAACCGACGATGTGGCGGGTACGGTATTTGCCTTTATCATGTTGATAGATTTACTCTTTAGACCATTACGCCAGATAGCCGATAAGTTTAATACCCTGCAAATGGGTATGGTTGCCGCAAACAGGGTTTTTAAAATATTGGACACGGACAGCACTATTGAAGATGTTGGAATAGTGGTGAAGGATAAGGTAAAAGGCGATATTAGTTTCGACAATGTGAAATTCGGTTACCTTGAAGATGAACAGGTACTGCATGGTATTTCTTTTGAAGTAAAAGCGGGTGAAACCATTGCCATTGTGGGTGCAACCGGTGCGGGTAAGTCTACCATAATTAATTTATTGAATCGGTTCTATGAGATAAATTCCGGTGCTATACGTGTAGATGGTACGGATATCAAAGAATATAAATTGGCATCTTTGAGAAGCCATATTGCCATAGTGCTGCAAGATGTGTTTTTGTTTGCGGATACCATTGCCAATAATATCTCCCTAAAAGATAAGACCGTGACCGTCGCCCATATCGAAAGTGCGGCTAAGGCCATAGGAGTAGATGAATTTATCACTAGTCTGCCTGGAGGATATGCCTATAATGTAAAGGAACGTGGCACAATGTTATCTAGCGGACAACGGCAGTTAATAGCTTTTCTTAGGGCTTATGTAAGCAATCCGAGTATTTTGGTGCTGGACGAGGCCACATCTTCGGTAGATACCTATTCCGAGCAGTTGATTCAGAAAGCAACAGAGAAAATCACCGAGGGTAGAACATCTATTGTCATTGCGCATCGATTGGCAACTATTAAAAAAGCCGATAAAATAATAGTTATGGATGCAGGAAATATAGTGGAAATGGGTACCCATAAAGAACTTCTCAAAAAAGGCGGCTATTACAATAACCTTTACGAAGCGCAGTTCTTAGCGGAAGAAGTGGCTTAGTCTATCTTATTTGGGAGGGGCTAAATTTGCAAAAGTGTCCGTGAAAAAGGCAAGGTAAATACCGAGCAGCACAATTATAATTGCAAATACGGCACCTAAAATTATCAAGAAAAATAAAAGCTTCAAAACCGTCTGTTTCAGATTTAGTTTGAAAATCTTTTTAAACATATAACTGAAGTATAGTATTTGAAAAATACCGTTTATAGAAGCGGCATAATAAATAAGCCGGGAATTCCAGATAAATAGAATATACATTAAGTTAACGCATATAGACATTTGAGAATAACCGTAAATGTTCATCACAAAATGTTCGCTAAGATTATATTCTTTTTTATTGATAAAAACTAGTCTGGATATTAATGCCAAGAAGGGAAGCATTAAAACATAAAATAGATTTTGATATTCAAAAGTGTAGTCTTGAAACTTTTTAGCTAAATCAACACCAAACTTGTCTGATTCAGTCATTTCTTCAGCATTCATAGAGCTGAACTGATAGTCCATTGCTTCCGGAAAATACTGTTTATTTAAGAAGACGAACAGACCACCTAGCATTACTGCAATAGTAAAATAACTTATAGGGTTCAGGTATTTTTTCCGAACACCTTTGATGTAGCCAACGATGACTAAATCGGGATTTGTAAAAAGGTTTTTGAAAGTGATTAAGAAAGTGTTATCAATATTGAAGAATCGCTCTACGGCATCATACCAAAGGTTCTTTACCGTTATCCTGTTTCTAATCACTTTGGCGCCACAATCGGGGCAAAAACTATAATCCGTTCGTAAAGTATTATCACAGTTCTTACAATTCATTGAATCAAGTCCTGTTTTAGCATGTTGCCTAAATGCGTTATGGAGTCATACAATACAAACTCACCATTCTTTATATAGGAAATTAATCCAGTTTCTTCACTTACCACAATACTAAGCGCATCCGTTTTTTCGGTTATGCCTACTGCGGCTCGGTGCCGTAACCCAAAACGCAAGGGTATGTTGCGCTCATTGGATACGGGTAAAATAACGCGAGTTGCCACAATATAATTATTCACAATTACTGCCGCTCCGTCATGCAACGGGCTATTCTTGTAAAATATACTTTCTAGAATGGGTTGGGTAACCTCAATATTCATGCGGTCACCGGTATTCTTAATAAAGTCTAAGGAATTATTTCGTTCTATTACTAAAATGGCCCCAGTTTTAGTGTTCGCCATTTTTTCACAAGCCTTTAAAATAGCATCCACATCTACATTGGTAACAATACCCTCTTGTTTCAAAAACTTAAAATGCTTTATAAAGTTTCGCTTATTTGCAAAATTGGTGGAGCCGATCATTAATAGGAACTTCCGTATTTCCTGTTGAAAAACAATAATCAGAGCTATTAATCCAACCTGCATAAACGCACCGACCATACTACTGATCATTTCCATTCCTAAGAGCTCCGTAAGCTTCCAAAAAGCCCAAACGATAACAATACCGATAAAAATATTGATGGCTACCGAGCCGCGTACCAATTTGTAAATATAATAAAGGAGTACGGCTACTAAGACAATATCTAGGACATCCGTAATCTTAAAATCAATAAAATTCAAAAAATCCAAGTGGTGCCGTTTTTGTAAAATTAACAAAAATAGATGAACGAAAATGGTATAAGTTTTATGCTTCTAACTGTTCATGAAGCTTTACACATTCCATGGCCTCTTTTACATCGTGTACTCGTAATATATTGGCACCTTTGTTCAATGCTAGCATATGCAGGGCCGTAGTTCCGTTCAGTGCTTCTTCAGGAGTATTTTCCAATAGTTTATAAATCATAGATTTTCTACTTAGGCCTACTAAGACAGGATGGGCTGTCATATGAAAAAGGGCAAGCTTATTTAACAATACATAATTTTGAGCTAGGGTTTTGGCAAACCCGAACCCTGGATCAATAATAATATCTTTAATACCCCTAGCTTTTGCCGTTGCTAATCGTTCTGAAAAGAAGAACAATATATCTTTAATTAAATCCTCATATGCGGTTTGCGCTTGCATTGTTTTTGAGGTTCCCTTCATATGCATCATAATATAAGGGACTTTTAGTTCGGCAACTGTAGGAAGTAACGAATTATCTCTTAGACCTGCAGAAATATCATTGATCATGGTAGCTCCCAATGCTATACATGCTTTAGCCACGGCACCTCTGAAAGTATCTATGGATATTAGTGTATCGGGAAATTTTTTTAATATTAATTCAATAATAGGTAGTATACGTTTTAATTCTAATGATTCAGAAACGACAGGTGCGCCTGGTCTAGAACTATAGGCGCCAACATCTATAAAAGTTGCTCCTTCTACCAACATTTTTTCTACATGCTTTAGGATACCATACTCATCTTTATGTTTTCCTCCATCATAAAAAGAATCAGGTGTAATATTAAGGATACCCATTATTTTAGGTGTTGAAAGGTCTATTAAATTGCCATTGCAGTTGATGGTCATAGTTTATTTTATGATGATTTATGTCTAAATTCTAAGTTTAAACCTTCTGTTTTGATGGTTACAAAATTTTAAGCGAAATTTACACAAATTAGAAAGAATTACATGCAAAACACGGTTGCGGAGTACGACGCGGTTATAAACATATGTAAGGAGTTGTATCAAAAGAAAATGTTGGATTATGGCTGTGCTTGGCGTATTCTTAGACTGCCATCGCTTACAGATCAAATTTTTATAAAAGCACAACGCATTAGGGGTTTACAAAAAAATGAAGTACATAAAGTAGATGAAGATGAAAAATCCGAGTTTATAGGTATTATCAATTACTCCATTATGGCTTTAATTCAGTTAGAACTTGGGGTGGTTGAACAGCCCGACCTAGACCCTAAAAAGGCTATGGAGCTTTACGAGAAACATAGTGCCATTACAAAACAATTAATGCTTGATAAAAATCACGACTACGGAGAAGCGTGGCGCGACATGCGAGTAAGCTCCTTGACGGATTTGATACTTCAAAAATTATTACGCGTAAAGACTATAGAGAATAACAAGGGAAAAACCTTAGTAAGTGAAGGTATAGATGCTAATTACCAAGACATGGTCAATTATGCCGTTTTTGCCTTGATCCACTTGAAAATATCATAAAACCTGAACTGAAACATGAGATATATAGTTGGAGTAGTAAGGATTTTTGTTGGAATTCTCTTTATTATAAGTGGGTTTATAAAACTAAATGATCCGGTAGGTTTTTCTTTTAAGCTAGAGGAATATTTTAGTCAAGGCGTGCTAGATTTACCTGTTTTTGTTCCTTATGCCTTGGCGATATCCATCATTGTGGTCATCTTAGAGGTGCTCTTAGGCGTATTTTTGATTGTTGGTTTTAAGGTGAAATTTACACTTTGGAGCCTCTTGGGAATGATAGTTTTCTTTACGTTTTTAACGTTTTATTCGGCTTATTTTAATAAAGTGACCGACTGCGGTTGTTTTGGAGACGCTATAAAATTGACACCATGGGAATCTTTCACAAAAGATGTGGTGTTATTGGTGCTCATTTTATTGTTGTTTTTTGGTAAAAAGTATTTAACTCCATTGTTCAGGCCATTTTTGGGAAAAGCTTTAATAGGTTTGTCTTTACTTTTCTGTATTATTTATGTGAACCATGTTTTAAATCATTTGCCTGTAATAGATTTTAGGCCATACGAGATCGGAAAAAATATAGAGGAGGGGATGGGAGTTCCCGAAGGCGCACCTAAAGCTATTTTTGAGTATGCTTGGAAATTTAATGTCAATGGGAATGAGGAGATTTATATCACGAATGGTGAATATCCTACGGTAGAAGGAGAATTTATAGGAGTAGAAACGGAAGAGATTCAAAAAGGATATGAACCTCCAGTTCATGATTTCACTATTGAGCAGAACGGTGAAGACTTTGCCATAGCTTTACTTCAAGAGCCCAAACTGGTCATGATTGTGGCTTATGATTTACGAAAATCTGATATAGACGCTTACAAAGAAGTAAAACGTGTTACAGACGAGGCCTTAGAGAAAGGTTATAAAGTGATAGGGATGTCCGCCTCGGGACCAGATCAAACCGATGCGTTGGTTGCAGGTAATAATCTTGGATTTGAGTTTTATTTTACCGACGAGACTACATTAAAGACGATAGTCAGGTCAAACCCTGGTGCTTTGGTATTGGAAAAAGGGACCATTAAGCAAAAAGTACATTATAACGATTTAGACGAATTAGTTTTTAACTAGAAACAGAATTAAAAATATAAAAATGAGAAGTAAAATTGTAGCCGGAAATTGGAAAATGAATAAGAATCTGGATGAAACGGAAACCTTGTTATCTGCCTTGTCTGCAAAACTACCGGATACGGATGCCGAGGTAATGGTTGCACCCACTTACATTAATCTTACTGCGGCCGTACGAAACCTTGAATCATCTAAAATAGAAGTAATTGCCCAGAATATGCATTTTGCAGAAAGTGGAGCATACACAGGAGAAATCTCTGCAGATATGCTTTTAAATGTTGGTATCAACACGGCCATTATAGGCCATTCTGAAAGACGTGCTTATTTTGGTGAAACCGATGATATTTTGGCTAAAAAAGTAACCACTGCTTTAGAAAAAGGTATTAGAGTTATGTTCTGTTTTGGTGAAGAGTTAGAGGATCGTAAATCTGGCAATCATTTTAAGGTGGTTGAAGAGCAATTAAAGAATGCGCTTTTTGCCTTGGATAATGCTGCTTGGAGTAATATCATACTAGCTTATGAACCGGTTTGGGCTATTGGAACTGGTGAAACGGCATCTCCAGAGCAAGCGCAAGAAATGCACGCATTCATTCGCAAAACTATTGGTGAGGCCTTTGACAGCAGTGTAGCAAATAACGTATCTATATTATATGGAGGTAGTGTTAAGCCTGGAAATGCCGAAGAGATATTTTCTAAGCCAGATGTAGACGGGGGTCTTATTGGAGGTGCTTCCTTAGTTGCGGATGACTTTATCGCAATCGTTAAGGCTATTTAGTGTAAACTACCTCGTGGTCTATATCTTTTGGCCGTGATCAATGAAAATTTTGTGAAATATCCCGTTTAGGGAAACAGAGGGTATGTTTTCATACCCTTTTTAATGTAAGAAGAAATGGAGAATCCTAGCTATATAGAGTATAAATTTCAAGTAGCTCCTTTACAACCAGCATCTGATATTTTGATTGCTGAGCTTGGTGAGGTAGGGTTTGAAAGTTTTGTGGAGAACGAGACGGGTGTACTTGCCTACATTCAAAAGCAAGATTGGTCAATTCATATACTCGATGGTATTGGTATTATAGATAATCCCAATTTTAAAATCACTCATACCAGTCAAGAAATTGAACAGGAGAATTGGAACGCCACATGGGAAGAAAATTTTGAACCCATTTTAGTAGATGATATTTGCATGATTAGAGCTCCTTTTCATGAAAAATCTACCGCTGATTATGATATTGTTATAGAGCCCAAAATGAGTTTTGGCACTGGGCATCATGAAACCACCCATATGATGGTTCAGCACCTTTTGGAATTAGACTTAGAAGGTAGTACCGTATTGGATATGGGAAGTGGAACGGGAGTTTTGGCCATATTGTCCGCATTAAGAGGAGCAACAGTAGTTGATGCTATTGATATCGATAATTGGTGTTATTTAAACGCTAAAGAAAATGTGGAACGTAATAATGTTAATTTTATAACTGTTCATGAAGGTGATGCCAGTCTCTTAAAGCACCAGAAGTACGATTTGATAATTGCCAATATCAATAGGAATATTCTACTGGCAGATATCCCTAAATACGTTAGCTGTCTAAAGCAAGGAGCTGTGCTTTTATTAAGCGGTTTTTATTTGGATGATTTGCCTAGGGTTAATGAGAAATGTATTGAGCAAGGACTTCAATTTGAAAAAAACTTAGAAAAAAATAATTGGGTAGCAGCAAAATATGTATTTTAGAGTGATAAGAAAATTAATTGTGATGAGCACTAAAGAAAAAATTTCCGAAGAGCTACTTTTAGATGAAGATACTGTAAGGCAGAATGAAATTGTTCTCTTCAACGATGATGTGAATACTTTTGATCATGTTATTGAGACACTTATGTCCGTTTGCGAGCATACTCCAGAACAGGCAGAGCAATGCTCTTTGATAGTTCATTATAAAGGGAAGTGTACTGTTAAAACGGGTGAATATAATGATTTGGAACCACGATGTTCTCGCTTATTGCAAGCTGGTTTAAGTGCAGAACTGGTTTGAAAATTAGATTAAAGTCCTATTGTTCCTTATATTTAGCTTAACTCATCTCATAGCTAAATTTTGCGTTCTCCACTCCTTTTAATTTTTGTATTATTTTTTCATTGTGCTTTTTCACAAGAGCTTCCTCCTATACAAAACTTTACCCCTCTAGATTATAACGGAGAGAATCAGAATTGGGGTATTACTCAAGCAAAGGATAATCATATTTATGTTGCCAACAACCATAACTTGCTGGAGTATGATGGCGTTCGATGGAATATTTACAAATCACCAAATGCATCGGTTTTCCGCTCTATAGGTTCTAGGGATTCAATAATATTTACCGGACAATATTCTGAATTTGGATTTTGGAAAAGAGATATTCTTGGAAAATTGAATTATACCTCAATTTCTGAACAGCTCCAAGAACCCATGCTTGAAGATGAGGAGTTTTGGAATATTGTAACTGTGGAAGACTGGGTTTTGTTTCAATCTTTGGACAGAATTTATAGTTATAATGTTCAAACCAAACAATTTAAAATATTAGAGGCTAAATCTAATAAGGCACATATTTTCAAAGTTGAGGGAACTGTTTATTATCAAAATCAAGATAGAGGTGTATATAGGATAGAGAATGGTAAGCCTAAATTGGTCATTGATGCTTTTACTTTAGGAAACGCAGGTGTAGTTGGTCTTTATAAAACCGAAGATTACCTAACTATAGTTTTAGATAATGCTAAGATGCTTCAACTTGAGGAAGGTAGGAATTCTATATGGACCATACCTACTACAAACGAGTTACAGGGATTGAGTGTATATTGTTCTACGCGGCTAGAAGATGGTTCTTTTGTTCTTGGTACAATTTCCAAGGGAATCTTTCAGGTTAGTAGCACAGGTCAACTAATAAGAAAAATAAACCAGCGTAAAGGTCTCAATAATAATACTGTTTTAGCCTTGTTTCAAGATAAGGATGATAATCTTTGGCTAGGTCTGGATAACGGTTTAAGCGTGGTCAATTTAAATTCTCCTTTCAATGAGTTTGTTGATAATCTTGGTCGTTTGGGTTTGGTGTATACCTCAGAAGTGTTTAATAATAATCTCTATTTAGGAACAAATCAAGGTCTTTTTGTAAAACCTGAGAATAGTGAAGATGACTTTAGAATGATAGCAGGAACGGATGGCCAAGTATGGAACTTGAAAATAATAGACAGTGTATTGTTTTGTGGTCATAATAAAGGAACTTTTCTTATAAATAAGGATAGAGCAAGTTTAATTTCTAAGTTACCGGGAACATGGGACCTTAAAGTCCTTAATGAAAAACCGAAGATAATAATTCAGGGAAATTACGATGGCCTATCCACCTTGAAAAAGGAAAACGGAAATTGGGTTTTTGGAAATAAAGTCTTAGGATATGATATTTCAAGTAGATTTTTTGAAATTCTCAATAATGGAAAAATACTGGTGAACCACGAATACAAAGGATTATATGAGCTAACGATTGATTCCACTTTCAATAGAGTGATTCATTCTGAATCACACCCAATAATGGGGCATGGTTCTAGCATTTTAAAGTTTCAAAATGAGCTTATTTATACTTCATTAGATGCAACGTTCAGGAAAGCGGAGGATAGTCTACGATTTAAACCAGATACTACTCTTATTAGAATGTTGTTCAAGGAGCGAGGTGGTGTAACGAGTATTATGATACCGGACGAGAAAGTTAATAGGTTTTGGTGTTTTACAAAAAAAGGACTTACCTATGTCGCACCTAGCACCTTTAACCCTGCATTAAAAGTAAAGACGATACCAATTCCTTCTTTTTTCCGGAAAAGCCTAGGGGTCTTAGGATTTGAAAATCTTACTAGAATTAAGGATGAACAATATTTGATAGGTATTTCTAATGGCTATGTAGTGTTGGATGTGGCCAAAGTAAAAAAATCTAGTCATAATGTAAAGATCATTCAGGTAAATAGTTGGTCCGGTATAGATGAATCCACCAGAATGCCTTTATCTTCAGTGCGGCCTTTACCTTATAAAAGGAATTCAATCTCTTTTTATTTTACGGTACCTCAATACGACAAGTATAGTGAAGTTTTTTATCAGTATCGTCTAGAAGGCTTATATGACGATTGGAGTCAGTGGGATAAGACACCAGAAGTTTCTTTCAACAATTTGGAGTACGGTAGTTACGAATTTCAGGTTAGAGCTAAAGTGGGAAATTCCATATCGGAAAATACAGCTACCTATGCCTTTGAAATAATGCGGCCTTGGTACTGGTCGGGAATAGCAAAAACTATTTATCTCATCGGGCTTATAGTTGTCTTTTTTGGTGTGCACAGATTATATAAATCTTACTATTCCACTAGGCAAAAACGAATGCTGGATATTGAGAAAAAGAAATCAAAACGAAAAAAATTAAAGGCCGAAAAAGAACTGATTCAACTAAGGAACGATAAATTGAAAAGTGAGATTGAAGCAAAGAATAGGGAACTGGCGGTGGCTACTATGAGCATGATTAAAAAGAACGAATTTTTGAACGCTATAAAACAAGAGCTCACCAAGATTGAAAGTACTTCGGAAATTAAGAGTGTAATTAGAACTATTGACAAAAGTATAACGAATGAAGACGATTGGAAATTTTTTGAAAAAGCATTTAATAATGCGGATAAAGAGTTCCTACAAAAAATAAGACGTAGCCACCCTGAGCTTTCGCCAAATGATTTAAAACTTTGCGCTTACCTAAGATTAAATTTGTCCTCTAAGGAAATAGCACCCTTACTAAATATTTCTGTTCGTAGCGTTGAGGTAAAACGCTATCGATTGCGTAAGAAATTGGATTTATCTCATGAAAGCAGTCTTACCAAATACATTATGGAGTTGTAAACACTACAACAAGATTGAAAATAACCACAACATTACCCATACAATATTCTATTTTGAGGTAAGCCATTAACTTTTTGTATTCTTTTCAAAGACACGCTTTTACTTGTATAATTGCGTATATGGCAATTTTAATTCATTTTTTTTGAATTGTATGTTTTTTGTAGTGGTAGTATTTGCGAATTCTTCTATTTACTTTTTTATTTTGCAGTATTATGTTAGGGAGTCTTCCTAGTGGGTTCTTCTTAACGTAAAAATAAAAACAAAACTAAAATCAATTTCAAATGAAAAAGAATTTTGCAACTTTTATCTTTAGTATGATGAGCATAATTGCGGTTGTCGTTTCTTGTAAGAACGACGACGATATTATGTTACAGGGTACATTTCCGGAAAACTTGGTAGTTGATACTAACGTCTCAACAGACGGATCAGGTGTAGTAGAAATTACACCAAGTGCCAACAATGCGGTTACCTTTATCGTAAGTTTTGAACCAGATGCTGCTAACGTTGTAGTAGGTAGAGGCGAGACAGCTACTTACAAGTACACTATGACAGGGCAATCTAGCTACGATATCACGGTTACCGCATATAGTATTGGTGGTGGTAATATAAGTTCTACTATAACGATAGACCTTGAAGTTAGCCCACAAATAGATCCGGAAGTACTTCAGAATTTAGCAGGGGACGGTTCTAAAAGATGGGTTTGGGCACGTACAACTGGAGGACATTTCGGTGTTGGTCCTAATACAGGAGATTTTCCTGAATTTTTTAGTGCAACACCAAACTCTTTGAACCCTTGCTTATATGACGACGTCCTGGTATTCAGCTTTGATGATAATGGTACTTTGACTTATACCCTTGACCCAGGAGCGGACGGCCAAGTTTTTGTAAATTGGACAGAAGTAAACCGATTCTTCCCTGAGGCAAGTCCAGAACAATTTGTAGATGAATGTAGGGACATAAGTGCGCAGGCTAGTTTTCAAAGTGAGTTTAACGTCACAGATAATGTTGATGGTACACGCACCCTTAGCGTAGGGGATAGTTTCCTTAGTTATTGGGCGGTAATTTCCGGAGAATATCAAATCACGGAACTTACAGAAAATAAATTAACCGTAAGGGGATTAAGTCAGCCGTTTAACGGTGATGACCCTTTGGCTTGGTATAGCACTTTCGTTCCAGAAGGTGATACTAGTGGTGGTGATCCTTTGGTATCTGTTTTCTCTAATCTGGTATGGTCAGATGAATTTGATGCAGATGGTGCGCCAGACCCAGCAAATTGGACCTATGACCTAGGTAATGGTGATAACGGATGGGGAAATGGTGAGTTACAATCCTATACGGATGATGCCTCAAATGTTATTGTCGAAGAAGGTAACTTAAAGATCACTGCACGTGCTGAGGCTTCCAATGGACAGGGAATCTATTATTTTGATGATTTGCAATTATTTGATGCAGGGGGTGTAAGCCAAGGTGTCATTCAAGATTTTGAAGGTGCTGCACCAGCTTTTACCGACTTTGGCGGAGCTTTTTCTGCGGTAATAGCTAATCCTGATGCTAGTGGGGTCAATACATCCGCAACGGTTGCACAAACCACAAAACCACAAGGGTCTGAAACTTTTGCGGCATCTTTTTTCGATGTTAGTACAGCAATTGCTATACCGGCAAATCCTCAATTAAGATTAAAAACATGGTCTCCGATAGCTAATGCCGTAGTAAGGATAAAATTGGAGGATTCCACAAACGGTGAAAATTTTGTAGAAGTAGATGCCACGACGACCGTGACAGGAGCATGGGAAGAACTTACTTTTGATTTTAGTGCTGCCGGAGCTTTTAATTATGATAGGGTGGTCATCTTCTTTGATTTTGGTAACCCCGGAACTGCTGGAGCAGGTTTTTCTTCTGCTAGAATAAAAACAGAAGGATTACAAGAGTTTACTTATGGAAGAGTAGCCGCTAGAGCTAAATTACCTACCGGAGGTGGAACTTGGCCAGCCATTTGGATGCTAGGTGGTGATTATTTGACCAACCCTTGGCCAGCTGCTGGTGAAATGGACATAATGGAGCATGTGGGCAATCAGCAAGACATTGTATTTGCTTCCACACATGATCCAAATAACTTCGGCGGTAATGCAAGAACCGGTTCTACACTAGTAGAAGGTGCTTCCGATGAGTTTCACCTTTATGAAATGGAATGGACGGAAACAGAAATAAAATTTGCTGTAGATGGTATCGTATACCACACCGTAAGCAATGATGGCACGTTACCTTTCAATAAAGATTTCTTCTTTATCCTAAACGTTGCTATGGGAGGAAATTTCGGCGGCACTGTTGATCCTTCCTTTACAGAGTCTACCATGGAAATAGATTATATAAGAATGTATCAATAGCATTTTTTATTAATTAGTCATAACAAAAGGCCAGTATTAATTTACTGGCTTTTTTTATGTTATTGCAATATCTATTTATAAAAGGAAAGCTGCTTAGAATCAACGCCGCTGTGCTGCTATTGGAACTATGGATATAAGATTAAATGGATACGGCAGTTATAATTGGTTTACCTTTCTACCGTGTTAGGATAGTGCGGAAGTATTATACTTAAATAAAGTAGGTTTAGACGCAACTAAGTAATCTTGAATTCGATTTTTATGTTAGCTTTTCGATCTTGTCGTTGTACTGGTCTTTTGCTTGTATCGTCTTCGTCGTAATTTAATGTCGAATATTCAAAATAGAGTTTGTGATAGTATTCATTTAGGTAGTTCGCTAATGGAATAACTAGGTGCCACAATAAATAGGATATCATAATGCAAAGTGGTTGTTAACGCTAATGAAACAATGCCATATATTTTTAAATTGTAGATTCTTAATTGCTCCCCTAATAATGCAGCATTGAAATATAAATGAAGTTAGAACCAAGCCAAAGATTCTTAAAAATGAAGTCTTATTGGCCAGTGTTTAGTGTGGTAATCTGTTCCTAACTAATCCATAAACAAATGTACCCAGCATTGCAGCAGCAATGACAATAAGTATTGGGAATACACCAACACCTATTAAAATGTACATTGGTCCTGGGCAAGCCCCTGCCAATGCCCAACCTAAACCAAAAATTGTACCACCGAGAATATAACGGGCTACGCTTTTATTTTTTGGAGCGAGTGTTATTGGATTACCTTCAGTACTTTTTAGGTTTAACCGTTTTATTAGAAAAATCCCGATAATGCCTAACGTTACTGCGGAACCTATAATCCCATACATGTGAAAAGACTGAAATTTGAACATTTCAAAAATACGGTACCAAGAAACGGCTTCAGATTTAACAAGTACAATACCGAAGAATATACCAACAAAGAGGAATTTTAAAAATTTCATATTAAAATAATAAAGGGAGAATAAAATGTGTCATGATAAGCCCTCCTATAAAAAAACCTATTACAGCTATTAAGGAAGGTAGCTGTAGGTTGCTTAAGCCTGTAATTGCGTGTCCAGAAGTACACCCGCCAGCGTATCTGGTGCCAAAGCCGACCAAGAATCCAGCAACTATTAATATACTTAAGCCTTTAAGGGTTAAAACGGCGTCCCATCCATATATTTCATTAGGTAGCAATTTTTGGCCCGCTGCTGTAAAATTCATTTCAGCTAAGTCTGTAATAGTTTCTTGACTTAATTGAATTGCTGCACCATTAGATAAAAATTGCGTTGCAATAAAACCTCCAATGATGGCTCCAAGGACCACAGTAAGGTTCCAGCGCTGGGATTTCCAATCGAACTGAAAAAAGGATGCATATTTTCCAGCTCCGGATAGCGTGCAGAATGTTCTCAAATTGGAAGACATGCCAAAAGTCTTTCCAAAATAAATTAAAAGAAGAAGGGTTAGCGCAAGAAGTGGTCCAGATACGTACCAAGGCCAAGGTTGAAGCATGTATTTCATCGAATATTTAAATTAACATTCGGGAAAGGTCATTAAACTTTTTGAAATGACAAAATAGGGGTATTACTTTATATCGGTTTACATGACATACAAGTACATAATTATAAATGCCATAGCAAAACAAAAGAACACAAAAAAGGATAGAAAGTGCTCAAAGATAAATTGGACCACTGTATTGATCTTCTGATATATTGTTTTTGTGGGCATAATTATTAGCAACGGATTTTAATCGCTGAAAATTAAAGATCTTGCGAAATAATAATCCGCTATAAAAAACTAGATGAAAGGGTCCTTTAAAGGATGATAGGTGGCTAAATCGATGTTAAGTCGATAAGCTGTAATATATTTAGGTCAAAAGAAAAGACCCCTTATAGGTTAAGAGGTCTTATTTTATAGATTAAATGTAAATTAAATTTTACATCGTAAAAACAAAAAAGGAAATAATAAGGTGCAAAAATGGTATGCTAAGTTTTAAACTAGCGGTACACCATTTAAACGTTTTTCAATTTTCTTCTTCTTTTCCGTAACACGTTTCATTACGTCCATGAGATTAGAATCCTTATTTTCCTTATAAATCTCGTTAATACTTAATATTAATGCTTTAGCTTCTCTTGAGGCTTCCACTCTATCACTAGTGGACATGTTGCTCATTTTTCTTTTTATAAATTCCTCAGCTTTATCCAATAACTCCATCTGATGTTTTTTTTCAAAGTTAACATAAAATTCAAATTACGCAATTCTTTGTCAATTGTATCTAACTATAGTGTAATTAGATTCCTCCATTTGGCAATAATTTAACTAAAATATGATAGTATATGGACTGATGCTTCTATTTTGGGCGAAAAATTTCATGGAATATTCTAAAATTATAGTAATAAATCATTTTATAATAGTATTTCGTATTCCGCGTGGTTTATTTATTGAGTTGTAGTAACAAAGAAAAAGCCGAAAGAATTAACTTCCGACTTTCTCCAACCTAACCTAAAACACTAACTATATTATTTTGATTATTGAGCTTGTATTTCAACTCTTACAACATTATATCCACCTCTAGGATCTCCAACATAAACAACACCTGCTGGGTTATTATATGCACCTTTGCCAAATTGTACATCGGTAAGGAAAGTACCGTCACTAGGACCTACTCTTCTAATAATGTTATTGGGATCTTCGGTACCAGTATTTGCAGTACCTTGTCTTGGAGCTTGATCAGCACCAAATCCAGTAATTTGGTCAGCTTCAGTTCCTGAATCGTATAAATAAGATTTCTCACTTGCGCCGAAACCAGAAGCTGGTACACCGTTTTCATCCCATAGTGGGAAACCAGCATTGTTGTATGCGATAAACCAATCATTGGTATCTACAAACATTGTTGCGAAACCTAGTTTAAAGTCTTGTCCTTCTGGTACTGTTAATGTGAAAGTTAAACTTTCTCCTGGGCCTACAGGTGATGTCTGCTCACTAGCTGCTACTGGAATACCAAGATTAGTTAAGTAATCAAAAGCTACAGCGTTATTGCCATCTTCAGCTATTTCTTCAAGACCATTATCTGGGTTATTAACTTCACCTTGTAATACGAATGGATCTCTTTCGCCGTTAAAAGCATATGCTACTCCTGGTGAGAATACAGTACGTGTAGAACTTAAACGTAAGAACCCACTACCACCTTCTTCAGTGAAGTAATCAAATAAAGCTCCTGGATTACCATCTTCGGCAATACCTTCCAATCCAACACCTCTATCTACCTCTCCTAATGTGAACAATGGATTTGGCAATTCATGTAATACAACAATACCTGGCGTTGCAACAAAACCATTATTTGAGCTTGGCCCCTCAGCAGGGTTAGGAAGCATTGCGGCAACCGGTCTGATCGTAAAAGTAAACGTACCTGCGGAAAGACCATCAACCGAAGGAGTATAATCTAATACTGCAGTGATATAAGTATCACCTCTTCTACCTTGTCTGTCAACGATTCTTGTTGCTGTATTTGGATCAGCATCACCCACATTAGCTCCTGCAGGAGGGAATGCTTCAGGGATATTATCAGCTTCAGTACCTAAATCAAATAAGATCAATTCACTGGCAATATCAACACCATCTAAAGGCGCTCCATTTTCATCCCAAAGTGGAATACCTGCAAAATCTTCTGGAGATAAGAACCAGTCATTACTATTTCCCATCATTGTTACCGGAGTAAATTTTGTCCCTGGTACTGCTTGAAAAGAAATTTGATATTGAAGGTCCGCAGCGTTTAAAGGGCCTGGTCCTTGGGAATTTCCACCATTAAAGTCTGTTCTTTCAGCAAATGAGTGTACATTGTAATAGTTAGCAGCATTGGTAAGTGTTACCGTAAATGTAGTTGTTCTGGCAGTAGCATCATTTGATTCTCCTAAAGAAGGAATAGCTTCTTCTGCCCAATCTGTTGAAGCATCACCTTCACCATCATATTCAATACTTGCTGATTGTCCAACGCCAGGAACAAAATCACCAGCAGTCCAGATACCAGCTTGTACTGCAATATTCTCACGAGCAGCCCCAGCAGCTCCCCACTGTACAAAGTCTATCATAGCATCCGGATTAGTAAATGCTTGCATAGAATACAACCCTAATCCTTCAGAGTCATTCATTGTAAAGGAAGGTTCAACTACTAAAAACTCACCTGCCTGTAAAGAAACGTTTCCACTTACAGGTGTAAGCGTTCCTATTCTGTTATATTCTCCTGGACCTAAACATATCCAGTACGAATCTAAGTCTACTGTAACATCACCGTTATTGTAAATTTCAATTTGATTTAGGTTACCATATTGTACTTCGTTAAGAACAATAGATTCTCTCATCTCCATGGGTACGGTTAGTACATTTTCAGCTCCTATTGTAACAGTGGTTGTTTCAGCCCAATTTGATGCTCCGTTTCCTTCACCGTCAAAAACTATGCTATTATCTGCACTACCAATTACTGGAACAAATTCTCCTGCAGTCCAAATGCCCGCTGTAACAGCCACATTTTCTCTAACGGCTCCTGCAGCGCCCCATTGTACAAAATCTGCGATGTTTGCTGCATCACCAAAGCCAGAATTGTTAATATATAATCCTAAACCACCATTTTCATTTGGCATATCGTAAGAAACACTTAAATACTCTCCTACACCTAACTGAACATTACCCTCAGTTTCTAGGGCTCCTATTTGTCTATATGTACCTGGCGCAAGGCATAAAAAATAGTTTTCAAGATCTACAGTAACATCTCCATTGTTGAAAATCTCAACTCTATTTCCTAAATATTCTACTTCGTTTAATACTACAGAAGCTTCACCTACGGGAGTTTGTTCCACAGGAGGTACTTCTAGAATGGTATCATCTTCTGAGCAGGCGACTACCAGAAGTGATAATGCAAGTAATTTGATAAAATTCTTTTTCATGATAATTTGTTTTAATAATAGTTTTTAATTTCATTTATTTTGATGGGACAAATTAACCGCGAAATGAAGCGTGCATAACTACAAATGTTGGTGAAGGTGAAATTTGAGCTTTAAAACGGAATAAAAGACAACTCCTTTAATAGTAATGTTTACTTGGCTTCGCAAAGCATAGCATTATAATTGCCTAATAAACTATATTTGAAGTTTTAAAAACAATGCGTTTGCCTATCAGTAGGAACAGACGATGTAATTAGATGATAGTTTTTAAATTTTAAAGTTTAGAATGAGGAAAGACAGACTTTATTTATACACCTTTTTGGCAATTTCAATTCTCTTTGTAATAATTGGGGGTATTTCCGCTAAATATTATGTTGCACTTAGTGCAGAGCAGATGTTAAGTACCCAACTGGTTTCTAGTAAGAGAGAGGCAAAGGAGGTAGCGTCGTTAATTGGTGATCAATTTTCTCATGGGATAGTAAAGGAAGATATTAAGAGGAATGTTCAGAAGAGTATCCAAAATACGAACGACGATAATAGCTTTATCAGCATATTGGATTGGTCTGGCAAAAGAATATGCCATCCAGATATAACCTTAGTAGACACAAAGGTGCCTCAAGAGGGTGCTTCAGGATTTGTAATGAATAAAGAAATAAGTGCGGAAAATTTCTATGATTTAATTTTAAACGCTACTAAAGATCAAACAGATGTTTTAGTCCTTAATCCTGTACCAAATTCCGATTGGATTATTGCAGCCTATGCTAATACGGGCAAAATAAGCAAGCAAATTAAAGCAGTAAGAAACCGATTCTACACAATTTTTGGAATTATGGGCTTCGTTATTGTGCTTACAAGTGTTTTTACCGTAAGGTTAATTGGTAGTCTTTATGAGAAAAAACTAGAAATTAAAAATGAGGCTTTGGAGACCGAGGTAATAAGCTTGGCAAAACTGAATAGTGATTTAAGTGATTATCAGAAAAGGGTTAATCAAGATATTCCAGAGCAGCAAGAAAATTTAGAAACAGAAAAGCAGGCTAAAGAAACCAATGGAAGAGAAGATACTGTAACGGAAAAAAGTAAAATAAGAATTCTAACATATTTAAGAAATGAATTACTTTCTATAGCAACAGATGAGATTGCTTACATCTATACAGAGCACACCATTACCTATGTAGTTGATATTCATGGAAAAAAATCCACTACAAATTCAAGCTTAGATGAGTTGTATTCCGGCCTTAATGATAGTTATTTCTATAGGGCTAACAGACAATTCATTATTGCCATATCCTCTATACAGAAAATTATACGTTACGGTAATAACCAATTAAAAATTGTAGTGAATCCCAATTCTGAAATAGACATCATTATTGGGAAGAACAAGGCGGCCGAATTTAAGCAATGGTTGAACCTGTAAATAATAAGGAGTCAAAAACTTATCTTTTAACTTGTTTTAGATTTTTGGATTTTCTTTTGTTCAAATGCAGGATATAGGTGGCGTTTACCCCTATGTGTAGGCCACCCGGTCTAAAATGAAAGTTATTAGGATTAAAATTATAAATAGCAATATCATCAAAACTCTTACTGTTGGTAAACGAGAAGTGCATAATTAAATCTCCTACTTCCCAATTTATACCCAGCCCAAAAAGATTAAATCCTTCTTCAGCTTCATTGCGCCCCAAGAGATAACCGTATTCGCCAGCCAAGGATACATGGTTACTCAATTTATACCGACCTCCAAACCCTAATAGGAATAAGTCATTTTTTCCGGGTACTGGTTGATCTGTACCCATTCTTATGTAGCTTGGTGAAAATTGTAAGGAAAGATTTTTATTGAACTTTCTTGCGATAATAATTTGGCTTATGTACGATAATCTTTCTGTAGAATTTTCCGGTAATGTGAAGGTTCCAAAATCTGTTGAGAAATATGATAGGCCCTGAACCAATGTAATCCCTAGAGGAACATTTTTATCCTTCCTTTGTCGAACTAACCTATATTTTGCAAAACTATTGAAATTACCGTCTACGGAACCGATACCTGCGCCGAGAGTAAATCGATCAGAAAATGCATACTGCATACCAAAATATCCGGAAAACCTGTCAGCACCGAAGCTTTGGCTAGCATCATTATTGGGAATGTTCCAATAGCGCGTACCAAGAAGAAATTCCAGTGTTCCTTTTTTTCTCGTTTCTACGGACTGTGTTAAAACCACCCTATTTCCCTTAAAGGTAGCCTGCGTATACATAGGCATATCGGGCGTTTCACTTTCTATTATATCCAGTAGGTCTTGCGCTGTTGTTCCTAATACAACGAATAGAAGAAGCGCTAGGGTCGTTAACAGTGATAGTTTGTTATTCATAAGGTGTGTATTCAAACCTGAACATTACTTGTATTTCTTTTGATATATTGGGTACTAGTAAGGGAGGGACTGTAATTGCAAAATCTGCAATACGAACGTTAAAACCCCCCTCCATGACAAAAGTGTCGTCATCGTTTTTAACCAAGGTTTTTATCTCTACTGGTTTTTGAACTCCGTGAAAATCCATAATACCTTTAATAAATATGGGGGCATCACTTATTTCCTGATTTTTGAGAGCCTCGGTAGTACCTGTAAACGTGAGTTTTGGATACGTGTCCGACTCCACATAGCTTTCGTTGAAATGTTCTTCCATAAGCGCTTTCTTAAAGACAAAAGCACGCATCAACATTTGTACTGCTATTTCACCACTTTGGCGATCTATAACACTTACCACTTGGTTATTGGTAGCTTCAATATTTTCTACGGCCGTGTAGGAAAAGAAAGAGACTTTTCCTTGACGGGCAATTATCTTATTACCTTGGCCAAAAAGACCCAAGTGTAATAACAATAACAGAAATAATAGGTTAGTTCTTGGATTTTTCATTAATAGGTATGCAATTTAACATTATTACGTCTAAAAGATATCCCTTGCAGATGCCTTTTAGTGTTATGGTATCTCCTATGACCAATTTATTTATTTCTTTTAATGATGAAGGAGACATATCACACATTATAAAATGCTTTGTAAATAATTCGCTTTTCAGTAGTATAGTATATCTGTCGTTAATAGTAGATATATCCTTAATTGTCCCCTCTACTTCTATTACCTTATCAACGTAGTTCAAATTTGCTTCACTTTCGTTATCCTTAAAAAGTTTTATAAGCTCTTCTACTCGTAAATTTTTAGTGGTGTCAGCGGTTGTAACATTTTTAAGTGCTGGTTCTTCATATACTAAATAACCCCAAATACACAATAGCAGTAGTGCAGTGGCGAGTAGTCCGTAAATGAAATTTTTAATTTGCATTTGTAGTATCAAATTTATAAAAAACGGGCAAGCTTATGGGGGCTTTGCTTACCCGCTTTTGTCATAGCAACAATGTTTCCCATCGTCAGAACAAAGTAATGGTGAAAGGAGTAAACCTTTCTTAGGAACCTTGTGGAAAAGGAATTATCGGCTTTAAAAGTGAATTTTAATAACACATAATGCCTTAAAAGTGTTTTAAGATTTTGTATTTCGTATCGTCATTCTGCATAAAACCAATGCTCTATGGATTTACTGTATGTCCAAAGTATTTGCCGCTATGGATAAATTGGTGAGTTGAATAGTATGATAACTCATCGCAAATAATGATACTTCAAGAGGTTAACATTCATGGCCTATTAAAAGCTTAGATTATAGGTTTTGCCTTTAATCCGTTTCAATATTCTTATCTGTGTGGGTAAGCATTTTTTTGTGCTTAGTTGAAGCAACTAACCTTTACTGTTCTTTTTTTTATAAATCTATTGTTTTAAGCATAAGGATGATGATATATTTTAATAAATCAAAACTGATTTGCACCTAATACTACTACTTCAATTAAACGAAGTTCCTCACTTTAACTATTATACCCTGTAAACAGGGTATAACTTTTCAATAATTGCAGGGTGGTAGACATCCGTGCTATCACGGATCTTTGAACAGTACTCAGAAAGCAATAATTATGAAAATTAAAATGATTCCTTTAGTGTTATTATTATGTTTATTGTCTTGCCACAACAATAGAGAAATATTAGCAGAAACTGAATTTAAAGTGTCTACTTTAACTTCAGACGTCCTAATCCAAAAAACCGCAGCAATTCCATTTTCAAATCCTAACAAGACAGCTATTGCTACCCTTTCGGTATCTGGAAAAAGTATTTTAAACGGTACAGCCACATTTAAGGTCGTAAATGAAATTGGAGAAGAGCTACATTGTGAAACATTTCCCGCCAAAAAGCTTATTCAGCCAGAATATAAAATTGCAAATAGCGTACTTCAAGAAATAAATATTAGGGAAGTGGTTGATGCTTATTTTGTGAATAGCGCGACTTTTAAACCGGGCGATAGCTTGCCTTACGTAAGCCTTTAGGCAATAGCCTATTTGTTTTTTCGTTACTGTAAATTAGTATTTTACTAACCTTTTAATACCTAAGTAATATGATTTTCTTTGGAACCGGATCAGCAAATATAGACACCAAAAAAACTAAAAACACGGTTTGTCAACATTGTAAAACGGATAACTCGTTATTTATAAATATTTATAGAAGACATGCCCATGTCTTTTGGATTCCCGTTTTTCCGTTAGGCAAGAGTGGAAGCTCTTATTGTAGTCATTGTAAGGAGGTGCTTTCTCAAAAGCAAATGCCCGAAGACCTAAAAATGGAGTATAAAAACATTAAAGGAAATGCGAAAGGTCCTTTATGGCAATTCGCTGGACTAGCTGTTCTTGCATGTTTAATTACTTTTGTTATTTATTCCGGTGGAAAGGATAAAGAGAACACTCAACTATACCTTAATGTACCTGTCATAGGCGACGTATACGAGTATAGGGCAAATAATGGCAACTATTCTACAATGAAAATAAGAAGAGTTACGGAAGATAGCTTGTTCTTATCCTTAAATGACTACGAAATTAACCGAATCTCAAGACTATATAAAATAGAAAAAAACGAAAATTACCCAGAGGATACATATGGATACTCAAAGAGTGAAGTGAAGCTTATGAAGCGGCAGGGTATCATACTAAACATTGAGAGAGATTAAAGTTTACCTTTTTTAATACTAAAGTGGCCTCTTCTAAAACTTATACTTTCATTCTAAATCCAACCGCTAATACTAAACTATTACTCACAGCTATGGTGAAAACCTAGTTATTATGTTCGTGCAGCGTGGTATTTAGTTCTAACACAAGGGCTATTTTAGTGTAAAATTCAAAGTACGCTTTTAGATATAATAAAAATATGTGGTATGGCTTATTACTAACGTAGTTTGTTTTTTCAGTTTCATGTGCAGTGTTTAGAATCTAAGCGCTCCGGTAAGCATTATATATTGTTGACTGTGATTATCAGTTATTTCACCACTAGAATACATATACCTGACACCTATCGTCAATTTATCATTTGCGTAGTACCCTCCCATATGGCCATTTAGAAATTGATTATTTATAAATTCGCTGTCTAAAAAATTGAATTCTTCTATTTTGTCGCCTTGTATGGTGGCATTGAAACCAGAGAATTTTAGGGCAATACCGGCATCCATAAAAATTTCTTTATTAGACATACTAGCCAGTATTGAGTTTTGAAAAGAAGCAGTTTCGGCAAGGGGATTAAATATACCCCAACGCAGGTTAATTCCAGAATTTACATAAGCGAATATGTTACCGAGTGATACATCTGCAACACCATAGACATTAAAGCTTTTACGGGCATAAAATGTTCGTGCATAACTGCCACGTAGGTTAAAACCAAACTGATTTTCTATTTGGTTGCTCCAATCCAAGGTTGGGTCTCCAGTAATTGTTTCGTGAAACCAGTTTTGTATATCACCAGCTTTTGAAGCTGGGCCCAATATGCCTACATCCACGGCTAATCTTAAAAATGATGAAGAAAAACCGTAAGTTACCCCTAGTTCGGCATAGCTCCACCCAGCATAAGGCCTATCTGTCTCTGTGTTTTCTCTTTCATAATCTGGGGTGTAGGCTTCTATATTAAGCCCTAGATATTGAAAATAGCCTGTCTTTTTTTTAAACAATTTATCTAAGAATATAGGCTTCTCGTTACGCCATCTAAATGAGGCGTTGATGCCATAAGTATAATACCTGTCTGATTCGGAAAGTAATACTAAAAAGTCATTATCAGTTCCTAGCTCTACTTCAAATTGATAGCGTTTTGGTATTGCTTCTTGTGCAAGACTATACCGTAAAAAACATAATAGCAGAATAGCGAGTAGTGTTTTCATTGGTATTGGTTTATTTTCCAATTTATTCTTTTGATCGTTGGTAGTGAATCTCGACAAATTTCATTACGTAAAAGCGTGAATAAAAGAATGGTTAAATCTTAATAAAAGAGGCTCGTTCATAGCAGGAACCAAGCCTCTTTTCATACAACTAACTATGGGGGGCATTACTATGCTAACGCCGCATCTAATGGTGCCGCAACAGGAAAATCTACAGGAACTCTTGTTGTGTTGTTAATATAATTTGATATGGTCTTGTCACCTACCAAGGATATGGTATCGATTAGATTTTCTTTAGTCCAGCCAGCGTTAAAGAAATTTTCTAGTATATCTGCATCTGTGTTACCACGATTTTCCGTGATGTTTTTTGATAATCTTGCCAACGCATCCAGCTTATTGTCGAAAGAGGCTTTACCGGCACGTAGCTCAAGAATTTGATCTTCTGAAAAACCGTTCATTTTTCCTATTGCTGTGTGTGCAGACAGGCAGTATTCGCATTTATTTACTTGGCTCACAGCAAGATTAACAACTTCTTTTTCTTTCGCTTTAAGCGATGTTTTTGCATTTGTAAAATCTAAGTAATTCTTAAGAGCATTTTCTGAGTATGCATAAGTTGCAAAAAGGTTGGGAACAAACCCTAGTGCCTTTTCAAGGTGGTCAAAAATTCCTTGGTTCGTAGTGTTTACTTCTTCCCTTGTCGGTACATTAAACGTTGTCATAATTTCTAAAATTTAAAAGGTTAATAACTATTATATTTATTTTTTGTTGACAGAAAGGTGCGAGCGTTTAAAAGGTTTTGAAATACATCTATTACCTAGTAAATTATTTGGTCCTTTCTAAATTGTAATTCGCCTGGCCTTAATAAGAACATTAAAACCGTTACTAACCTTAATGGCAAACCTAGTGCCATAGATAGAATTATATTTAATTAATTGAATTTTAGAGTATTACGTATTTCTTTAACTATCTTCAACCTCCAATATCCTGTAATTATCCAACTGTTGGTAGGTTTGAGCACCACCTGTTAGACTGGAGATGTTAGCACTAGAAAAGTTTCAATGTGAATTTTTATTATAGATTTGTCCTTTTAAATTGTAATGCAACAAAATGAGTCAGTTTTGAATGCAAGACCAATACCCAAATAGCTAATTCGTTGTAGACTAATCTTTTTGTTTATAAATCGGTGAGCTCAAAAAAATTCCAAAAATATCATACGGCTTATTACAAAAACTAAGAATATTTTGGTGATACGATGGTGAACATCCTTTTTTAATTAAATATATATTATCCAAGTTTCCTTGGCATTTTATCGAAGAAATTCGGGTATAAAAAAGTGTCTATAGTAAATTGGTAGATCATACCCAATGGTCTAGATTTAAACCTGAGTGCCGTCAAGCAAGTTGCCCTGAGTTTCTTTCCTAAAATTTATTCCTTTATTGTTACAACTACAATATACTGTGTATTAAAAATAAGACTATGATTTTAATATTCTGATATACAGCACTTTGAGTTTTGGCATGGTTGTGACTTAGTTATTGGCAAGTACAAAAATTATGAGCACAGCAAAAACAATCATTAATGCCGATAAGTGGATAGAAAACTATCAAACTTATCTTTTTAATTACGCCAAATTACGTATACACAACCGTCTTGATGTGGAAGAGATTATTCAAGATACCTTTCTGGCCGCGTGGAAATCTAAAGACAAATTTCAAAACAGAAGTTCTGAACGAACTTGGCTTACAGCAATTTTAAAACATAAAATTATAGATTATTATAGGCGCAAATCTTCTAAAAAAGGAAAAATAGAACGCTACTCACTATCACATGACGAGTACCGGGATAATTACCATTATGATGTTGCCATCTCACAACCCGAGGAATGTATACTCTCTAATGTTAATCTAGAAAATGTAGAACGCCTTTTTGATGATGCGCTAAAACATATCCCTGATTCACAATCCAAGGTGCTACGTTTACGAGTTTATGACCAAATGAACACAGAGGAAATTTGTGATAAACTCGACATTTCAAAAAACAATGCCTGGGTATTAATGTGCAGGGCCAGAAAAACGATTGCCACGCATTTTGCAAAATATGATTACGCCGTATAATTAAAGAATATAATGGGATTTTTCAATAAAAAAGGAACTAAAATAGCACCACTGGTATATAAGAAACTTAATCCGCATATTGGGATTATAGTTGAAAACCTATATGACATTACTAAGGTAAGCACCTCACAAAACGAAGAACTTAAATCTTTAGTGCGAAAGCATAGCGTAGTTGTTATAAAAGGCAAACGCACCTGGACGGAAGATGAGCAAAAAGCATTTACAAATCAATTAGGGAAACTAGAATTGCCCGTAGTCTATTCCATACCACCTACCCAATTAAAAACACAAGCTATTGATACAAGGATAAAGAGAGGCTCTGGTGTGTTCTGGCATTCTGATAATTCCTATCAGGAGAGTCCTTCGTATTTAAGTGTCTTTCAAATGGTTGAAATTCCATTATCTGGTACTAAAACATCTTTTGCATCTTTAATGAATCTATATAAAAACTTACCAAAAAAAGACAAGTTGCTTTGGCGGGATTATGGTGTCGTATACCGCGATACCATAGTGCATCCGCTATTGTGGAAGCACCCATTTAATGGTAGACGCACCGTATATTTTGACATTGGCTTTTCTACGGATATTCGTAACCATTGCGATGGTGGAAAGCTGTTGCCTATGAAAGAAAGTAACCAGATATTTAATTATATCAATGAGCGATTGTCAAATGAGGAATCACTTATAGAACACGCTTGGGAAGAAGGTGATATCATTATTTTAGATAACTACTCCGTTGCACACAGAGCCGATATTTTAATGGAAAATGAACAACGAACCTTACTGCGTATGACCACGGAGGGTGTATACTTTTAAAAGAGCATTATTCTTAAGTCCAGAACAATTAGAAATTTAGTATAAACAATTTAAATAAAGAGCAATGAAAAATTTATGTAAAACAATTTTAGTAGGCATTACGGGAATTACAAGCGTATTTGCACAATTACCAGAGCCTGGTTTTGTTATTGACGAAACTACGGCAATAGTAATTACTGACCCTCAAAACGATTTTCTAAGTCCGCAAGGTGTAGCATGGGGCGCTGTTGGGGAGAGCGTAAAAGAAAACAACACCGTTGAAAATTTGGAAACCATCTTTAAACTGGCAGAGCAGCACAACATGCCTGTCTTTGTATCGCCCCATTATTACTATGTACACGATCATGTTTGGAAATTTGAAGGTGTATTGGAAAAATTAATGCATGACATTAGTATGTTCGATAGAGGGGATCAGCTAAAAATTGAAGGTTTTGAAGGTTCTGGTGCAGATTGGTTGCCACGTTATAAAAAATATATTGATAAAGACAGAGTAGTTGTAACGGGTCCGCATAAAGTTTTTGGTCCAGAATCCAATGATTTAGCCCTACAACTTAGAAAGCAAAAAATTGATAAGGTCATCCTAGCGGGAATGTCCGGTAATCTTTGTGCAGAATCTCATATGAGAGAACTCGGGGAAAACGGATTTGAAGTTGCTGTTGTTGGCGATGCTACTGCTTCTGCTAAGCTTCCGGGGTTGGATGGTAACCAGGCAGCGCAGACCAATTACAGAATGATTGCCAGCAAGGTGTATACCACTGAAGAGTTAGTTACAGATTTAAAAAATTCAAAGATGATGAAAAAGAATTAATAGAGTTCATTTTGAGTTAGTTTAGTTGTTTAGTTGGTTAACCCGTTGGGTGTTTTAATTTTAGTTTAAAATGCACAGCGGGTTTTAGTATTCATAAACCTTTCTGAAAATAGTAATGTTTCACACGCCAATGCCATGGGTCATTAAAAGGATTTCAGTAATTAATTTCTAATTTCTACAAGATTAAAATCAAAATCTTTAGTATGGATTATCCAGTGAATAAACCACCCTTTAAATTCTTGGTAAAATCTGCTAATTCTTACATTTCCACATAATGATTCTTCATGGCCGGATTTACATTCCCATAATTAAAGTTTTGACGCCTCCAAAAGGCTGTGGCGGCAGCAGCGTAAACGGTAAACGCCTTCAATACCTTTTTTTCAATATCTAAAAGCGTCATTTCTTTTAAATCTATTATTGTTGCCATATGTTCCTATTAGATGTGCTCCATTTTTAAATCAAAAACTCCATATACCAGTTAGTTCATACTAATTAAGGTATACGGAGTTTCCGTAGGACAAAAACCTATTTTCCCGATGTCTTCCTTAAGATAGAAAATAAGTATGTAACTGTAGTTACAAAATTTTTACCATTAAAAATATATGAATTTGTAAAAACGAAAATAGGGTGTTAGACAAGAATTCGTTTGTTGGTATAGGGTTGAAAATCTCATTGTAAATCATATTAAGTATACCTATTACCCTCTTCCTATCTTACTATTGTACAAAGTACATTTCAATCTCTTTTATTAGGGATTTTTTATAGAAAATAATTAAGAGATTAAGGACTGTATTACGGCACTAAGATTGAACATTCCAAGATATTGTACTTATACGATATCTTGTGTTTTTGCAGGAGTATTTATATTTTAATTATCTGCAAACATTTGATAATGAACTATTTAACATTAAATATGATTTTGGCATGCGTTTGGTCTATTAAAAAGTAGTCTTCCATTTAATAGTCTAAATTAATAATGACTTATAGTCTATTAGATGGAGTACGAAAACTGAATTACAATAGTAACGAAGTAGTAAATAGCGCTAACTAGAAAACGTTGTATGGAACAAAAATTTCCATTACCATCTTTTATCGAAGAAACAGCAAAACAGAAAGTGCAATTATCTGAAGATGCTTGGAACACTAAAGATCCTCTAAAAGTATCTAAGAATTATGCCGTTAATACGGAGTGGCATATTGTAGGTACAATTATAAAAACTAGAGTTGAAGTTAAAAACTTTCTAATCGAAAAATGGAACAATGAATTTGATTTCAAACTCAAAAAAAAATTGTCCGTATTTACGGATCATGTAATAGCGGGACACTTTGAGTATGAATATCAAAATAATGAAGGTCAATGGTATAGGGCAAGTGGTAATGAAATTTGTGAATATGATACCAACGGTCTAATCCGAAGAAGATACACTAGTATTATTGATGAAAAGATTGAAGCATCAGAAAGAAGACTCTAGAAGACCAACACGCTCATAAAACAAATCAGATTACTAATCTTTCTGTTAACTAAAGTGAAATAAACCATTTTCAATGTATATCATGTTAACTTAATACAACACTAATGGAAATAAAAGAAGCTATCGCAGCAATACCAATGACCAATGTTCAAAGAGCAAAACAATTCTATGGCGAAACTTTGGGGTTTACACTAAAAACCTTGAGTCAAGACCTACATATGTACTATGTACTGGTCGGCACCAGTTTCTTTTTACTTTATCTAAGAAATGAGAAAAGCAAGGCGGAACATACCAGTTTAAGTCTTACAGTTGAAAATATTGAAATGGCCGTTGCTCAATTGGAGCATAAAGGCATATCCCTTTATGAGGACAAAGGAAATAAAATCTTTGATTTGGATGGAAGCCTATCCTCTTGGTTTATCGATAGTGAGGGTAATAATCTTGAAATTAGTCAAAGAAGATTTTGAAGCAAAAAAGTTGGCACATGTTGATGGCTAAATCATATCAAATCAAGGTGTTCAAAAAAAATTAAACTTTATGGTTTGTTACTAGTATTAAACTCCCTAATTAGGACTTGAACTTTATTTTGGAAAGAGCTTACGCATGGTTTAACTATATTTAATAAAGTCTTATTTAACAACCAAAATGAAAACACTAACCAAACTTCGCCCCTTTCTTTGCTTATTTCTAATGGTTTTGCACTTACCATATGGTTTTGCACAAACCCAAAATGATGATACAGTATTAGATAGTCTTTACAACTTGGTAAATGATGCTGATACCAAGAAAGAAAAAGTTAAGACTATACTGGCATTATGCAGGCATTACAAGGAATCTTATACTATAGAATTAGATAGTCTTTACTACCACGCGAATACGGCGCTAACACTTTCTGATTCTGATACTGATTTTCAAGAAGAAAAGGTTGAAGCACTTTATTATCTAGCTCGCCACGCTATTGAAATAGAAGAAAACAATAAAGCTAAGAGTTACATAACCCAAATTAAATCGATTTCTGAAAAAATTTCCTTCGGTATGGGTTTCGTATATGCAGCTAAACTCTCTGGCAGGATTAGTTATTTAGAAAATGACTTAAACATGGCTTTCCTGAATTATGAGAAGGCCTACCAGACAGCGAAAGACTATAAATTACCTGAGCCTATAATTTTTAATACGGCATTAGAACTCATTAGAATTTATTCAAATAATCGCTATAATAAAGAAATTGTTGCTATGCTACTGTTTGAGAATGTTGCGATAGCTGAGAATCCCAATATAGCAATAAAAGACAGCGCCTTCTTTTATTTCTACTTAGGTTTTTATTATGACATTTATGATATCGATGTAGACAAATCTATTGCAAACTATAACAAGTCTATAGCATTATATATGCAGATAAACGATGAAATAGGATTATTTTCTCCATTGATTAATTTAGCAGAATCTTATCAAAAAGATAATGATCATCATAAGGCAATAGAAACATTTAATAGCGCTATAGCAGTCGATTTAGGCACAAGACAAGCCGATGCAGATAGTTATATTTATTATGGCTTAGGTTTATCGTATTTTGAGTTAAAAGACTACGATACTTCAGAATATAACCTTAGAAAAGCAGCCGAAGCCAATCGCATAATTAAAGACCCTTCTGGGGAAGCCGATTGTCTAAGACTAATAGGTGAAATTTATTTAAAAAAAGGAAGCGCAACTAAAGCGAATACTATTTTAAACAGAGCTGTAGAAGGGTATAAAAAGGGTGTTGTACAATTACGAAAACAAAATCCTTTAAATGAACTAATTTCATACGCATACGAGCAAATATCAGAAATTTATGAACTCACAAACGACTATGAAAAGAGTTTACAGTACCATACCATATATACTGCATTCAATGATAGTATCAATAATGCCCAAAACACAAAAGTAACTGAGCGTTTTAAGTTTTTAAAAGAGGCTACAGAAAAAAACAAAGAAATTGAAACCTTAGAAAATCAAAACAAAATACAACAGCTAAAAGCAGAAAAGGAAAAAACATATAAAATAGGCTTATTACTGTTTTTAGGGCTAATTGTACTACTCTTATTTGTTATAATTAACAGATACCGTTTAAAGCAAAAAGCCCTGAAAATAATTCAACAAAAAAACGAAGAAAATAAATTGTTAATGCGCGAAGTTCATCATCGTGTTAAAAACAATTTACAAATTATTTCAAGTCTTTTAAGTGTTCAAATTAGTAATAGTGAAAATGACAAATTAAAAATAATACTTAAAGAAAGCCAAAACAAAATAAAATCGATGTCTTTAATACATCAAAACTTGTATATGGGCAATCAGTTTGCTACAGTGTCTGTTCAAAGCTATATCAAGGAACTCGTACACGAGATTAAAAATAGTTACATAAATAATAACATCACTATAAACTTTAACCTAGATATTACAGAAAAACAAATTCCGATAGGGCTTGCCGTTCCTCTAGGCTTAATACTGAATGAATTGATTATCAACGCCTACAAATATGCTTTTATAGATAAGCACGGAAAAGAAAAGAAAATTGGCATACGTTTTCATCAACTAGAAAACACTTCTAGATATTCACTTATTGTTAAAGACAACGGTAAAGGCTTATCAGCAGATTTTAATGTAGATAACCTATCGTCTTTTGGCCTACAGTTGGTTTACGGCTTAACGGAACAATTACATGGCGAAGTTAAGATAACCCAAGATAAAGGCACTACGTTTAACATCATCTTAGAAGCGCCCAAGGAACAAATAACTTAAACCCTTTTTCTTATTTATGATTTATTTTAAAATATTAATAAAATCCCAAAAATGGGTTTCATACCCCTTTAAGGGTACCTTGCCAGATTGTTAAAAACTCCTTGTAAACTTCTAGTGCGAATTAGAAGGATTACATGTCAAAATCAGGGAATGTTAATTATAATAGCTTAAAAATTAGTTTTTTATCTTTAAAGAATTGAACTGCATTTTGTAGCACTAAATTAAATAATGTCTATTTCTAAATTAATAAGTTTCACGCTTTTTTTACTTCTTACTTTCCATGATGGTTTGGCGCAAAGTAAAATAAACACGCAAAAATTAGACAGTATACATGTATTGCTTAAAAAGAGCACAAACACCACAAAAAAAATTGATGCGTTACTCGCATTATGCAACTATTATAGAAAAATAAATACCGAAAATTTAGATAGTCTTTCTCATTACGCTACTAAAATAATTAACCTTGCGGGTTCTCAAAAAGAACTTGAAAATAGGAAAGTAGATGCACTGGATCATTTAGCTTTTGTAACATATTATAGAAGGGAAAATGACCTTGCAAAAAAGTATATTAAGGAATATAAAGAAATTTCACAAAAAACAGGTTATGGTACCGGCTTAAGCAATGCCAGTTATCTTTCTGCTTATTTAGCGTTAGATGATGGGGATATAAATAAGTATATCTATCAGTTAGAAAATGCGTACCAAATAGCCAAAGATTATAACGTGCCGGAACCAGTGATCTTTAAAATGGGAATTGGGTTATCTTCTGGGTATTCCGTATATAATTTTAATTCTGATCTCATTGCCAATGTATTGCTTGAAATGCAAGATTTAGTGGAAAGTCCTGATATCTCCCTACAGGACAAAGGTATTTTTTATCTGGATTTGGGTACGTTATATGATGCAACCAATGAGCAAGAAAAAGCTAAATTAAATTTTGAGAAATCAATACAATTTTTCAAAAGTGATAATAATTTTATTGATTTGCACGCCCCGTTAATTAATTTGGCGAGCTACTATAATGGCGTTGGCAACCCTAAAAAAGCCATAACTATTTTCAAAGAAGCTTTAGCTTTAGATGTGCCTTACGCACGTGCGGATATTTATTACGGTCTCGGTCTCTCTTTCTTTGGTTTAAAAGACTACAAAGAATCCGAGAGTAATTTTAAAAAAGCAAAAGACTACTATAACGAGGCCAATGATTATAGGGCCGTAGGGGATTGTTTAAATTTCCTAGGAAAAATTTATTTTGAAAAAAAAGCCACACAACAAGCCAATTTCTTTTTTGACCTTGCCATAAAAAAATATCTAAAAAGTATTGCGTCAAACAAAAAAAACAATATCAAAAAAACTGAGATTACATCGGCCTATTTTAAAATAGCCAGTATCTATAAAATCCAAAATAATTTTAAAAAAAGTTTAGCATACCATAAACTTTACGCCAGTTATAAAGATAGTGTGGCCCTAAATCAAAATCTCAAAAAAAGTGAGCGTTATGATTTTTTCAAAACAACTACGCAAAAAAATAATGCCATAAAAAACCTGGAAACCGAAAGTAAACTACAAGAAATACGTAATTCTAAAGAACAATCTTATAGAATAGGGGTATTAGTACTTACAGTATTGATCTTACTATTGTTAGTTATTGGAATCAGTAGAAATCGCCTTAAACAGAGGGCCATAAAAGCAATTAGGGAAAAGAATGAAGAGAATAAATTGTTAATGCGAGATATTCATCATCGTGTTAAAAATAACCTTCAAATTATTTCTAGCCTTTTGGGTGCTAAAATAGATAGTAACGCTGCTGATGAGAACATAAAAAACATTTTACAAGAAAGCCAGAATAAAATACGCTCTATGGCGATTATTCATCAAAATTTGTATCAAGGCAATCAGTATACTAAAGTATCTGTAAACAGTTATGTAGAGGAACTTATCGCACAAATTAAAAATAGTTTTACACAGCATTCTAACGCTATTTTTTTTGATGTAGACATAGCACCCAAAGAGATACCAATGGGGTTGGCTGTACCGCTAGGATTAATACTGAATGAATTGATTATCAACGCCTACAAATATGCTTTTATAGATAAGCACGGAAAAGAAAAGAAAATTGGCATACGTTTTCATCAACTAGAAAACACTTCTAGATATTCACTTATTGTTAAAGACAACGGTAAAGGCCTACCAGCTAATTTGGATCTAAATAACCTATCATCCTTTGGACTACAGTTGGTATTCGGTTTAACGGAACAATTACATGGCGAAGTTAAGATAACACAAGATAAAGGTACTACGTTTACCATCATATTAGAAGAGCCTCAGGAAGCCTAAGTTATTCGCCTTTAAACGTAAATCAATGTAAACCAATTATTTATAAAAAACTTTAACTTAGAAAAAAAAATAGCCACCAACCAAACACTATGTCTAAAGCTAAAATCTTTCTCTTCATTATAAGTATACTTTTAATCTGCCCACTTGGTTTTGCCCAAACCACTAAAATAGATCTCGAATTAAAAAGTTTACACATAGCCATTAAACAGGCAAACAACACACAAAATAAGGCCAATACATTACTAGATTTATGTCATTATTTTGCAAAAATAAAAGCATATAATACAGACAGCTTATCGCACTATTCTCGTAAAGCCCTAAAGCTTGTAGCAGAAGAAAAAGATTTAGAAAAAGAACAAGTACAAGCCTTAGCACATTTAGCCTTTGCTTTATCTAAAAACCCTAAAAAAATAGATAGTGCAACATATTATTTAGACCATGCCAAAGCGATTACCAAAAGATTAGATTATAAGTATGGTATTGTAGAAACATCTAGGGTTACTGCGTTTATGTATCTTGATAAAAGAGAGTATCGTAAGTACATGTACAATTTAGAAGTGGCTTATGAAAATGCTAGATTGCCCAAATACAATTTTCCAAAACATATTATTTTACGCCATACAATGAATTTAGCAGAGTCGCATCTGTTTCTGCACGGAACTCGAGGGAGACTTCCTAGGTTACTGTTGGTTGAAGGCATAGCTTTGGTAGATGGTCCTAAAGTATCCTTAGAGGATAAAGCACGCTTGTATTATAACACGGCTAGACTGTATGATTTTCAGGATGATGATGATGAGTTAGATATGAGAATTTCATACTACGAAAAAGCAATTGAATGCTTTGACAAAGACGGCAATACCGTTTTTGGTGACCCCAAATTTAGACTTGCAAAATTATATAAACAAAAAGGAGATTATGAAAAAGCGATAAAGGCGTACAAAGATGTAATGGCTTTTCAGCATAAAGATTATGAAGGCCGTTGTTATTATGGCCTTGGAGTTTCTTATTTTGAATTAAACGATTACGATGCTGCACTAGAAAATTTTAAAAAATTTATAAAAAACACTGCTGAATCGCCTTCTAATTTTGAATTAAATATTTATGATACTTATGAAGAAAAAATAGATCTATTGCTAGCAAATTCTACTTTAATGCCACCTAACAAAAATCTAGGCGACGCGTTTATAAAATTAGGTAAGATTTATAAAGATCAAAACAATGTTAAAGATGCGAATAGCTACTTTAAACGTGCAGAAAAATTTTATGCGGATGCTATAGCAAAAAATGATGATCCGCATTATAATGAAAGTAATTATGCTAAATTAACAGAACTTCATAAACTTAATGATAACCACAAAAAAAGTTTAGACTACCTTAAAGATTATACTACAGCCTACGATAGTATTTATATGAAGGAAAAGTTTTACGAAAGAGAAAATTACGTAATTCTTAAAACGAATAATGAGAAAGACACTGAACTCATAATTTTAGAAAACAACAAAAAAATAGAAGCGCTAAATGTAGCAAATGAAAAGTTTCTAAAATGGCTGTTTTTAATACTTTCCGTACTTGTTTTAGTTGTATTACTGCTACTCTTTAAACGCTACCGTGCCAAACAAAAATCACTTACCATTATAAAAGAAAAAAGTGAAGAAAACACCTTGTTAATGCAAGAAATACATCACCGGGTTAAAAACAATCTTCAAATTATTTCTAGCCTTTTAGGTGCTAAAATAACTACCCATGCTACAGATGAAACTATAAAAACAGCATTGCAAGAAAGCCAAAACAAAATAAAATCTATGGCTATTATTCATCAAAATTTATACGAAGGTAATCAGTATACAAAAGTAGCGGTAAATACCTATATAGATGAACTGATAGTGCAAATTAAAAGTAGTTTTGATGATACCTATAAAGCTGTAGTGTTCCAACTAGACGTCCCTTTTAAAGAAATTATGATGGGACTTGCAGTGCCTTTAGGCTTAATGTTAAATGAATTGATTACCAACTGTTATAAATATGCTTTTTTAAACCATGATAACCAAGAAAAAAAGATTAGCATCCGTTTTCATCAACTAGAAAATACCACTAAATATAGACTTATTATTCAGGATAACGGAAAAGGATTGCCTGCTGATTTTAATGTAGATACCTTATCTTCATTTGGCTTACAATTGGTGTATGGCTTAACCGCACAGTTAGATGGTGAAGTAACAGTTACCCAAGATAAAGGCACCACGTTTACTATACTACTAAATGAACCTACTATAAATACCACTCATTAATGGCTTCTTATAAATTATTAATTTGTCTTTTGTTCTTATTTGTAAACACACAGTTGGGTTTTGCGCAACATAATACCAATGCTAAAAAATTAGATAGTTTACAGCGTGTAGTAGCAAAAAACGAGGACTCTAAAAAAACAAGTACAGCACTACTCGCTTTAAGTGCCTATTACGCTCAGGAAGATACTCAAAATTTAGACAGTCTTTATTATTATGCTAATAAGACCTTAGATGTAACAAAAGGTAATACTGAGCTAGAAGAACAAAACGTTGATGCTTTGTCTTATTTAGCCTATCATGCTTATAAAACAGAACAAATTGACAGTGCCAAAGCCTATAACGCACAAGTTAAATCTATTTCAGAAAAATTAATCTACGGTATGGGTTTAAGAAGTGCATCCGTACTTTCAGGTTTTATAGGTGAAAAAGAAAACAAACCAAACTTAGCTGTATTTTATTTTGAAAATGCCTATAAAGTATCGAAAGATTATAAGTTACCCCAAAACGTACAATTTAATACTGCTTTAGAATTAAGTAGTGCGTATCTAAGATTAAAATTTCCAAAAAAAGATATTTCCACTGTATTATTTGAAAATTTAGCTATAGTTGATGCACCAGGTATCACCGTAAAAGAGAAAGCGCATTTTTACTTTAATTTAGGCGTTTTTTATAGTGACTATAACAATGACCACGACAAAGCCATAGAAAAATATACTGCAGCTATAGCATTATTTACAACGCATAATGCTATTGAAAAATTACATGATCCGCTAATGAAGCTAGCAGAATCGTATCAAAAACAGGGCCGTCCTAAAAAAGCCATAGAAACACTACAAAAAGCTATGTCTACTGCAACATCTTTAAAACAATATAATGTGTATGGTGCTATTTACTATGGTTTAGGGGTGTCTTTCCTTAATGCAAAAGATTATAATGCAGCAGCGTCTCATTTTAAAGAAGCTATTAATGCGTATCAAAAAAATAACGATGCTATTGGAGAAGGCACTGGTTTGCAAAAAATAGGTGAAATTCATCGGATAACAGGGAACACAAAAAAGGCTAAAGAGACATTACACCATGCTATTAATGTGTGTAAAGAACGTATTGTGCAATTACAAAATGAACAACCTTTAAATGATGAAATTGGAAAAGCATACCTGCTAGTAGCTGAAATTTACGAATTAAACAAAAACTATAAAGAAAGTGCAGTCTACTATAACCTTTACAATAAATTCAGGGATCAGGTCTATAAACATCAAGCAGTCTTAATTCCAGAACAATTAAATTATTTGGAAGAGGAAATAGTAAAAACTAAAGCAATTGAAATTTTAGAAAGTGAAACTAAAATTAGAGAAATAGAAGCCGAAAAAGAAAAAAATTTTAAACTCGGTTTGGGCCTTTTTTTAGCACTTACAACACTGCTGGCATTCATTATGTTTAACAGATATCGTTTAAAACAAAAAGCACTAAAATTAATTAGTCAAAAAAACGAAGAAAAGAAATTATTGATCCGAGAGATTCATCATCGTGTTAAAAATAATCTGCAAATTATTTCTAGCCTTTTAGGGGTAAAAATTAACAGTACCGCCAATGATAAATTAAAATTAATTCTTCAAGAAAGCCAAAACAAAATAAAATCTATGGCTTTAATACATCAAAATCTTTATAATAAAGATGAATTTTCAAAAGTTTCAGTATCTTCTTACATCAGGGAACTGGTCGACAATATTCAAAAGAGTTTTGACCAAAGTAAAAACGCAATTCAATTTCAGTTTGATCTTCAAGAAAAGAAAATTCAAATAGGGTTAGCCGTCCCGTTGGGTTTGATAATTAATGAATTGATCACCAACAGCTATAAGTATGCATTTGCCAATAAAACGAGCAATGCTAGTACCATCGCTATTACATTTCATCAAGTGAAAAATTCGCCTAAATTCTTGTTAGCAATTACTGATAATGGCATTGGTATGCCATCTAGTTTTGATATTGAGAACGCAACTTCGTTTGGATTACAATTGGTGCATGACCTTGTAGAACAACTTAATGGAACTATACATACAAACAGTAAGCAAGGGACATCACTTGAAATAATAGTTGAAGAACCTGTTGCTGCTTAAAAAGATTTTATCTCGGAGGATCTTCCATAGCATTGTAATTTAAACTCTCCGTTTTTTTCCGGTTTAAAGCTTTTAGCTATTTAACCAGTTTTTAAAACGAAGTGCTTTATTCTTACCCACAAACACTCTTATATCTATACTTGGTTGGGTTAGTATTTTTAATCCTTGCCCTAGTCTAATGATTTTTTTGATAGCGGACACCCCAAGAATAATTTGTCTGTTTATTCTAAAAAAATCGTGACCGTCTAGTTGCATAATAAGATGATCTAAGCTACAATTAGTTGTGCTCTTTTGACCATCCATAGTTACCACATAGGTAATAGAATTATCGGTATATATACAGGCAATTTCTGAAACGGAGACAACTAATATTTCATCGCGAAAATAAGTAACAATACGCTCTCTAAGATTAATTTGGTTACACTCCTCTTTTTCAGATACAAATTCTTTTTCATGTATAGATTCACAGTCATCATCAACTGTTTTCAACGAAGTTTCTTCTGTATATAGGTAGGTAAAAGTTGTTGCTTTTGGTTTAAATGAGAGACTCCGTAATTGATAATTTATGGATAACATAATTTATGAATTTTAAAATGTGAATATTAGGTAATCTAAGGTTTAAGTTATTTCTCAACGGGTCATAAGTTCTTGTTTAGTTTTCTTAATATGTTTCCAAAACAGAGGTGCGTTTATTTCTGAATAATCAGAAATAAATAAAATTCACATCCTACCTAATAGTTATTCGTAAATACTTTGATAGTACTGTTGTGTCTTTTTATTGAATTTTGCATAGCCCTATAATTTGGAGTTATTACTTTCATTACAGGAATAGGCTAAAGTTGTGCCAAAACTTAAGGTTTGTATAAATGATTGAAAATCAAATGTTTGTTTTTAAAATCTCTAGTTTGATTTAAAAATCTTACACGAAATATAGGAGTGATACAGTATATTGAAGTCCTGTTTGCAGTTTTAGTCTCTTGCATAAATTACAAGTAATAGGTCAAAACTGATAAAAAATAATGGGAATCGATAACAAGAAAATTTTCTCTGATTGTGGAAATTGAAACAACTATAAGAATGATGAAAATTAGAAATTTTTAATACGGCTATATTCCTTCTATTATACTTTATATTTAGCTAAAGAGTGTTGATTTATTAATCCCTAACTTCTTAATCTTAAAATCTAGCGTATTGGGATGCAGCTTTAATATCTCTGCAGCACCATTAGCACCACGTACTTTGCCGTTACAGTATTTTAAGGTTTCAATAATTTGCTCGCGTTCTATTTGTTCTAGAGATTTGAGTTGAAATTCTTTAGAAGAACCGTTTTTAACGCTAGTATTGGCCTCTAGTTCTATCTGCAACTCTTCACTTTCATTAAGCAATAGCGCCCTATCGATAACGTGCTCCAATTCTCTAATATTTCCTGGCCAATTGTAGCTTAATAATGCTTTTTCGGATGCCTTGGATAACTGGGTGTTCTCTTTATTAAAACGTTCTGCGGCTTTTTCCAAAAAATGGTTGGCCAAAGGTAAAATATCGTCATGGCGTTCGCGCAATGGAGCTACGGTTATAGGAAATGTGCTGAGCCTAAAATATAAGTCGGCCCTAAAGGTGCCGTCGCTTACACATTGCGATAAATCTTTATTAGTTGCCGCAATAACACGCACATCTATTTTTTTCTGTACAGAACCACCTACGGTTTCAATTTCTTTTTCTTGTAAAACTCTAAGCAGTTTAGACTGGCTAGTAAGTGGTAATTCGCCTATTTCATCTAAAAAGATAGTGCCTCCGTTGGCCTGTTCAAATTTTCCTATTCTTTTTTCGGTCGCACCTGTAAAACTTCCTTTTTCGTGGCCAAAAAGAACACTTTCAATAAGTTCTGAGGGCAATGCAGCACAATTAACTTTAACAAGCTTATTGTTCTTCTGATTTCCGTTTAAATGAATAGTATTCATTATAACTTCTTTCCCTACACCTGTCTCACCGCTTATTAAAACCGTAACATCTGTAGGGGCTACGAGCTGTGCCTTTTTTAAGGTTTCTTGTAATTTTGCACTTTCACCAATAATCCCTGATGATTTCTTTATGCTTACTTTTTTTACATTTTCGATGACCTCCTCCTCTAAAGCAACAGAGCACATTTGCAATGCAACTCGTATGTCACGCTCATCAAAAGGTTTCAGGATATACCCTAAAGGATGTGTGTTGTTCATCTGGCTTATAATGGCGTTATCAGAATAGGAGGTAATAAACAGATGCGGTATACTATATTTTTTAGTCAGAATTTTTGCTAATTCTATTCCATTCCTGTCACCTATAATATTGATGTCCAATAGTGCAATATCAGGTTTTTCGGCCTGTACGGCTTTTAGCGCTTCGTCTGCAGATTTAGCTAAGGCCATCACCGCATACCCAAGTTGGGTGACTATAGTTCGAATATCATTTGCGATCAGGAATTCATCTTCTACGATGAGTAGCTTTTTGGACATAGGTTGAGCGTTCTGCGGTCTAAATTAATATTTTTTTCTGGATTTACTTTTCATCAGCTATTAATATGCCAAAATAACGCACTTATAAAATGCTGATTAGAAGGGATATGTGTAAAGTACTATTTTTAAAACTAACATATACTGTGAGGGTCACAATTTTTGTGATTTTATTTCTTGTCATCTTCAAAGTATAATAGTTCTATTTCGTAAAAATTAATAGATACAATATTGTGAGCACTCCAATATATTGTGTATATGTTTTTGTATGTATTTTCACTCAATTGTTGTAAATATTTAATAATCAGTAATTTAAATTAATAAAAATTATTGGCACGACTATAGAGTGTTGTATATCAAATCTTTATAAATATGCAACATTATATCATTTGTCCTAGGTCTGGCGGTCTTTTTCTGTTTTCAAATTTTAATGAAGCTACTACGCAAACCCTTCTTGCATCTAGCGCCTTGTATAAGGTTATTTATAACCGTGGCGAGGCTACCCAAGTCTATATTAACAACTCCAGAGCCATGGTAGGCAAAGGGGAGGTGCTATTTTGTAAACCATTGCAATGCGTTGAAGTATCACATCCGCAAACAGGTTTGCAGGTTATCGCGTTTAATAAGGATTTCTATAATCTAAAAACAGTAGATGAAGAAAAAGAGTTCTATGGATTTTGGTTTTTTGGATTTAAACACTCCCTAATCATCACTCTAAACGAAATTGAGCAGAACTTTTATAATGTCATATTTAACAATATTGAGCAAGAATTAAATTATACCAATGGCTCTACAGTAACGCAACGCGATATTTTAAAGCGAATTATTCGCATAACAAGTATTAAGATACAAACTCCAGCAAAGAAGGTTATTGTAGAAAATTTGCAATTAGATATTGTCAAACGCTTCAGTCAGCTCATTGAAGCTCACTTTAAAAAGAAAACAAGCTTTGGGGATATTGTTAAAGGGCAATCTAAAAATTCGTCATTTCTACATCAGCTATTTGGCAGATTCTTCAGTAAGCCTAGCTCATCAGAAAAGGGTTGGGTAAAAAAAGAAGAGCAATTCTATAATTCAGGAATCCACATAAAACCTGGAATTGCAGCAAAATCTGGGACTGCTTTTGTGAATTCTAAGTTAAATACTAAAGGTGTTGTACCCCTATTTCCAAAAACAGAAACGCGATTAAATACCTAAAACAATATCTTATGACACTAAAAAAGAAGATACGGGATTACCTATTTATTGCCAGTTGTGCGATAGAATTCATCAAGTTGAAGCTACCTAACCTTGATGGCGATAAGGCTACTCAAACTAAATTTTCAACGATGGCAAGCCCTGTTAATACCACTTTCAACCAAAAAAACTATAAGAAAACCAATAAATTATGAAAATAGCCATCAACGGAATGGGGCGCATCGGGAGAACTGCGCTCAAAGTCATCTTAGAACATAAGGAATTAGAGATCATAGCGGTAAATGATATTGTAGCGATAGAGAATGTAGCTTACTTATTAAATTACGATACCGTTTACGGAAAATATGAGTCTAAAGTAAGACATACCGAGACAGCACTTATAGTAGGCGATAAAACCATATCCTTTTATAGCGAGCGTAATCCAGAAGAATTGCCTTGGGAGGAGCTTCATATAGACTTAGTTATAGAAAGTACTGGTGTTTTTACCACCTATGAAGATGCCGAAAAGCATGTAAAGGCGGGAGCGAAAACAGTCATTATTTCTGCACCTACCAATAGTGTAAATGCACCAACTGTAGTACACGGTGTGAATACCGAGGCCGGACATACTTCTATATTCTCTTGTGCGAGTTGCACCACGAATAACATCAGTCCGATTGTTGAAATTCTAGGACGGCGCCTTGGAATTAAAAAGGCAATTATGACCACCGTACACGCATATACCGCATCACAAACTGCGGTTGATGGTCCCAATAAGAAGAACTTTAGAATGGGACGTGCTAGTGCGGCAAACATCATCCCCACCACTACAGGAGCAGCAATTGCCACTACTAAAGCTTTACCAGAATATGAAGGAAAATTTGATGGTATTGCCATTCGTGTGCCTATTCCCGTTGGTTCCTTATCTGATATGACCTTTGTTATGGATAAAAATGTAACCGTAGATCAGGTAAATATCATTCTGGAAGAAGAAGCAAAAACGGATAGATACAAAGATGTCATAGCTATTACATACGACCCTATAGTTTCTTCGGATATTATTAAAAGTCCTTATGCTTCTACTGCAGATTTAAGCATGACACGTGTTGTAGATGGTGATTTACTTAAAGTAATGACTTGGTACGATAATGAATGGGGATTTACAAACCAGATGGTTAGACAAATTTTAAACATAAAAAATAATCAAAAATGAATTGGAACACCATTGTAGAGTATATCACTTACGGAAATCTTCTGCCAGACCATCGCGTTGAAAAAACGGATGAAGAATGGAAAGCTATCTTAACACCACAGCAATATTGGATTACGCGGCAAAAAGGCACGGAAAGAGCTCATACAGGCACTTTATGTAACGTTTTTGAAGATGGAAAATATAATTGCGTAAACTGTCGGGAACCTCTTTTTGATTCCTTCAGAAAGTTTAACTCCACATCAGGCTGGCCTTGCTTTACTGCACCCATAATGCCAAGTGCAATAAAATTCTTAAAAGACAAATCACACGGGATGTTACGAGTAGAAACGTTGTGTAACACATGTGATGCTCATTTAGGACATGTTTTTCCTGATGGGCCAAGCGCAACAGGACTGCGTTTTTGTGTCAATTCTGAAGCTATGGTCTTACAAAAAACCATAAAATATTTATCAAAAATTACCAGCAATCATAATTGCATAGCTACACAAATACCACAATTATGAAAAATCAAAACAATTTTACAATGCTCGCCACTTTTGGTGGTGGTTGTTTTTGGTGCACTCAGGCTATTTTTCAAGAGGTAAGAGGTGTCATAAATGTGACTTCTGGTTACAGTGGTGGTAATATAGCTGATTACCCATCTTATCATGCAAAATGCTCAGGAATGATTGGTCACGCCCAAGTAGTTCAGTTAGAGTATGACCCAAATGTCATTTCGTATGAAGAATTGTTGATTATTTTTATGACTACTCACGATCCAACCTTACTTAATCAACAAGGCACCGATATAGGCTTACAATACAGGTCCATCATCTTTTATGAAAATGTAAAAGAAAGAGCTATTATCGATATTGTAATTAAAGAATTACAACCCTATTTTGATAAGCCTATTGTTACTGAGGTAAAACGTTACGAGCGCTTTTTTAAAGCAGAAGAAAGGCAGCAACAATATTACCAACTCAATAAACAATACGGTTATTGTACCACAGTTATGGAACCAAAGATGGCACAATTTAGAAAGCAATATGCGGAGCGTTTAAAGCCGACTGCTTAATCATTCATCCAAGTAGTAAGTAGTATATCTAATGAAAGCCGCGTTGTATATGCTCTTCTTCATAGTGGTGTTAAATAGTAGTAACCAAGTAAAGCAACATTTAGAATTCTTGAAGTTTTAAATTAGTGCATATATTAGACTTTCTTAAAGGTAAATATGTAATTATCTTTTTTAAGTGACACAAACGGTGTACTAAGAATGCTAACGATGATAGCCCTTGAATATATGGTATGCGTAATGTTTCATATTAACAAATAACTTTTCACAGAAAAATACTTTTTTAAGCCAATAGAATTTCTGTGAGTTACCCAAAATGGACACTTTATTAAACGATGAATATTATCTAATCACTACGATTGAACCTCCTAAACAGATTAAATTGTTAAAAAATAGAACTATTAAATTTGCTATTCTGAGTCTGCACATTCATTCCAGTTTTATCTATAGTCAACGTAAATTTGAGTTTTATCCCCTAAAGAAATTGTTGTCGGATATTTAGTTAACTTCTAGAAAAATAAAAAGATTCCTAAACATTTTGTTTAAAGAGCTTTGTGCAAAATTTTGACCTCGACAGGATTATCTTCGGTTTTCCTTAGCGCTCCGCGCTGAAAATCAAAAAGTCACACTTACAAATTCAAGCGAACTTGATTTGACGTATGACTTTTTAATTCATTCGTGACCTCGACAGGATTCAAACCTGTAACCTTCTGAGCCGTAATCAGATGCGCTATTCAGTTGCGCCACGAGGCCATTGTACCCCTTATATAGGGGATGCAAATATATTTCTTTTTACATTTACCGCAAAATTAAGAACGGCATATTAAATGAATATCGATAGCTATATAAGGGATGTCACCGATTTTCCAAAAAAAGGAATTGTTTTCAAAGATATTACACCATTATTAAAAGATGTAGAGGCACTTAAGTATACAGCTAAAGCACTCGCTGATTTTATAGATGACGCTGCTATTGATATAGTGGTAGGCATGGAGAGCAGGGGATTTATCTTTGGCCCTATGCTCGCGGAAAAATTAAATGCTGGTTTTGTGCCTGTTCGTAAGCCGGGTAAGTTACCGTATAATACAATTAATGAGTCTTTTGCCTTGGAATATGGCTCGGATACCTTGGAAATACATTTAGATGCCATTAAAGAGGGGGATAAAGTGCTTATTCATGATGATGTTATTGCCACTGGAGGAACGGCTAGGGCTGTCTGTAAGCTTGTTGAGCGATTGGGAGGAGAAGTTGTTCAATTAAATTTTTTGATTGAATTAGAGTTCCTTAAAGGAAGGGAACAATTAAAGGGCTACGACATTCACTCGTTACTAAAATACTAATCTAAGGCATTTGTAGTAACAAAGTAACGCCAACCTATTATCGCCATTTGAAGTTTTGAAGCTTTGGACAGGTCTAATTGCTGTTTTGCATAGGAGGGAAGCAAGGTCTTGTTTAACTTGGCCAGTAATTTAAAAAATGGTTTTTTCAAAAGTTGGTTTTTTCAAAAATACAAAAATTTAAACGCGGCAAAGAGCCGCGTTCTATTTATGCCATTCTGAGTTTATCTATCGAGATAAATTATAGACTTAATATTAATACGGATAGAAACAGGTAAACTAAAATCTTTATCAGGGTTATCATATGTCATAGTTTTAGGTTATACAAAAGTTGATTGTAATCGATTATTCAAATAAGATATAGGGGAAGTATGTTTGAGTGCAAGTAATTTTTGTTAAATCAATACAATCAAATACAAATATGTAAGTCTATAAATGAGAATAGTTATAGTATTTATAATAACCTCTACAATGATGTAATATTATATAATTAAAAATAATAAATATGATTTCATATAAGAACAATTGTAGAGCGTTTTTGTAACGTGTTATAATTTGTAAGGGATTTTTCAATTAGTTTTTTGTACAAATAAAACTTTTCATCTTTGAAAATGAAAAAGACCTGCCTTTTTAATGGACAGGTCTTCATTATATTATTTAAGGCAAAAAAAGTAGCTTATTGTTTTTTTGTAGTTATTTCGATTACACCATTCTTTGCTTTTTTGCCATATTTTTTCTTTGCAGCATCTCCTTTTATAACATTTATACTGGCAATTTTATCTGTACCTAGTTTTTTCATAGTTTTCCTATCGGCATCTTCACCATCAATAATATATAATGGTTCATCTTTTTTATTGCCAGAAAGAAAAGCATTATTTTTTTTGACGACTACCTTCATGTCTTTATCATCTTCTGAATCTGTATGTATAAAAACACTCTTTTCACCCTCCTTATTTTTACTTCGATAAATTTTGACTATACTTTTTTTGGAGTTTTTGTCCTCATCTGAAATGAATACAAAATTACTCTCATTTAGTTGTATGTCCTTATCCTCAAATTCATCTTCTTGTATCTTTTGGCCATTAATTATCGTTATTTTCTTGCCATTAACTTTTTTTACGATAATTTCCTCAGCGTCAGATTCATCGTTGTCAGAAATCCAAACCATACCATTACTGTGCCTTTCATGCTGACTTCTGCCCACGCTTATTGTGTTTTTGTGGGTATCAACAAATATAAAAACGGGTTTAATGCCATCTTTGTTAGCGCCTGTTTGTCCTTTACTATTGTAAGTTGCAGTGGAAATTGTTCCATTCACAAGTTCCAGTTCTAAAGAGATTATTTCTTTAGCACCATTCCTTACTATAGTATAGGAAAAGTCAATACCTTCTTGTGCTAAATCAGTTTTCATTTTAAGCAGTTGGGCATCGGTGGTGGTTTTAGCTATCGTCAATTCTATAACTGCAGCGGATTTAGCATTTCTCTTGGAATCGGTTTTTAAGGTCTGCGTGGTTTTTGTTGTATTAAAAGGTACGAAGCTTGCAGGATTTAGGACCTTTTGAGATTTTAATATTTCAAAATGTAAATGTGGCCCCGTAGATTTTCCTGTATTTCCAACATGACCTATTGGGTCGCCAGTCTGTACTTTTTCTCCCTTGGATACGGACCTATCTCTTAAATGCATGTACTTAGTACTATAACCGGCATCATGTTCTATGATGATGTAATTACCTCTATTTTCATCCTTGTTGCTAGATTTTATAACTCCGTTAGCGCTTGCAGAAACTGGTTTGCCACTTTTTGTAACCAAGTCAATACCCGTGTGATTCTCTATTTTTTTGGTGAAGGGGCTTCTCATTGGTCCAAAATCTGCCGAAACTCTGATGAGGTCTTCAGCTTTTACAGGACTCAAAAATTCTGGGGTTTCATGGTCCAGTGCAGCGGTTGATGTATCCTCGGAAAATTTCACTACTTCTTCTGTATGGAAACCTACTAAGAAGATTCCTAAAAATGGGAGAATTAGTAATAGTTTAAGAAGATTAATTCGTTTTGATTGATTTTGATTTAACATGACTATTCGTTTTTTGATGATTGAATTAAAAAATGGATTTACTATGTTTATTTTATGATGTTCCGTTGCTTGCTTCAACATTAAATATTGATATGCTCTTTTATCTTCTCCCTCATTACAGGTCTTGGCATCCGCTAAAAATTCCAAGTTTTGTTTTATTACAGTCTTGTATAGCCATATTGCTGGGTTAAACCACATTAGGATAAGCACAATTTCGGTAAATAATATATCTAAAGAATGCATTCCTCTTGCGTGCATTTTCTCATGAGCTATAATAGTGCGTAACTCTTGATGAGAAAATTGGTTTGGATAGTAAAATATGTATCTAAAGAAAGAAAACGGAGAAATCGCCGTATTGGTTCTTACGTGGGAAAATTCATTTTCAGAAACCACGTCACTACTCTTTTTAAGGTCATATATAGCGCGTAATTGAATCATTAGTCTAATGATGAAATACAAAACTCCAAGTAAATAGATAATGATAGTAAAGTTCGTCCAATTAAAGGTGCTAGCAGATGAATTTACCCCGGAAAGGTTTTCTATGGCCGCCACATCTAATGTTGAGACGGCTGGTCGGGGAACATATGTTATTTTGGTAAAACTGATTAGTGGTAGCAGAAATGAGGTCAATAGTCCACCTATCAAAAACAAGCGGTTGCTATTAAAAAATGTTTCATTCCTTAAAAATAGATAGTATGTTCCTAAAAACAAGAATAGAATGGCAGCGGACTTAATAAGATGTTCTAGAAGTACTTCCATTATTTTTTCTTTTCAATAAGATTAATAATCTCTTTTAAGTCTTCAATAGAAATTTTCTCTTCCTTGGCGAAAAAAGATACTAAATTCTTATACGAATTATCAAAGTAGTCTACCATGCTAGAGTTAACATATTTTTGCCTGTAGTTTTCCTTACTGACTAATGGAAAGTATCTATGTGTTTTTCCAAAAGCTTCGTGATCAACATATTTTTTTTCTTCTAAGTTCCTTACTATAGTAGATAGGGTATTATAATGAGGCTTGTCTCCCGTAATTTGCTCCATGATTTCCTTCACAAAGGCTCTTTCTAAGGTCCAAAGGATTTTCATGATTTCTTCCTCTTTATTGGTGAGTTTTTCCATAATAGTTTGCTGTTTAAACAAACGTATAACTAATTTTATAGTTATACAACTATATTTACAGTTATTTAACTATTTGTGTAGTTGTAATGTTTTTAGATTGAATAAAAAAGGATGTAGTGTTTTAAATAATACTTCACCTATATTTGTTGAAAACCTTGTAAATGCAAGACTTTTTATTCGTAGTGGGAGGCCTATTGCTCTTAATAGCAGGTGGTAATTGGTTGTTGAAATCGGCCGTGGACCTTTCCTTAAAATTAAACATACCTAAAATTGTCATTGGTATGACCGTGGTTTCTTTTGCAACCTCTGCGCCAGAATTAATCGTTAGTATCAACGCAGCTCTTGATGGATTTCCCGATTTGGCATTAGGAAATGTAGTTGGGTCAAATATTGCAAATCTTGGGCTTGTCTTGGCTGTTACGGTAATACTTGGCCCTATAAATGTGAAACGGAGTTTTTATACCACAGATTGGCCGGTTATGATGCTCGCTTCCCTTTTATTCTTTGGGTTTATCTATTTTGATGGTGTTTTAGAGCAATACGAAGGTATTACCATGGTGGTCTGTCTTTTCTTATTTTTAGTCTATTTGCTCCGTTTTCAAAAACCGGCAGTAGATGAGGAAGAGAATGTTGTTGCCATTGCGCTTCCACTATATAAAACAGTGCTGTTTTTAGGTTTAGGAGGTCTTGCCTTATGGGGCGGTTCAGAATTATTGATAACCGGTGCTGTGGGTATGGCCACCGTTTTTGGGGTAAGCGAAAGGGTAATTGCAATTACTGTTGTCTCTGTAGGTACAAGTATACCTGAGCTGGCAGCCTCAATAATAGCGGTTATTAAAAAGGAAAAAGCTATTTCTCTAGGGAATCTTATCGGTTCTAATATATTTAATTTACTTGCAGTACTTGGTATCACATCCATAATAACGCCAATTAAAGTAGTGGACGACGGTCTGTTAAGTAACGATATTTTTTGGATGTTGGGAATTTCCTTTATTATCCTACCCTTGGTTTTCATTCCAAAAGGCCTTCGTTTAGGTTGGCGCGATGGTATAATTCTTGTGGGAATTTACTTGGCTTTTGTTTATATTACTATTTCGTAGTAATACTATTTTTTAGTGAAAAGTAACTTCTTAAAAATATTGGTTCTTGGCTTGTTTCTTGGGGCATTCGCCTGCGGTTCTGCCCAAGAAAGGGATTTTATTCGGGGTAGTTTAATAGATGCCGAAACAAAAGAGCCTATTGTTTTTGCAAATATTAGGGTTAAGGATAGAGCCTTAGGAGTAATTTCTAATGTCGATGGAGGTTTTAGGATTCCTTTAAAATACAGGACTTACGGTGATATTTTGGAGATATCCAGTTTAGGCTATAAAACTAAAGAGGTGGCCATGCAGACCTTGAACAAGGATAGTGTTTATGTGCTTAAATTATACCCAAGTGTTGCTGTGCTTCAAGAAGCTATAGTTACTGCGGAGTATAAGAGAAGACGAAGACGATCAGCAAAGCAAATCGTTAGGGAGGCAATAGAAAGTATTCCCAAAAATTATCCTAATCATCCATTTTCAACCATTGGTTATTATCGAGATTATCAAATTGAAAAGGAAGAGTATATTAATCTTAACGAAGCCATACTAGAAGTTTTCGACGCTGGTTTTGACCAAATTGACACGTCCACAACAAAGGTTCAGATTTATGCTTATGAACAAAATAATCAATTTAGAAGAGATACCGTAGCGGATAATCTGTACGATTATAATACTGGTAGAAAAACGATTACGAATGCTTTTCTCTCTGATTATGGAGGAAATGAATTCACAATATTAAAAACGCATGATGCTATTAGGAATTATCGTTTAAATACTTATGATTTTATAAATGAGGTGAATAATGGTGATATATTAAGAAATCATTCCTTCAAAAGGTTATCTAATACTAATAGCGCTGATGAAATCCTTTATGTGGTCAAATTCCAAAAAATAGATGAACGGCATTTGGCATTTGGAAAAATATACATATCCACTTTTGATTTTGCCATACACAAGTTAGAGTATGCGGTTTATCTTAGACAAAGCAATAAAATAGCAAAGAAGACAAAAGCTGAAAATAGTAATAAACTGATATTTGAAATAAATACATCGTACAAGAGGGGAGTAAACGATAAAATGTATCTCAATTATATTTCTTTTCATAATACTTTTAAATTGCGAATACGCCCTCCATTTAATGTGATACATATTGGTGTAGACCTCGATAAGAAAAGGTTTGAACTTACTTTTAATGAAGAAATTGATTTGGGCAATGATGTAGGAATGAAGAACTTCAGAGGTTATTTCAAGGGTCGTAGGATCAAGTTCAAAAGATCGTTGATTTTAGGAAAAAAAGTTTTTTTATATCCAGGTTTAATTTCTACAAAAGAACGTCTTATGTGGGAGGATTTAATATCTGCGGTTAAGAGGAATATCCCATTGAATCAGAAACTTATCTATTTTAAAGTGAATAATATCAATGATATTCATGGGAATGTAATCAATAAGAGCTATACAAAAGAATATAATCAGTTTCGTGAATTTTTCGTTCAAGAAGTAAAACCATTTATTATGCCACGAAATAATGGTAGGTACATGAATGGAATGCAACCTATTTATACTAAAAGTCAACCCATTATTAAACCAGATAATTTTAATGACTATTGGATGAATACACCACTTCAGAAATTCAAGGATTAAAAAAACGCCTCTGTAATTACAGAGGCGTTTTTCATTATCAACAATTAATTCGGTTTATTAAATTTTTGCGCTTTTAACCGTTTTAATGATTCTACCCGCAATTTTATAAGGATCACCGTTAGAAGCTGGTCTTCTGTCTTCTAACCAACCTTTCCATCCTTGTTCTACCGTAATAATAGGAATACGTATAGATGCTCCACGGTCAGAAATACCAAAGCTAAAGTCTGTGATAGCAGCAGTTTCGTGATCTCCTGTTAAACGTTGGTCATTAAATTCACCGTATACGGCAATGTGCTCTTTTACTACGGGGCGGAAAGCTTCACATATTTTTTCATAAGTTGCTTTGTCACCACATGTTCTCAAAGTTGTGTTAGAGAAGTTGGCGTGCATACCAGAACCGTTCCAATCTAAATCTTTACCTAATGGTTTTGGGTGGTACTCAATGTAGTAACCATATTGTTCTGTTAAACGATCCAATAGGTATCTTGATACCCATATCTCATCACCAGCTAGTTTAGCGCCTTTAGCGAATAACTGATATTCCCATTGTCCGGAAGCAACTTCTTGGTTAATACCTTCAAAGTTTAATCCCGCAGCGATACAAAGATCGGCATGCTCCTCAACTAAATCTCTTCCATGGGTGTTTTTCCCACCAACAGAACAGTAGTACATACCTTGTGGTGCTGGGTAACCTCCTCTAGGAAACCCTAATGGAAGGTCGGTCGCTGTATCCATAATAAAGTACTCCTGCTCAAAACCAAACCAAAAATCATTATCATCATCATCAATAGTAGCTCTACCGTTAGATTCGTGTGGAGTGCCATCTGCGTTTAAAACTTCAGTCATTACCAAGAATGCATCTTTACGTGCAGGATCGGGAAAAATAGCTACAGGTTTCAATAAACAATCAGAAGACCCACCTTCTGCTTGTCTTGTAGAACTTCCATCAAAAGACCACATTGGGCAGTCCTCCAATTTACCTCCAAAGTCATTTACTACTTTGGTTTTACTACGCATGTTCTGTGTTGGAAAATATCCATCTAACCAGATGTACTCTAATTTTGTTTTGCTCATAATGTGTGGTCGTTATGTTACTATTTTAAAAGACAGACAAAAATATGTTTTTTATGGAATTATAAGAATTTTTATGGGGGTTATTCGTTATAAATAAGAATATTTTAAATAGACCCCCATTTTTTGATGGGTATTTTGTGATATTTCTATTTTAAGAACGTAATTTTGTGGAATTAATAATTTATCAAAGCCATATGTCAGTATTTAGATCAGCAGCAATCGCAGAAAGCCAAGGGAGAAGTCCAGTCGCTATTGAAGAAAAGGGAAGGCGGTCAGAGTTATTTGGAGTTAACGTCTTTAATGAGCAGCGAATGCTGCAATACCTAACTAAAGATGCATTGGCAAGTGTTAAAGGGGCTATTTTTTCTGGGTCTAAGATAGACCGTAAAATTGCAGACCAAGTCGCCGAGGCTATGAAAGGATGGGCTATTTCTATGGGAGCTACGCATTATACCCACTGGTTTCAGCCTTTGACAGGGGCTACTGCAGAAAAGCACGACGCTTTTTTTGATTTACTTCCGGATGGTACGGCTTTAGAAAAGTTTGGAGGCGGACAACTGGTTCAGCAGGAACCTGACGCATCAAGCTTTCCTAGTGGAGGCATAAGAAATACTTTTGAAGCAAGAGGATACACGGCTTGGGACCCAACTTCACCGGCATTTATATATGGTACAACTTTATGTATTCCTACGATTTTTGTCTCATACACAGGTGAAGCATTAGATAATAAAGCTCCCCTGTTAAGAGCTTTACACGCGGTTGATGAAGCAGCTACCGCAGTTGCTAAATATTTTGATAAGAACGTGGCCAAGGTAAATGCAACATTAGGTTGGGAGCAAGAATATTTCTTGATAGATAAGGCCCTTGCCCATTCTAGACCTGACATTATCATGACCGGTAGGACCTTGCTAGGCAATACCGCTGCAAAGGGTCAACAATTAGATGACCATTATTTTGGGGTTATTCCTAGTAGGGTGCTGAGTTTTATGAGTGATTTGGAAAAGGAATGCACCAAGCTAGGTATTCCGGTCAAAACACGGCATAACGAGGTTGCGCCGAACCAGTTTGAGCTGGCTCCGGTTTTTGAGGAGGCCAATTTGGCCGTAGATCATAACCTACTGCTGATGGATGTTATGGATAAAATTGCGGACAGACATCATTTTAAAGTTCTCTTTCATGAAAAACCCTTTTCAAATATTAATGGCTCTGGAAAGCATAACAATTGGTCCTTGGCTACGGATACCGGAACAAACCTTTTGAGTCCGGGCGCTACACCCATGAAGAACCTTCAGTTCTTGACCTTTTTTATTAACACTATAAAAGCGGTAAATACGTATGAAGAACTATTGCGTTCGTCTATCGCTTCGGCAAGTAATGACCATAGATTGGGAGCCAATGAGGCACCGCCGGCTATTTTTTCAATTTTTATAGGCAAACAGTTAGGTCGTGTTCTTGATGAATTGGAAGGTGTAAGCCAAGGTAAACTTTCGCCAAAGGAAAAGACGGAACTAAAGTTAAATGTAGTTGGAAAAATCCCTGAAATTTTACTGGATAACACAGACCGTAACAGAACTTCCCCCTTCGCTTTTACGGGTAATAAGTTTGAAATGCGTGGCGTTGGGGCAAAGACCAATTGTGCCAAACCTATGACCATTTTAAATACGATAGTTGCTAAACAGCTTAAGGATTTTAAAAAGGAGGTAGATGCCTTGATAGACAAGAAGAATCTAAAGAAAGATGAGGCAATATTCAATGTCCTTAGAGAATATATAAAGACTTCTAAAAGAATTCGTTTTGATGGGGACGGTTATAGTAAAGAATGGGAGAACGAAGCAAAAAAGAGAAAATTAAGTAATAACAAAAATACCCCGGACGCCCTGAATGTTCTTAGCTCAAAAGAAAGTCTTTCTTTGTTTAAGACGATGAAGGTGATGAGTGATGTGGAAGTTGGTGCCAGGGTAGAAGTAGAATTGGAAGCATATATTCTTCATCTGCAGATAGAAGGAAGGGTATTAGGTGACCTTGTCTACAGTAGGGTTATACCTGCGGCAATAGCTTATCAAAATAAATTGATAACTAATGTTTCTGGTCTTAAGGAGATCTATGGAGCTGCGCATAAGAGTTTTTCTGAAGGTCAACTAACCATGATAGAGGAAATAGGAGAACATTTAATCGAACTTAAAAAACTTACCGATGCAATGACGGAGGCCCGTAAAAAAGCAAACACTTTAAAAGACAGTAAAAAGAGAGCGGTTGCCTATTGCGACAACGTAAAACCTTATTTTGATAAGATTCGATTGCATTCCGATAAGTTGGAGAAGCTCGTAGAAGACCAATTATGGCCATTAACTAAATACGGGGAACTATTGTTTATTAAATAGGATTACTTTCCTAAGCTTCAACCTACATTTTAAATCAATTCCTCTATTTTTGCCTTAAACCAACAATATGTCCTCATCCACGAGTGAAAGATACAGTCAAAGAGGAGTTTCCGCCTCTAAGGAAGATGTACACAATGCCATAAAAAATATTGATAAAGGTCTTTTTCCTATGGCTTTTTGTAAAATAGTTCCCGATTATTTAACGGGAGACGAGGAGTACTGCCTTGTGATGCATGCGGACGGTGCCGGTACAAAATCCTCATTGGCATATATGTACTGGAAAGAAACGGGAGATATTTCCGTTTGGAAAGGAATCGCACAAGATGCCCTTATCATGAACATTGATGATTTAACATGCGTAGGAGCAACCGATAACATTATGTTGTCCTCTACCATTGGTCGCAACAAGAATAAAATTCCGGGTGAAGTATTATCTGCAATAATTAACGGTACCGAAGAACTTATTCAAGATTTATCATCACATGGTATCTCTATACGTTCCACAGGGGGTGAAACTGCCGATGTTGGCGATTTGGTCAGGACAATCATCGTAGACTCCACGGTAACAGCCAGATTAAGAAGGGATAAAGTAATTGATAACGCAAATATTAAAGCGGGTGATGTTATTGTTGGTTTAGCTTCATATGGGCAAGCCACTTATGAAAAGGAATATAATGGCGGTATGGGAAGTAATGGACTTACCTCCGCACGACATGATGTTTTTGCGAAATATCTGGCGGATAAATTTCCTGAAAGTTATGACGCAGAAGTGCCTTCTGCTTTAGTCTATTCCGGGAATATCAAGTTAACGGACCCAGTTTCAGGTGCACCACTAGACGCAGGAAAATTAGTGCTATCGCCTACAAGGACTTATGCGCCCATCGTAAAACGGATACTATCTGAATATACTAGTGAAGATATTCACGGAATGGTGCATTGTAGTGGTGGGGCACAAACTAAAATTCTACATTTTATAGATAACCTTCATGTTATCAAAGACAATCTTTTTGATGTGCCACCGCTGTTCCAATTAATTCAGGAACAATCCGGAACGGACTGGAAGGAAATGTATCAGGTATTTAATTGTGGGCATCGTTTGGAAATTTACGTGAACCCTGATATGGCACAGGATTTGATTAAAATATCAAAAGAGTTTAATGTCGATGCCAAGATAATTGGTAGTGTTGAGGCTTCCTCGGAAAAAAAACTCACTATCAAAAGCGAGTACGGTACCTTTACATATTAGAGCATACGATTAGCTGTAATACTGCGTTGTTTATTATAAATAAGTAGTTATGGAAAGAAAGCAATTTTTAAAGAGTTTAGGTGCAGGTGCAGCTTTTGCTATTACATTCCCTTGTCTAGGAGGCTGTGGAAAAGATGATGCTATTGATGGAAACCTTGTGGAACCACCAACAGGTATAGACTTTACAGTTGATTTAAATTCTGATGAGGCCGCTAATTTGGTAAATAATGGTGGTTTTATACTCAAAAATTTAGTAGTGGTAGTCAAAAATTTAGAAGGTGAATTTGTTGCCGCTACTCAGGTTTGTAGTCATCAGAACTATGATCAGGTGAGATTCGTAAACCAAAATGGTGGTATTTTCTTCTGTGATGTACACGGTTCTCGTTTTGATCAAACCGGGACTCCGCTAAATACTATTCCCAATAGTGTTGCAAAACCATTAAAAATATACAACACCGAGTTAAACGGAAGTATACTCCGGGTGTTTGAATAATTTATTCAATGTCCCAAATCGTTAAATTTTGAAATTGAAGTTCCTCATCTATTTTTTCTTATTTCCTTTTTTGGTTTTTTCCCAAAATTGGGAACAGAGTTATGACTACTCCATTTCTAAGTCCAAAAGCGCTAATAAACCAGTGCTACTCGTTTTTGCTGGGTCCGACTGGTGCGCACCCTGTATAAAATTAGATAGGTTGCTATTTCAATCACCAGAATTTTCGGAATATGCAGATGAAAATTTAGTCTTATTTAAGGCTGATTTTCCTAGAAAAAAGAAGAATCGCCTACCACTTCAACAAGAACTGGTAAACAAACAGTTGGCGCAAAAATTCAACTCCAAAGGTTATTTTCCATTAGTGTTACTATTGGATAAAGATGAAACTGTTTTAGGAAGCTTTGCTTACGAAAATAAGGAGGTCAAAGAATATATTTCACTTTTAAATTCCTTTCAAAAGTGAAAAGCATTTTATCCATCTTAGTTTTGTTTTTGTCCATAACTGTGTTCAGTCAAAGTAAGGACTATATAACGGTAAAGAAATCGTTGAAACTTATGGGTAGCCGTTTTGATATTACGGTAGTCTCCGTTGATGAGGATTTGGGATATATAAATATTCAAGAAGCGGTCGGTGAGATAAGAAGAATAGAGAAAATGATATCTTCTTGGGATGCATCTTCTGAAACCGCTCTTATCAATAAAAATGCGGGGATTAAACCTGTAAAAGTAAGTTTGGAGCTTTTTAAGTTGATAGAGCGTGCCAAACAAATATCAGAAATAACAGATGGTGCTTTTGATATTTCCTATTCCTCCATGGATAAGATTTGGAAGTTTGATGGCTCTATGACATCAATGCCAACGAACGAAGAGATTAGGAAATCAGTAGCCAAAGTAGGGTATAATAATATCATTCTCAACACTGCGGACAACACTGTTTTTCTCAAGTATAAGGGAATGAAAATTTCTTTTGGAGCAATAGGGAAGGGCTATGCCGCGGATAAGGCAAAAGAACTCTTGGTTTCCAAGCAAGTTCCTGCCGGGATTATTAACGCCGCTGGGGATTTAACTACATGGGGAACGAAGGCTAGCGGTGAAAAATGGTTAATCGGTATCGCTAATCCACTAAGTAAGGATAAAATATTCTCTTGGTTGCCTATTCTAGAGTCTTCCGTTGCCACTTCCGGAAACTATGAGAAGTTTGTGATTATCAATGGAAAAAAGTACACCCATATCATTGACCCTAGGACGGGATATCCGTCGACAGGGATAAATAGTGTTTCTGTTTTTGCAAAAAGTGCTGAACTTTGCGATGCGTTGGCTACGGCCATCTTTATTATGGGTAAAAATGCGGGTTTATCCTTAGTGAATCAACTAGGAGGTACAGAGGTGATTATTGTGGATAGCGCAAACAAAATTCATAAGAGTGGTGGAATCCTTTTCGACAATAATCCTTAACTTCAAGCTATGAAAAGACTATTTTCTATATTATTCTTTTTAGTAATATGTACTTCTTGTGTTGCCGTAAAGGAGTATGATAAAGCATATTTGAACGATGAAGAAATGCAATTATCCGCTAGAAGTTCAGAACGGTTTGAAACCAATTTTCAAATATACAGGGAAGCCTCAGCGGGAGCCAACGGAGGTAAAACCGGTGGCGGTTGCGGTTGTAATTAAATGAAACCCAAAGTTCTGTTTAGAACTTTGTTGGTTGAATTTACCCTGAGCCTTTCGGCAAGCTCAAGACGGGCTCAATCGAAAATATAATAGATGATTAGCCAATCAACTTTAAAATAAGTGCAGCATTTACTTAACTAATTACTTTGAAAAATTTAAGAATCGTTTCGCTAATTCTTTTTCTCTGTACTTTCTCAACTTTTGGTCAGGATAATACGACCTATACCAAAAGAGTTTTAGAGGCTACGGAGATAAACCTACTCTTTAGCTACTATGGTCAAGATGGTGAAAATGCAGCGGTAACGGGAGGTGAAGGAACCGAGCAGCTTACCGATGCTACGTCTACCATTGTTGTTAAGATACCAGTTAATCCAGATGATGTACTTACGGTAGATGCGGGAATTTCTGCGTATACATCAGCTTCCTCAAGTAATGTAAACCCTCTAGACGGCAATCCAAGTAATAATACCAGCCCGTTCAGTGCGTCCTCTGGAGCCTCTAGGCAAGATGTATTGGCTTATTTTAACCCTGCTTACCAACACAGTTCAGAAGACAGGAATACCATAATTAGTGCCAACGCCTATGTTTCATCGGAATATGATTATTTCTCTGTAGGCTTCGGAGCAGGATATACACGTTTGTTCAATGAAAAAAATACGGAGATAGGAATAAACGCAAATGTGTTTTTAGATAAATGGAATCCACAATACCCTATTGAGTTGAGAAATGGTTTTGCAGATTCTAGAATTTCTGGACCTGGCGATTATTCCACAAATTTTACTGCTTTTGAAAATGAAAACCGAAACTCCTATGCTGTTTCGTTATTCTTCTCTCAGATTCTTGGTAAAAGAGTGCAAGGTTCGATATTTTTAGACCTGGTGCAGCAGCAAGGTTTGTTAAGTACACCTTTTCAACGTGTTTATTTTGGAGATGTTGCTGACTTTTTTATTGAAGATTTTCAGTTGGCGGATGATGTAGAAAGACTTCCGGAGAGTCGTTTTAAAATTCCTATTGGGGCACGTTTAAATTATTTTGCTGGAGACCGGTTTGTAGTACGGTCCTATTATCGATTTTATACAGATGATTGGGGAATTACTTCGCATACGGCCAATCTAGAGATTCCTATTAAACTTAGCGATGCATTTACGCTATACCCGTCCTATAGGTATTACGTTCAAACAGCTGCAGATTATTTCTATACCAAAGAGGGCGCAACTTCTATATTGGATTTTTATACTTCGGATTATGACCTGTCCGCATATAATGCCCATCAATACGGAATAGGTGCCCGTTACAAGGATATTTTTACTAAGGCCAAAGTATTTATGTTTGGTCTAAAAACAATAGACTTACGAGTAAACGCATACGACAGGAGTGATGGGCTTAATGCTTTTATTTTTACCTTAGGTACTACTTTTGTAACCGATTAAGGCTTTTCTGCTACAAAGAAAAACTACCGCGTTGCCCTGACAATTTTTTAAAATTGATATTGTAATAAACGCGCTAGCAAGTCCAAGGCTTCTGCAAAATTATTGTAAATTCGCAAGACAAGTGAAGCGCACATATGATTGATAAATTAAACATTGTAAAACAACGTTTTGATGAGGTGTCTGACCTAATCATTCAGCCAGATATTATAACGGATCAAAAGCGTTACGTGCAATTGACGAAGGAGTATAGTGATCTTAAGGCACTTGTTGCTAAGAGAGACGAGTATCTAGAGTTGACCAGTAATATTGAGGAGGCTGAAGAAATAATTTCTGACGGAAGTGATGCTGAGATGTTAGAGATGGCAAAGATGCAGTTAGATGAGGCCAAGACGAGGCTGCCAATTCTAGAAGATGAGATTAAATTTATGCTTATTCCAAAAGATCCTGAAGATGCTAAGGATGTAGTTGTTGAAATTAGAGCAGGAACAGGTGGTGATGAGGCCAGTATTTTTGCGGGAGACCTTTTTAGAATGTATACGAAATACTGCGAAGGCAAAGGCTGGAGAACCAATGTCATAGATTTGAGTGAAGGTACAAATGGCGGATATAAAGAAATTCAGTTTGAAGTTACTGGAACAGACGTCTATGGTACTTTGAAGTTTGAAGCTGGAGTACACAGGGTACAACGTGTTCCACAAACAGAGACCCAAGGAAGGGTACATACTAGTGCCGCAACCGTAATGGTGTTGCCAGAAGCGGAAGATTTTGATGTGCAAATAGACCCTAAAGACGTTAGAATAGATTTTTTCTGTTCTTCCGGACCTGGTGGACAGTCTGTGAACACCACATATTCTGCAGTACGGTTAACCCATATACCTACGGGATTGGTAGCCCAGTGTCAGGACCAAAAATCTCAACATAAAAACAAGGATAAAGCTTTTAGGGTGTTACGATCTAGACTTTATGATTTGGAATTAGCCAAAAAACAAGAGGAGGATGCAGCTAAAAGAAGTTCTCAAGTAAGTAGTGGAGATCGTTCTGCGAAGATAAGAACCTACAATTATCCGCAAGGTAGGGTAACAGACCATAGAATTGGCTTAACCCTTTACGACCTCTCCAATATTATCGATGGTGATATTCAAAAAATCATTGATGAACTTAGTCTTGTTGAAAATACAGAAAAGCTGAAAGAAGCATCGGAGATTTTCTAAAAACCTATTTATTCCATTAATAAGCACCTAATGCGGACTCAAGAACTTGTTGATCAAATACATGAAAAAAAATCCTTTTTATGTATTGGTCTCGATACCGATTTAGAGAAAATACCGGAACATCTCTTGCAGGAAGAAGATCCTATTTTTTCGTTCAATAAGGCTATTATAGATGCAACACATCATCTTTGTGTAGCTTATAAACCTAATATTGCTTTTTATGAGGCTTACGGGATAAAGGGATGGATTGCTTTAGAGAAAACAATCAACTACTTAAATGCTGAATACCCAGAAATTTTTACGATCGCGGATGCGAAACGGGGTGATATAGGTAATACATCAACAAGGTACGCTAAAGCCTTTTTTGAAGATTTAAATTTTGATTCCATTACAATTGCTCCTTACATGGGCAAGGATTCCGTGGAGCCTTTTTTGGCCTTTAATAATAAGCATACCATTCTACTTGCGTTAACCTCAAACGTAGGTGCTTATGATTATCAAACTAAAAAAATTAATGGAGTTGAACTTTACAAAGAAGTGCTAGATACTTCAAAAAATTATAAAGGTTCGGATAATTTAATGTACGTAGTAGGAGCCACTAAAGCGGAATACCTTGCTGATATACGGAAAATAATTCCCGATAGTTTTTTACTGGTACCCGGAGTGGGTGCGCAGGGAGGTAACCTTCAAGAAGTCTGTAAATATGGCATAACGTCCACTATAGGATTATTAGTCAATTCCTCCAGAGGTATTATTTATGCATCTAAGAATAAAGATTTTGCCATTCGGGCACAAGAAAAGGCGAAAGAACTTCAATCTCAAATGAGCGAAGAACTTTTGAAAATTAAATAGTTCTTATACTAAACTATCTAAAGCTTTCTGGATTTTTTGAGCTTTTTGTTCAAAAAATTCTCCCAATTTTGTGTTGGAATACTTCATGTTTGAAGCCTTATCCAAAAAATTCTGATATTGATACTCTAACATAGTAATGGCATCTGCCTTTGCTGCTATCGGGGTTACCGATCCTACTTTACAATACTGCTTTTCCATAATAACGATTTGTTCTTACAAATATACGTGCGAAATGACGTTTTAGATGTTTTGGTTTACAGCTATACAACTAATAATCAGGTAATTTGTCTTTTTTTTAACAAAAACCATAAGAATGTGTCAAAAATAGTGACGAGGTAAGATTATTTTTTTCTTTATCGCACCACAATTAGAAAAGATTCAATACATTGTGGGTTACCCTTTATTTTGGGTAAAAAAGAACATTGTTAAACTACACGAAATATATTAATAAGAATGCCCAAAGTTGGGTTACCTTCGTTCATGGGGCGGGCGGTAGCTCGTCTATATGGTTTAAACAGTTACGGGAATTTAAAAAACACTTCAACGTTCTTTTATTGGATTTAAGGGGGCATGGTAATTCCAAGCCGAATCTAAAGGACACGTTCAATAGCGAATATACCTTTGATGCCATTACGGAAGATATTGTAGAGGTTATCGATTTTGAGAACATAGAACGGTCTCACTATATAGGAATCTCCCTTGGAACGATATTAATAAGGAACTTAGCCGAGAAACATCCGCACAGAGTAGAGAGTATGGTCATGGGGGGTGCTATTATGAAGTTGAACCTACGTTCTCAGATTTTAATAAAGTTGGGAGTGGTGTTCAAATCTATTATCCCCTATCTATGGTTATATAAATTTTTTGCATTTGTAATAATGCCCAATAGAAATCATAAGGAATCTAGGTCTTTGTTCGTTAGAGAGGCTAAAAAATTATATCAGAAAGAATTTATAAGATGGTTTAAACTTACTTCTGAAATTAATCCCTTACTTCGTTTCTTTAGGTCGGCAGATATTAAAATTCCCACCCTATATGTTATGGGAGGTGAAGATTATCTTTTTTTACCATCGATACGAAAAATTGCTAATGCCCACGAAAATTCTAATCTCTTCATAATTGAGGATTGTGGTCACGTAGTAAATGTGGAACAACCCAAACTATTTAATAGAATGGTAATAGGTTATTTGGTTGGAATGGAAAACAGGTAGTTACAAGTACACTGATGTTGCTTAAGTTGGAAATGACCCCATAGGTCGTTTAGTAATGCAGCCCTGAGGGGATATTGATAGCTAATTCAAATAACCACTCTAAAAAATAAGACAGAAGTTCTTTTTTTGAAGGTTGCCTCAGAGCTGCTTTTTAATTACTCTTGATTTAGATTACACTATAAAGAAACGTACTTACCTAATGATAACGGGTAATTCCTATAAACATTTCCCTTTACCGATGAATTTTTACCTAGTTTTTACCTTGTACGTGTTCGTTATTTTTTAAAGTATATTTTTTGAGGCTTATAGAGTATGGTTTTAGGATACCCGTAATTGATTTTTCCACTATGGATAATCCAAAGCGGAAATTAGAGATAATGTGACTTCTTTATTTACTCGATAATCAAGATTACTTATACTTCAGGGCTTGTCTCGAAATTAAATGTTCATTTCCTAGGAATACCTCTTGGTCTTGCTTTAAGGTAGTTTACTAATATTGGCCAAAATACTGTTATTCATTTTTTCCTACATATCATGACTACATTCCCTAACGAGGATATTTCAACGAAAAAGAGCCATCCCGTCATTGATATAATGACAAGGATGACTCAAATTTCTTAACGCCATAGATACAATGTTTTATCTAAAGCTTTAATTGGTTAATTAATACATGGCGCTGGGTTGGGCCCGAATGGTCCTCTTACATCCCCATCTGGCGTCTCTATCGTATAAATATGTTCCTCTTCAAATGCACCACTCGTATAGGATATTACCAAGCTCGAAGTACCTTCTGGAACATTAACTTCAAAATTAGCTGCGGAACCTGCCGTAAAAGTATAATCGGTGGTTACACCATCAATTTCAAAGGTTACAAAGGCTCCGTCCCATCCGTCACCAAATAGGTCTGTCATATCAATTGTCCAAGTACCGGCTAAAGTAGCATCAGAAATTGGTGAACATTTTACCAGTACTATAAAGTTAAATGCCTGTCGCTGTTCTGGTTGTCCGGTTACATTTGGACTGAAATTATCGAATGTTACCACTGTACCGTCTGTTCCTGTGGCCGTTCCTAAAAAGCGTATGAAGTCACCACCTGAAATTTCATCGGTGCTAATTCCTAGTGCATCGGCTATTTCAGTATAAGGAATGGATAGCTGACTTGGAAAATCCGTAAGTGTGGTTAACACTATAGTATCACTTGCAACCCCTCCAGATTCTCTGCTTACAGCTAGCTGCCACGAAGCTACATTATTCTCAAGTGCATCTACTTTGGCTACAAGAGAGCTCGATGCAATATCCCCTGCAGCAACTATAGGTTCATCCACTATGATGCGTACAAAAGGAGCCTTTGAATCATCTAACTCTAAAAGGTTAAGAGGGTTCTTGTCTTCGTCCTCACATGATGCAAAGAGTATTGCCATCATCAAAAGTCCTAGAATTGATTTTATTGTTATTTTCATCTTAAATTGTCTTTAGTTTTAATTATACTAGTTAACAAACCCATCAGGATTAGTATCCCAGAAAACGGGAGTGTCCGGTGCCGCTTTTTGAGTGAAATTATTATTACTATCGGTAGCGGTCTGTGGATACCACATAGATCTTAGGAAAGTACCTGAATCCTGCAATACAAAACCAGGAGTTACATTGTCTGGTTGACCAGTTCTCCTATACGTATTGTAGGCTTCGATACCATTACCCCAAAGTGCAATGAAATACTGCTCTGCGATAATTCTAAGTTTGTCGGTGTCATTTCCTCCATCATAGGAGGTCAATATCTCGGCTATATGAGCATCAACCGCGCCACTCGATGGAACAAAAGCAGAACCCGAGGCTAAAGAAGAACCAAATAAGGTCACCTTATTTATAGAGGACCTAATACCATTTTCTAAATATACTCTGGCGTCACCTGCAGTACCTAGTTCCAATGCTGCTTCCGCCAACATAAAGTAGGTGTAGGAAGACATCATTAACGGTGAAATACCTGCGCCTGCTAAGCCTTCTGATACAGCACCTGAACCAGATACATTTCTAAAGGAATCATCGTCAAAAGGCCCCCCGACAGGGTATACTCCATGTAAAGTTCGGAAGGCATCATCCGGTGGAATGCCATCGTCGTCTAAATGATTTCGACCCCAATAACCGTTTAAACCATTAATATTAGGAACCGTACAGTAAGGCTGGTTAGCATCCCACCAAGATGGTGTAGATATCTGAGTAACACATTCTTTAGTTACTACATCAGCTCCGGAAAAATCACTTTGTTGACGATAAAAATAATACCTGATTCTTGGGTCTGGTTCTCCATACTGGTTAGCCATGAGATCCATATAGTAATTACAGGTGTAAAAATCCGCACTTGGCCCGGCACCGTCATAATTTGCATCAAAATAAGGATGTCTGTTGTCTGGAGCGGCGTTTGATGTTCCCCACTGAAAAAAGAAATCATCAGAAGCATCTAACAGTAGCTCACCCTGCACTATTAAGCTATTAATTACTGAAATGGATTCCGATTCGTTTACTAACCTAGTTTGTAGATACAATTTTAAGCGCATTGTATTGGTAAGACGAATCCACTTGCTTTCGTCACCACCATAGAAAAGATCATTTGTAGGTAGGGCTAACTCGTCTTTACTAAAGTTATCTAGAGCGGCCAGAAGTAATGCATCGGCAGCTTCATAGATAGATGCGCCCGAATCTACACTAGGATTAAGAACTCCTTCACTACCTACTAAGGCTTCGGAATATGGTACATCGCCAAAGAAATCTACCATAGACATCATTATGTAAGCCTCAAGTACTTGACCTATGGCCAAATGTGTAAACTGTTCAGCTTCTTCCGCTAGAGGATTCATGGTGCGAATGTCTATAAGTGCCCTGGCATAGACATTGTCCCATAGTCTATCAAAATCTGATGGATTGTACATATCCCTGTAAGTTGGCCCAAAACCATGTTGTATTCTTACGGGTTCCATACCAAATTGGCTAAGACCATTTTCATTTCTGCCCTCTTCTCCAGAATGAATCTGAGCAGTCATTTGTTGAATTTGATTTAGAAAAAAGTCTACACTAGCTTGGTTGGGACTTAAATCGTTCGGACTTTCAACTACCTTTAGTTCCGTAGTTTCACAGCTACCAAAAAGTAACATGACTAGGAGTACGGAAGTCCATTTTCTTATATTTATTATTTCTTTCATAATTTATGTTTTAGATCTTACTAATTAGAAACTGGCTCTTACGGTAAAACCATATCTGCGTGCTGATGGTCCTGTGATATAATCTATACCCTGTCCATTACCGACACCAGCACTTGAGGAGTTGGTGTCATAATTTAGATTACTGGGGAAATTAATTGCTTTGAACCATAAGTTTTGCCCGGACAAAGTGAATGACAATGCTCCGAATGGGGTTTTTTCCAACAGTTTTTTAGGAATAGAGTAGCCTAATGAAGCTTCTTGAAGTCTAATGGTAGAACCATCAAAAACACTCAATTCATTGATATTACCACCAAAGAATGTGTTAAAACCTACTTCTGTTGATGAAATTGCTACATTATTTGGTGTGCCATCGGCAAAAACGCCCGGTAGTATGTAGTTTGCTTCACGATCAATAGGGTTATCAGCATCTACCGTTCCACGACCAATTAAAGAAGCTGCTGTGAGCGAGTAAATATCTCCACCATGCCTGTAGGATAAATTTGCTGAGAATGTTAATCCCTTGTAGGATATCGAAGGAATGATTGCACTGGTCCAATCTGGGTTTGGATCTCCAATTTCTGAAATGGTATTGTCCACTAAATAACGTCCATTACCACCTACAATTCTATTTCCATTATCATCTCGGAGAAAGGTTGAGCCTAAAAACACGCCAAAGGGCCTGCCCTCTACTGCATAGTTAGCTGCTTCACCAGCTACCGCGAAAGTAAGAAGTATGTTGTTCGTTCCTTCGGCTAAATCTGTTACAATAGTCTCATTAGTGGTGAAATTACCTGCCACATTGAATTTGAGCCCATTACCCTGATTTTTGATGATATCTAAATCGTAATCTATCTCTACTCCTTGAGAACGTATTTCCCCAATATTTACAAAAGTATTCGTAAAACCAGTAGAACTATCTAAGGTCTGTTGCGTAATTAGGTCTTTTGTAGTTTTTTCATAAAGACTCAGATTTAAATTTAATCTATTGAAAAGTCTAAAATCCATACCTAATTCTAATTCTCCAATACGCTCAGCTTTTAAACCTCTATTTCCAAGTGTGTTGGAGACTGTGTTTCCGGATATAACATTTCCATCACTATCAATAAAATTCCTTGCCCCTAAAGTAAGCACATCTCTCGTGTTGAACGGAGTAGGAAAACCAGCGGAAGAGCCGTATCCAAATCTTAATTTTAAATAGTTAAGTACATTTCCTTGCATGCCATCAAACGCTGCTGTTGGTATAAAGGAGACACTAGCTCCGGGGTAGAGTATAGAGTTGTTCTCTGTCTCTAAGGTAGAGGACCAGTCATTACGAGCTACAGCATTTAAGTAGATATAGTCTTTATAGGATAATGTTGCATCTAAGTAAACCCCGACTAGATTCTCCTCAAAATCTCTATTTATTGGAATGCCTGAAAATGAATTAATGGCAGAAGGTACGGTGAAATTAAAATGCTCTAACACCCCAAAGACTAATTGGCCAGTACTTTCGAGACCATCTCTTGAGAAGGTATCCCTTCTACTGTTCAGACCTAATGTTGCTTTAAGGTTTAAATTTTCACTCAGGTCCTTATCTGAACTAAGAATTAAATCATGATTAAAAATACTGTTTCTAGCTGCCGATGTTCTTAAAATACCAAGAACCGGTCCGTCTACTCCACCTTTGTTCTGTGAGTAGCTGTTGAGTTCTGTATAGCTATCTAGCCCTAATCTATAGGTAAGGTTGATCCAATCATTAAATTCATAGCTTAATGACATGTTGCCAATGAAACGTTCGGTGTTTTGCGAGGTTTTTGCGTTGGCTACGGTCCAGTAGGGATTTTGAATATCATTACCAGATCTATAGTAAACACTTCTGCCATCTGCCGCTTGGAAAGGAAGATTCGTTAAATCTACACTTCTTGGTGTATATAGAATATCACCAAAAATTGCACCACCATTAAAGGCTGCCCCACTACCAGTACTAACTGCGTTGGGCGGAGATTTAAAACCAGTTCTGACGAAGTTAAAAACACCAGAGGCGGTAAGTTTATTAGCTAATCTAGCATTACCACCGATACTAAAATTATTTCTAATCAGATTATTGCCTGGTGTAAACCCTATATCCTCGGTACGACCATAGTTTGCGTTGAAACTTACTTTTTCAGAACCACCCCTTATATTTACAGATGTACTGTAAACATATCCTGTTCTAAAAAACTCTTCTACACCATTATATGGTTTGTAAGGGTAGGGGTCATCCAACAAATCTTCAAACCCTGCTATTAAGGTTGGGTCCGCTATAAAGTTGAAAGGATGTCTTAGAATAGCTGTTCCATTGGGAGACCCACCAACAAATTGGGCAGCGTTCGCAACACCATCATCATCGGTACGGTCAAACCTTGGTCCCCAGTTACTAAAGAAATAACCAAAACCTTGGTGGAAACCACCACCATAATTATCTTGATAATTGGGTAGTACTGCATTTGAAAGGAATACTGACTGTGTTAAGGACACCTCGGTTTTGCTAGGAGCATTCCCGGTAACGGAACCTTTAGTCGTTATAAGAATTACACCGTTTCTACCTCTATTACCATATAATACGGTAGCACTTAAACCCTTTAGTACACTGACAGATTCAATAGCGTTGGGGTCAATATCTAAAAATCGGCTAGATTCCGTATTACCGTCCAAAAAGTTAGACTGCGTATTTGTGCCGGAATCGAACGGGATTCCGTCAACTATGAACAAGGGTTGGTTGGATTGTGTAGCTGAAGAAAAACCACGTATTATAATATTGGTTCCCGATCCGGATAATCCATTATTGGCAGTAATGTTAACACCTGCAACTTTTCCGCTTAGGACTCTTCCTATATCCGCTTCAGGTCTGGCCTCCACAGCTTCTGCCTGTACAGTCGTTACTGCATAACCAAGCGATCGTTTTTCCCTTACAATACCTTGGGCGGTTACTACCACCTCCTGCAAGGCTTGGGCATCTTCTGCCATGGTTACGTTAATAACGTTTTCTTGACCAACGGTACGTTCCTCTGTGCGTTGTCCTATGTAAGAATAAACAAGAACATCACCCTCCGCTAATTGAATAGCGTAATTACCATCAAAATCGGTTTGAATACCCGTGGTGGTGCCTTTGATTAAAATGTTTACACCGGGTAAGGGAACACCTCCTTCATCCGTTACATTACCAGTTACAGTTTTTTGTTGTGAATATGCCCAAGTCATCCCGGTTAGGAAAAGCATAAACAACCAAATACATTTTTTTTTCATACTTTAAAATTTAAATGAGTTAGTTATAAATGTTGAATGAAAAGTGAAACTCTGGCGGTTATCGTATCTGTGTGGAAGTAATACTTTTTGAAAAGTATTTAGAAACTGTTTTTTAAGATATTAACGGTTTCAGAGCTGTTTTACATTAGTCATTCATGTCAAAGAAACATGCTCTTTGAGTGAAATGGGGAAACACTTATAAACGTTTACGTAGCCGATGAAAGTTTACGCCTATTTTACCTTTTATAACAAATGGTGCTATAGGCGTTATATATTTCGATTCCTAATAAAGCATAATGTTGTATTATTAAAATGAAAATAAAATCAGGCTTGTGATAAGGAAAATCTTAAACAAGTCATTATACAAGTTGAAGTAATCTAATTTTTATAGGAAAGGAATGAAGGATGTAAATTGCAGCCCTGAATAGGTTTGATGACTAATTCAAACAAAACTCAAAGAAATAAAAAAGAAATTTTTCAATAGAAGTTTAATTTCAGAGCTGCTTTACACTAGAATGTATGATGTCAAAATAACACGCTCTGTTCGTAATCATGGGAAAGACTTATAAACGTTTACGCAGCCGATAAATGGTTCCCTGAGGTTTACTAGGATGCCTCTACGGACATTCTTTGGTATTCGCTTGGAGTGGTTTGCGTATCTTTTTTGAAAGCTTTATTAAAGGTCACTTTGTTATTATAACCAACCTCGTATGCCACATCTATAATATTTAGATTTCTTTGACTATCCTTATTAAAGATTTGTTTTGCTTCACTAATCCTGTATTTATTGACCAGCTCATGGAAATTCATTTGAAAATGTTCGTTAATGACCTGCGAAGCATTGTGTCTTGTCGTGTTTAAGCGCTCGGCAAGTTTTTCTAGATTAATATCGTTTTCCTTGTAAATCTTTTTCTCATCAAATAAATAAAGCAAATTATCTTTTAGTTCTACCGATAAACTGGAAGTAAGACCAGACTTTTCATATTTAAAAAATAGTTTATTAAAGGTAAAAGAACCTCCGAAAACACTTGGTTGTATGTTTGCACAATACCCTATATACATTACCATCAGTGCCATACAGACCAGTTGCAAGTGGTAAAGAAAACCTGATATGATATTATTGCTAATCAAAATACCATAACCCGCATAACAAAATACATAAGCAATATGAATGAAATAGATGTTACGCTGCCATATACGATGTTCCTTATTGGTCTGCTCTTTGGAATTTTTAGAAGCTAGATAGAGTTTTCGTATAAAGTGACCATAAATTACAAGTGAAATCAATTTTAATATAACAAGAATTATTACATCAGGCGAATCCCCGGGATTCAGTCCTTTGCGAACTCTATCGAACATTAGGGTAAGTTTTTCGTCAGCCGATAGGGCGTAGGTAGGAAATATATATATTAGAAATAAGACTGTTGGGATTAGGTGTAAAAGGTCTGATTTTTTAAATCTGTATTTCTGTGTAATTCGTTTGAAATAGAAGTATAATAAAGGACCATATAAAAAAGAAAAACAGGTAGACATTAAATACGAGTGCGGAAATTTATATTGGTAATTTGTAATGTTCAAACAAATATGAAGTATAAAGAAGGAATGTATAAATATAAAACTACCTATCAATGCCTTTGCTGGCCGATCAACTTTTCGATTAAATTGTACTATGAAAGCAATATAAAACCCAATAAGTGCTACATATAGGTACATAAATGACCATACACTAAATTTAGGCGTATACTTTTCGGTGGTAGTTTTAAATTGCGGAGTTTGTCTGATGTTGTCAAACCAAGAATCAGCAAAAACATCGGTATCGAAATCGGAATATAAGTATTGTTCTATATACGAAATGCTCTCATCTGATTGGTTAAGAGCGGAATAGCTCTGCGCTACCGTTTTTAACGTTTTAGAGTCGACAGACCTATTACCGGTTAAAACCTTTTTATAAGTTTCTATTGCTTCTGGGTACTTGCGCTCTGTAAATAGCTTTTCTGCTTTGTTTCTTCGGGTTTCATGCGCTTGTTGATGAACAGTGTTTGCGTAGTCATCAAAGTCTATCGGTGGACTAGGATAACAGTAGAAACTAAGAAACAAGAATGTGATGAAGATTCTTAAAGTTCTCATTGGTTTTGATTGATGAATTAGCGTTCTATTAAAGTAGTCATAAAATTTATAGGAATGCTTGTTCTGCTCTTAAAAAGGTAAGTTCCGATAATAGTTTACCTTTTTTTATGAGCTTATTACAATACGGCTACATGTCTAATTACAGATTTAATTGCGCATAAAAAAACCGGTGCTCCCACCGGTTTTAAACTAACTAACTCAAAAATTACTAACTCAAAAAAATGTTTATAGTTTTAACTAATTCTATCAAACTATTGATACTTAAATTTTTAACGTAGTATAGATGAATATATTGTTGTAAATGTTAAAAAATAAACTAGTCCTGTAAAGCAAATACCTTTTTAAGTAAATCAGTTGTTCTGGAAGATGCTTTTGTTCGTATTTCTTTTTCTTCTACCGCTATCATGGTATATACTCCTTTTAAGGCCTGTGAGGTGACGTAATCCGTTAAATCCGGATTCACATTGTTGGTCAATGGTATGGAATTATATTTATTAATTAGCGAACTCCAAATTTTATCCGCGCCTACTTTTTCAAAAGAGGATTTAATTACTGGATTAAATTTATCATATAATTGCTTTTGGGTCACATTGGTTAAGTAGGAAGTTGCCGCCTTATCGTCTCCCAATAAAATAGCTTTGGCATCATTAAAGGAAATTTCCTTCACAGCATTAATGAAAATAGGCGTAGCTTCTGAAACAGCATCTTCTGCAGCCCTGTTTAAGACTCTTAAACCTTCATCCGCTAAATTGTCCAGGCCAATATCTCTGAGGGTTTTGTCTACTTTTCGAAGTTCCTCTGGTAAAAGTATTTTTACGAGTTCATTCTTGTAGAAACCGTCCGTTTGTGTCAGTTTGCTTACTTGTTTGGCAATTCCTTTGTCCAACGCAGCTCTAAGGCCATTTCCTATTTCCTCGTTCCCTAAGGTTGTTCCTTGAGGCAGCTGATCAACGACCTGTTGTAATTCCGCACAGGAAACAAATAATATTAGTATGGTTACTATTCCTATCTTTTTTAGCATATTTTTTTGTTTATTAAATGATATTTTTGATTTATTTTTTACGAGAAAACGACCGTTTTATTGTTGTAGACCATTGTTTTCCTCTCAATATGTAGTTTAAGCGCCCTAGATAGAACTATTTTTTCGAGGTCTCTTCCTTTTGTTATAAAATCGGCAATGGAATGTGTGTGCGACACCGTTGTTACATCTTGCTCTATAATAGGCCCCGCATCTAGTTCTTCTGTTACATAATGGCTTGTAGCTCCAATAATTTTAACCCCTCTGGCAAAAGCAGCGTGGTACGGTTTAGCACCGGCGAAAGCAGGTAAAAAAGAGTGATGTATATTAATTATCCTATTTGGGAATTTATCTATTAAAGTTGTACTAACGATTTGCATATAGCGCGCAAGAACAATAAAATCGATGTCATGTTCTTTCAATAATTTCAGCTGTTCCTGTTCGGCTAAATCCCGGTTTTGCTTTGAGAAAGGCACATGGTAAAAAGGAATGTTGAATTGTTCCGAAATGTAGCCCAAATCGGGATGATTGCTCAAGATAAAAGGGATATCGACTTGAAGTTCACCAGAATTAAACCTACTGAGTATATCGTATAAGCAGTGATTGTATTTGGAAACGAATAAGGCCATTCTTGGCTTTGAACTGGCGGTATGGATGCTAAAGTCCATTTTATGTATAATGGCCAGTTCTTTCCTGAAGGCCTTACGAAATTCTTCAAGATTGAAAGAAGAGGCGTCAAAATCGCTCTCCAAACGCATGAAGAAAATATTTTTAGATTTATCTACATGTTGGTCCAAATAAATGATATTTCCACCACTGGAATGGATAAATCCAGTTACAGCACAAACGATTCCCGATTTATCAGGGCAATTGATAAGAATATAAACTTTCAAAATAGTCTTGTTAGAAAATCAAAATTAGACTATTCTTTCAAAGGTTTAAAACGGTAGCACTTATTATAACAAAACTTTTAAACTTGATGGGAAACTATCAATTCATTGCCGTTTTCCATTTTTTAAAATACTGTCTAAAACTTTTGATTTCTGTTCTGAGCAGATTTATATACTCTAGTTCCTTTACACCATCTTTTTCAAGACCTAGACAGTAAGAATTCATGTTTCTAATCATAATATTGATGTAGGAAACCTGTTCCATGCGTTCGGTATTGGAAATTGAATATTCCGCTTTGGCAATTCTTTGAGGAATTAATATGGTGTCCGTCAGCAGTGCATCGGCAATAACATCTCTATGACTGTTGGATTCGTAAAGCTTTAATAGGTCCTTGTTAAAAGATACATATGACACAACTTCCCTGCTCATATAGCAAAGTTCTAAAGCCTTTTTGTAGATAGGAATATGTCTCAAATTTTTCTTTGCCATTACTCTTGAACTTAGTATAAAGTTACTTTGGTATTTTGAGGATTAAGCTTTTTAAATAAAAGAGATTTAGTAATTTTACTTTTGAAAGTAAATTAAATAAATTTTAAAGTTTTGAATATAAAGCTAGATGAGCTGAACTGGAAAATACTTCAGCGACTACAATTAAATGCTAGGGAATCTTTTGCCAATATTGGTAGATATATTGGTTTAACAGCCCCTGCAGTTGGGGAGCGTGTTAAAAAAATGGAGGACCTTGGTGTCTTGGTCGGTTACAATGCAATGGTTTCCCATGCGCTTACTGGATACCAACTTAAGGCAATTATTACACTACGTGCTTTTATGGGAAAGTTGAAGCCTTTTCTGGCCTTGGTGCACACTTTAGATGAGGTTGTTAATTGCTATAGGATTACGGGAAATGAGAATATTGTTATGGAGGTGGTCTTTCAAGACCAGTTTCATTTAGAACAGTTTATAGATAAGCTTATTCAATATGGAGAAACTAGAACCAATATTGTTCTCTCCCAGGTCATCTCAAATGCTCCGATTAAAAAAATAGAAGGAAAACAATAGCGTAATTTTTATTGATTCATTTTAAGTATTACGTATTTTTTTTCCAATTACTAAATAGTATAACTACATTTAAATATGAATTTGGCTAGATTTTTGATACGTTCCTAAATATGAAAAAAACTGTTACGCTTCTTTTATTTGTAATTCCATTTTTAATAGTTGCCCAAGAATTTAAAATATCAAAAGGTGTCATTGCGGATAACATTGCAGTGAACGATACCTTGGCCGAGACGTTTTCGCTCTACCTTCCAACAAATTTCACCACATCTAAATCTTGGCCAATTATTTTTGTGCTGGATTTGGAGGGTAAGAGTAAACAGACGCTTTCCATGTTTAAGGGAGCTGCGGAGGAAGAAGGGTTTATTTTGGCCAGTTCTAATAATAGTAGTGATACGCTTACTTTATCGCAGAACGTACTGGTAGCAAGCAGAATGTTCAATACTGTGGCAGAGCTGTTGCCGATACGTAAAAACATGACATATACAGGTGGTTTTTCTGATGGTGCTAGGTTCGCTTCCATAATCCCCACATTTATTCCAGAAATCAAAGGAGTTATTTCTTGTGGTGCGGCCGTTGGTAACGTTGAGATTCTTAGTGCTAAAAAGACTTTTCACTTTATAGGTATAGCGGGGCGAAAGGATTATAATTTTAGAGAATTGTTAGAAACGAGAAAAATCTTGAACGAACTACAATTCCCTAATAATTTGCACTTTTCCGAGACAGGGCATGAATGGCCAAAAAAGGAAGAACTCGCAAACGCCATGAGACAACTAAAGTTAGCGGCAATGGCTAAAGAAGACTTGGAAAGGGATATGGATTTTATTCAAAAATCTTATGAATCGGATTTTGTAAAAGCCAACCTGATGTTTACCAATGACAAACCGTTACTATCAGCTCATATTCTTAATGAGATGATGCAGGTCTACCGCCCTTTCTTGAGTATGGACTCCTTAAAGAATAGCCGCCGTCAATTGCGTCGAAGTAAGTCTTACAAAATTAATAATAGACTTCAGGATAAGTATTTTCTTAAAGAATCTTTTATCAAAGCAGATTATGGCTATTATTTAGAAGAAGATGTATTAACCTATAACTATAGTAATCTTGGTTGGTGGAACTATCAAATGGCGGAATTGAACAAGATGGAAAAAAGTACCATAAACTATGAAGACCAAATGGCGGCCCGATTAAGAGGCTACGTCAATGCCTTAATTGATGATAATATAGATGTGGTAAATGCCGATGAAGTTGTAGACATACAGGCCCTGAATTTTCTTTACATGTTAAAAACCATAACAAAGCCTGATAGCAAGGAAGGATATTTAAAAGTAATTTCTAATAGTGCGCTAATAGAGGATTATGGTACCGCGTTATTTTATTTAGAAGAATTACTAAAAACGGGCTACAAAAATAAAACGGAATTATATAGTCTAGAAAATACAGCTCTCCTAAGAATAACACCAGAATTCAACGAAATAGTCGATAAATACCTTAAGGAGGCTCGTTATGATATCATTGAAGACTAAGATGGGGAACAGTATTTAAATTCCAATCTATGACCAATCCCTTAGCAAGGGAAATAGCTACTTCCTTTCCATACAATTGCTCACACAAGTAAAGGGCCGCTTCAAAACTTTTTGCGCCACCGGCCGAAGTAATATACTTACCATCATGTACAAATAATACACTGTCCTTTACTTTTAAATGCGGAAACATAGTTTTGTAGGTGTCTATGTCACTTGGGAAAGTGGTAGATGTCACATTATTAAGGATGCCAGCTTTTGCTAAGACGAAAGCTCCATCACAGTGGCTGGTAACGTAAAGGGCACTTTTGTCGATTTCTCTTATAAATTCTAGTAAAACTTCATTTTCTAAATCAGTATCTAAATGATGCTCCGCGCTTGGTACTACAAGAATGTCTATTTGTGGTATACTATCTTTTGTATAGTCGAAATCAGGTAAAATTCTAAGCCCTTCAAAAGAGGTGATCGGTTCAAGGGTATTGGCTACCGTAAATGTATTCATCGCCTTAATATTATCTCGATATTGGGTGTGTTGAAATATATCATAAGGCGCTGTGAACTCCGTATTGAAAACGCCATCCATTATCAAAAAGGCAACATTGTACCTATTGTCTTTAAGTTCTGGTATAAAGCGCTCAACTTTACTTTTAGATTCACGTTTTAGTTTTTCTTGCTTACAACTAAAAGTGGTTAGCGTTATGAGAAGTACAAGCAAATTAATTTTCATTTGGTAGATTTTATGTAATGCAAGGTAAAAGGAATACAAAAAACTAAAAATACATATATTGTATTTTTGTACTAAAAAGTGAAATATATGTTTAATTCAAGAATAGTAATTGTCTTATGCGTACTTATTTTTAGTTGCAAGCAGGGAAAGCGGTATCATGACGAAAAGGAAGAGGTTTCCATTACTTCCAAGAACGATAAACTTACCGCTATATTGGAATATCAGAAGAAATTGAATGCTGAATTTAAAGACCCAGAGGTGTCTCCATTGGCTGACAGGCATCGTAAAGATTTTGAGGGATTGGATTTTTTTGCACCGGATACTAATTACGTGGTACAAGCAAAATTTATAAGAACACCAGATGCCTTACCTTTTTTAATGCCAACCAGTACAGGCACAAAATCAGAAGAAGTGGTTTATGCCAAAGTAGAATTTCAGCTTAAAGGAAAAACCTATGCGCTGGAGGTGTATCAAAGCCCCGAGTTAATACTTGAAGAAAAATATACAGACTATTTATTTCTTCCGTTTACCGACTTAACCAATGGTAAAGAAACCTATGGTGGTGGTAGGTATTTAGATTTAAGAATACCTGAGGGTGATATGATTACTATTGATTTTAATAAGGCTTACAATCCCTATTGTGCCTATAATAAGAAATACTCTTGCCCTTTGGTGCCTTCGGTGAATAATTTAAAGACTAGAATCTTAGCGGGAGTAAAGGCCTTCGATAAATAGAAAAAGCCCAACGTTTACGTTGGGCTTTTGATGTTTAAAACTATAAATCAACTATATAATTCAATTTTAGAAAGAGTAGACCGCTGCAAGTACAAAGGAAGAGAGACTGCTTATAGGCTCTCCGTCTCCGTTAGTGAAAGTAGCATCTTCTGATGTGCTGTCTAATCTAAATTCTGGTTTTAAAATAAGATCGCCAATAGTTGCGCTACCCGTAAGGGTTACTGCAAAAACACTGGCGTCTCCTTCAGCATCAACAGCACCAATTGCTCCAAAGAAATCCGTTTCAGCAAAGTACTCACCTCTTAAACCTATTGTAAAGTTCTCTGAAGTAGCTAACTGTGGGTATACTGCTACGCCTGCGAAACTTCCAATTCCGTCTTCCTCATCGCCACTAAAAAGTGCAGCGTTCAGGCCTAAGAAAAAGGAATCTGAAAGGTCAAACCCACCTGTATAGTCTATTTCAAAAGACCCATTGTCAATTAAGACGTTAGCATATTGTCCGCTATAACCTAATTGCACACCATAAGCATACTGCCCAGTTGGGTTAAACTCGGTTAAATCTGTTGGATTCATTACTGCTAACATTAAACTCAGATCATCTGACAGTGTAAAATCTGCCTTTAGCCCCGTATGAGAAAACGGCCCATATGAGAATAGGTATGAAGTACTATAGTTAAAATTAGCAACAGGAGATATTACTTCATATCCTAAGAAGGTATTAAAATTACCGAAGGTTAACTTTACCTTATCGCTCACGTTCCAGTAGGCATATAACTGATTAACAATATCTCCTGTTGCAGAGTACATTGGGGAGGCGAAAATAGCATCTGTACCTCTAGGACCAAATACTAAGTCTGCAACAAAACCAACTTTTTCTCCTTCATAGCTACCTATTACATTGGCCATACCAAGTGCAAAGCCAGGTAGATTAGCGAAAGAACTACCTGGAGCCTGAGCATCTATACCGTTACCTGCATTTAAATTGGCTCTATAATATGCATCTACCGAACCACTAAAAGAGAATTTTGATGTTTCCTCTTCCTCCTGAGCTACAAGAGAAACAGTAGAAAAAACAGTTAATGCTAAAAGAAATAAATTTTTTACGAATTTTGTATAAATAATCGTTTTCATAAGTTTGAATTTATAATCCCATTAGGGATTGTTGTAATGACTGATTTAAATTTTTTTGAGAAGGTTATATAACGGAGCGTTCTGCAAAACGCTCCGTTTCCTTTTCCGTTTTATGATTTAGTGCTGATTCATTCTAAAGTCAGAGTAAGCGTCCATTCCATGTTCGTGGATGTCCAAGCCTTCTAATTCCTCCTCTTTGGTAACTCTTAGACCTAATGTCGCCTTAAGTACTCCCAATATAATTCCAGAGGTTACGATACAGAATGCACCAATAATAAGTACTCCGTATAATTGTGTTAGGAATTGCTCTCCACCTGCCAAGTTTCCAAAAAGTCCAACAGCTAAAGTTCCCCAAATACCACAGATCAAGTGTACAGTAACCGCTCCTACAGGATCATCTAATTTTAACTTGTCTATTAAAGCAACACCTAAAACAATGATAAGACCTGCTATAAACCCAATGACAATAGCTTCGTTTGGCGACATTAAATCTGCCCCAGCTGTAATTCCTACCAACCCACCAAGGATACCGTTCAGAAACATGGTCAAGTCTAAATTTTTGTAAAGAATGGTCGATAGAATGAAAGCTCCGAAACCACCCGCGGCCGCAGCCAAACTTGTTGTTACTAGCACTAAAGAGGTTAATTCTGGATCTGCTGAAAGAACGGATCCGCCGTTAAATCCAAACCATCCTAACCACAATATCAATACCCCGGCCGTTGCTAAAGGAATATTGTGTCCCGGTATGGCCTTAGGTTTTCCGTCACTACCGAATTTACCAATTCTAGCGCCAAGTAATGTTATAGCTACAAGGGCTGCCCACCCACCAACGGAGTGAACCAAGGTAGAGCCTGCGAAATCATAGAATCCCCAAGAATCTAGGAAGCCACCTCCCCATTTCCATGCACCTACTATAGGATAAACCAATCCAACATAGAATACCGTGAATATCATGAACGAACCAATTTTGATACGTTCTGCTACGGCTCCAGAAACAATTGTCGCTGCTGTCGCTGCGAACATTCCTTGGAAAAGAAAATCTGTCCACCAAGTATAGCCTCCGTCTGCATAGTCTGGCGTCATCCCTCCTTCAGGAGCACCGATACCAAAACTATCCATAGAGAATTTTAAAATACCCATATCTCCATCTTCAAAACCAGGGTACATTAAATTAAATCCAAAGGCATAGTAAAGTAAGAGACCTCCGGTAATGATAAATATGTTCTTAAATAATATGTTAATCGTGTTCTTTTGTCTTGTTAAGCCTATTTCTAAAAAGGCAAAACCAGTATGCATGAAGAATACCAATGCGGTAGCCAACATCATCCATACATTATTCGCTGTAAATAATCCTGCGTCCATTTTAATAAAGTTTTAGTTAGTTAGAGTTAGTTGATTCCTGCTTGACCACTTTCTTTCGTTCTTATACGGTAGGCCTCGATGACATCAGATACAAATACCTTACCGTCACCTACATTACCGGAATAAGCAGACTCTAAGATGGCACTGACCGTTTTGTCTAAAAACTCATCAGATACTACTATAGAAAGATATCTTCTTTGTATATCTGTTGTGCTGTAAGAGATACCTCTGTAAACATGCCCTTGTTTTTCATTTCCAACTCCAGTTACATCCCAGTAACTAAAGAAATTGACCTCGATTTGATGCAATGCCTCTTTGACATCGTCAAATTTGGATTTTCTGATAATTGCCTCGATTTTTTTCATTTTATATTGGTTTTAAAGCGGTAAATGTATGTTAAAAAAATTAACACCCTAATTTTTTTAGGGTGTCTACGTTTATTTTTATGTTTATTATAATTTATACCCTAAAAAATTATAGGTATGCTGAAATAATTGCGTTTATTTTGAGAATATGAAGATAGCTTGAGGTGAGAATGAACTAAATATTGAAAATAAAATATTGAAAACCTTATTTTTTTAGGGAATTGTTAGAAATAATGATAAAACACCATAAATTATTCAAAATATAAAAAGAGGCTAATCTAATGTTATTATTATAACAATTTTGAAATCCACAGCCCTAGAGCGATAGCTATGATTCCAATCGCTATACTGCCAATGGTATAAACTGAAAAGTTGAGCAGGGTAGATTCTTTTAATAATAGATGACCTTCTAAGGCAAAGGTGGAGAATGTTGTAAATCCACCACAGAAACCTGTGGCCAATAAAAGCGATTGGTTTTCAGATAATAAATTGTTCTTGATTGAAAAACCAAATAAGAACCCAATAAGCAAACATCCAATAACGTTAACCGCAAAGGTGCCTAAATAAAAATTTGAATAATAAGGATTGAGAATTTTTGATATCCAAAAGCGCAGCACACTACCGAAACCACCTCCAATAAAAACCAGTAATACTTGTTTCATACCTTCTAAAGGTAAAAAACTAAACTGCCTTTTTGTAATTCGTGCCTAATAAATCTATAGGATAGATTACAGATGTCGGTGCGTCGTTGAATTTAGGTGTAGGTTTTTTCGTCTTTTTGTTAATGCTCTGTAAACTGCTCAACAGAATAACTGCATTCAGTCCTACTAAAATTAAAAATATTGTAAAGAATGTCATCATAATTTATTGCCCCTTATAGATGAATAACGCAAAATTACGTTATTTGGTATAGTATACGAGGAAAATGTTTTTTTTGTTGCGTACAGCCTAATTTTTGTGGTGTACGTAAAAAATTGGCTAATTTTTAAGGAAATACTTAATTATGAAGAGGGTTAACAAGAAGATTACGAAGAATATTCCTACCCACTTTACACCTTTATAATTTTTTTTGTGCAATTTAAGGTCTTTGCGGTAGGCAAAAATGATAATTACGATAAAGGAAATTGCAAAAAGTATAGCGAAAACGATTTGTCCGGTGCTGAACATATTTTATATTTTTACGCAAAGCTACGGCAAAAACAAAAGTTAAGTATGAAAAATAAAATTAAGGCGGTACAACAGTTTCATGAGTCTTTTGGATTAGGTGTATCCGAGGAAATGAAAGCGGATTTGGGTAAAGCCAAGAACCTTTTGCGGTTTAACCTTATGGATGAGGAAAATAAGGAGTACTTAGAGGCTGCCTTGGATAATGATATGGTAGAGGTGGCAGATGCCCTAGGGGATATGTTGTATATCTTATGCGGCACTATATTAGAACACGGGATGCAATATAAAATAGAAGAAGTATTTGCTGAAATTCAACGTAGTAATATGAGCAAGTTGGGAGCCGATGGTAAACCTATTTATAGAGAAGACGGGAAAGTACTTAAAGGTCCCAATTATTTTAAACCCGATATTGCAGCCATATTAAAAAACTAAAAAAGGGCATATAGCCCTTTTTTTTTAGTTCGTTACCTTAAAGCGCCAACCAAATTTGTCGACCGATTTGTTGTACTGAATGTCTGTTATTATTTTTTTGAGTCTGGAACCGTAACTATTTTCCAATTGTGGTAAATCATAATCTTGATCCTTATAGCCAAAAGCAGCTATGGGTGAAATTACCGCTGCTGTTCCTGCGCCGAACATTTCTTTCAAGGTTCCTTGTTTCGCAGCTTCAACTACTTCTGTTACGGAGATTTTGCGCACCTCGGTCTTTATTCCTTCGTCCTCGGCAATTTTTAAAATACTTTTTCTTGTAATTCCGTCCAAAATCCTGTCACTCGTAGGGCCAGTTATCAAGGTATCGTTAATACGAACGAAAATGTTCATTGCTCCTGCCTCCTCTATGTATTCGTGTTCAGTATCGTCTGTCCAAATAACTTGATTGTATCCTTTTTCTATAGCCAGTTGGGTAGGGTAGAACTGTCCAGCATAATTCCCTCCTGCCTTTGCGTAACCAACACCTCCGTTTGCAGATCTAGAATAGGTTTGCTCAATAAGTACTTTTACCTTGCCGGAAAAATATGCTCCGGACGGGGCGGTGGCTATAATGAATTTGTATTCGTCAGCAGGAGAGGCATGGAAACCGTTACCCGAAGCAAAAATGAAGGGTCTAATATATAATGATGAGCCTTTTTTTGAAGGTATAAATGCTTTGTCCAGTTCTAATAGTGTACTTAGGCCTTCCATGAAATATGCCTCAGGAAGTTCTGGGATACATAATCTTTTTGCGGAAATATTAAGACGCTTATGATTGTCTAAGGGTCTAAACATAAAGATATCACCCAAATCATCTTTATAGGCCTTCATGCCTTCAAAGATAGATTGCCCATAGTGAAAAATCTTAGATGATGGGTCTAGGGTTATGGGTTGGTAGGGAATAATTTTAGGGGTTTTCCATTCACCATCCTTGTAATCACAGACCAGCATGTGGTCAGAAAAGACCGATCCAAATGCAAGATTGTCAAAATCTATTTGGTCAATTTTAGAGTTGGCCACTTTTTCTACGCTAATTTTATTTGTCTCCGTACGCATTCAAAATTGTATTAAAAGAATAAAATTAGTTAAATATACGGATTGGGGCTTCTTTTTAAGTTCAAAAATGACCAGTTTTGTACCATAATCTTAATTTTTACAAAATATGAAAGGTTTTAACATTTTACTTGTTGTTTTAGTTATCTCTTTTTCGGCTATGGGGCAAAATGCTACAGAAACGAAAAATAATGTAAAGAGCTATGGAGCACTTATTGCAGCTGAAAACGCAAAGGATGCTAATAAAATGCTGAATGTTTACAATAATATGACTGCAGCTGATACCTTACAGACCAAGTTCACTGCCAGGGTAAAGGAAGTTTGTAAAGCAAAAGGATGTTGGATGAAATTAGATATGGAAAATGGTGAAGAAGTTATGGTCCGGTTTAAGGATTATGGTTTTTTTATGCCAACGGATATAGAAGGAAAAGAAGTGGTGGTGAACGGCTTGGCCTTTGTTGAGCAAATGAGTGTGGACGACCAAAGACATTACGCTAAGGATGGCGGCGCATCCGATGCAGAGATTAAAAATATTGTAGCGCCTAAGAAAACATTGGGATTTGAAGCGGACGGGGTGTTGTTGAAACAATAATTTGGAAAGAGAAATAATAACCACCGGTGATGGTTCTAAAACCATACAGATTAAAGGATGGAATGAGCAATATCATTCCAAGCACGGTGCCATACAAGAAGCCTATCATGTATTTATAGCACATGGACTCGACCTTTTTGAAAAGACTGATTTGGCTATTTTGGAAATAGGCTTTGGAACGGGTTTAAACGCCTTTATTACATTATTGGAATGTGGTGAAAAGAGATTGAACATTAGCTATACCGGTGTTGAGGCTTTTCCTGTAGCAAAGGAAGAAATTGAACAATTGGAATATGCGAATGCCTTGGGTGTTCCTGAGATGGATTCCAACTTCAAGAAGCTTCACGATAGTAAATGGAATGAAGCGGTTGCAATTGCTCCCGATTTTTATCTGGAGAAGCAACAAATGGACTTTAAGGACATAACGGCAAAAAACTTGTTTAACCTTATTTATTTTGATGCTTTTGGCGCAAGGGTGCAGCCAGAGCTATGGACAGTTTCAATATTCAGTAAAATGTTCGATGCACTAAAATCAAAAGGATATATTGTTACCTATGCTGCCAAAGGTAGTGTTAGGAGGGCTATGCAAGAAGTCGGTTTTTTAGTAGAAAGACTTCCCGGTCCCCCTGGTAAAAGGGAAATGTTAAGAGGTTTTAAACCTTAAGTCTCGGTGTAGATTATTAGCCTTCGCACCTTAGGAGGTTAAACAAAGGTGTTAAATCCAAATTAAAGTGTCTGTCAGCTTGCTTTTTATGCAATATATTTAGCGTATGAAAGTATTGATAACAGGTGCTACGGGTTTAGTTGGGAGTGAAATAGTTCGTCAATGTCACGATAAGGGATATGATGTGAATTACCTCACTACAAGTAAACATAAAATAGTTTCTAAGAGTAATTATCAAGGTTTTTATTGGGACCCTTCAAATAACCAGATTGATAGTGATTGCCTTAACGGGGTTTCCGTAATAGTGAATTTAGCAGGAGCTAGTATTTCTAAAAGATGGACATCAGCCTACAAAAAAGAGGTTCTAAATAGTCGTGTTGATTCTTTGAGAACCTTATATAATGCTATAGAAAACGGCTCCTACGAGGATATTAAGTCTTTTGTGTCTGCCTCGGCAATTGGGATTTACCCAACTTCTCAAAGTAAGTATTATGATGAGAGCTGCGAGCAAGTAGATGACAGCTTCTTGGGAGAAGTAGTAGCGAAGTGGGAGGAAGGGATAGATGCCTTCAAGAAATTAGATATTAATGTTGCCAAAGTACGCGTTGGTTTGGTAATGTCCAATAATGGTGGTGCGCTACCAGAGATGGCGAAACCCATTAAGTATTATGTGGGGGCAGCTTTTGGAAGTGGTGACCAATGGCAATCTTGGATTCATATAGTAGATCTAGCAAAAATATTCCTCTTCCTAGGGGAAAATAATATAAAGGGGGTCTTCAATGGTGTAGCTCCAAATCCTGTCAGTAACAATAAATTGGTCAAGGAAATTGCCAAAGCACTGCAGAGACCACTTTTTTTGCCTAACATTCCAAAGTTTGTAATGAATACCATATTGGGGGAAATGTCCTATATACTTTTTGCTAGCCAAAGGGTCAGTAGCAAAAAAATAGAGGAAGAGGGTTTTAATTTTCGTTTTAGAAATATCTGTTCAGCACTGGAAGATATTTATGGACTTAATGGTTTTTGTGCTCCAAAAGAAGCTACCATGGAAAAAGAGTATGCTTCTTAAGCATTAGAATTCTCAGATATTCTTTGTAAATCCGCTTTTGGCGGATTTTTTAATATTCCTTTGTGACATTTTGACATTTTTAAAGATTTGGCAGTACTTTTGCCACCTCAAATTTGGTCTTAAATAAGCAATATATTATGAGTGATAAAAATAAAGCCGAAGATATGGAGGATACTGTCTCCAATGAGGAAGAAATCATTGAAAATGAGGGCGAAACTCAAGAGGAAGAGCAACTTAGCGAAGAGGAACAGTTAAAGGAGGATTTAGGTAAGGAAAAAGATAAATTTTTAAGATTGTTCGCGGAGTTCGAGAACTACAAGAAACGGACATCAAAAGAAAGGATGGACCTTTTCAAAACCGCAGGTCAAGAAGTAATCGTATCCTTGTTACCTGTTTTAGATGATTTTGATAGGGCCTTAAAAGAACTTTCTAAATCTGAGGATAAAGAAATGTTCAAGGGCGTTCAACTTATTAATGGTAAGCTAAACGAAACCTTAAAATCCAAAGGGCTTCAAAATGTAGAAGTTAGTATTGGTGATACGTTTGATGCAGAAGTGCATGAGGCTATTACACAGATTCCCGCACCGGATAAAAAAATGAAAGGCAAAGTAATTGATGTCATTGAAAAAGGTTTTAAACTGGGGGACAGAATTATTCGCCATCCGAAGGTTGTTGTCGGAAATTAAAAAAGAGGTATGAAAGAAGATTATTACGACATTCTTGGTATTAGCAAAAGTGCATCTGCGGCTGAGATTAAAAAAGCTTATCGCAAAAAAGCTTTGCAATACCATCCGGATAAAAATCCGGGCGACGCCAAGGCAGAGGAAATGTTTAAAAAATCTGCCGAGGCTTACGAAGTTTTAAGTGATGCGGATAAGAAAGCACGTTACGATCAGTTTGGACACGCCGCTTTTGAAGGTGGTGGTGGCTTTGGTGGTGGCGGAATGAATATGGATGATATATTCAGCCAGTTTGGCGATATTTTCGGAAGTGCCTTCGGTGGAGGAGGTGGTTTCGGCGGTTTTAGCGGCTTCGGCGGTGGTGGTCAGCGGAGGACTAAAGGTAGCAACTTAAGGATTAGGGTAAAGCTAACGTTAGAGGAGATTGCTAATGGTGTTGAGAAGAAGGTTAAAGTAAGGCGTAAAATACAAGCGGAAGGTGTAACCTATAAAACCTGCACTACCTGTAATGGTAGAGGTCAGGTAACCAAGGTGCAAAATACAATTCTTGGTCGTATGCAAACCGCAGCTACTTGCAGTACTTGTGGTGGTAGTGGACAGATTTTAGATGGCAAACCTGGAGATGCGGATGCGCAAGGTTTAAAAGTTACCGAGGAAACCGTTTCCATAAATATTCCGGCAGGGGTAGAAGAGGGGATGCAACTAAAAGTTCCCGGTAAAGGTAATGATGCGCCAGGTAATGGTATACCGGGGGATTTACTTGTTGCCATAGAGACCCAGGAACATGATACGCTGAAGAGAGAGGGAGATAATCTGCATTACGATTTATACGTAAGTATTTCTGAAGCAGTTTTGGGAACCTCCAAAGAAATAGATGCGGTTGGCGGAAAGGTCAGGATAAAATTAGAGCCAGGAATACAGTCCGGAAAAATTCTAAGGTTAAGAGGTAAAGGTATTTCTAGTCTTAATGGCTACGGCAGCGGCGATCTCTTGGTACACGTTAATGTTTGGACTCCAAAAGAACTTAATAAAGAACAAAAAGAATTCTTTCAACGTATGCAGGGAAATGAAAATTTTGAACCAAAACCGGAAAAATCCGACAAATCTTTTTTTGAAAAAGTTAAAGATATGTTCTCTTAATACTAAAATCATTGATTTTTAAATAAAAAACGTATATTTGATTTGATGTTAGGAAACTAATGTCAATTTTCTTTTTCATAGCAATTTTTTTCCCATCCTTAATCTTTTGAGGGTGGGTTTTGCTTTTAAAGCCGTTTTTAATAGTACCAAAGCTTATTAAACGCCTAAATATTCGGGATAATGATAACTATATTTATGTTGTTGTTCTTTACGTCCCGTGCCTTTTAAAACATTTCAATATCTTTGGATAAATTGCCTACATGAACAACATTTTGGTCACTAAAGAGGTCACCAAACAGTATGGAAACTATACTGCTTTAAAGAACATCTCCTTAGAAATTCCTAAGAATAGTATTTACGGATTGCTGGGCCCTAATGGAGCTGGTAAGACCACTCTAATACGTATTATCAATCAAATTACATATCCTGACAGCGGTGAAGTCTTTTTTGATGGCCAACTGCTAAAGCCAGAGCATATATCGCAAATAGGTTATCTGCCAGAGGAGCGTGGTCTATACAAAAGTATGAAGGTTGGAGAACAAGCTTTGTATCTGGCCCAACTTAAAGGATTGTCAAAAGCCGATGCTAAGGCCAAACTGAAATTTTGGTTCGATCGTCTTGATATTGGAGATTGGTGGAATATGAAAATTCAGGAGCTTTCAAAGGGAATGGCGCAAAAAATACAATTTATCGTCACCGTTCTTCATGAGCCAAAACTACTAATCTTCGATGAACCTTTCAGTGGCTTTGACCCCATTAACGCCAATCTTATAAAAGATGAAATACTAAAACTTAAAGAAGCTGGTACATCAATAATATTTTCTACTCACCGTATGGAATCCGTAGAGGAATTGTGCGAATACATTTCCTTAATCCATCAATCTGAAAAAATATTAGACGGTAAATTAAGCGATATTAAAAAGGCTTACAAGAACAACATATTTGATGTTGGTTTGGAAATTGATAATCCCGAGGACTTTACAACAGAGTTAAAGGATAAATTTCGAATATTAAGTTCGGAGTATGATGCAAACGAAAATCAGCTTTATTTTTCCATTCAATTAGCATCTAATGATTCAAGGCCTTTGTTGAATTATCTAGGGAGTAAGGGCAATGTGAATAGTTTTGTGGAAACTATACCATCCGCTAACGACATATTTATTAGAACTATAAAAAGTAAAGGTATTTCTCATGAATAAATTACCCTTGATAATTAGACGAGAATACTTGGCTAAAGTCCGTAATAAGTCTTTTGTTATTATGACGTTCTTAAGCCCTATTCTCATGGTAGGTATGATTTTGCTTATTGCCTACCTCACCAAATTAAATGACAATGAAAAAAGGGTTATTTCCGTGTTAAACGAGAGTGATTATTTTTCTAATTCGTTCTTAACAACCGATACCACTTCCTTTGTCAGTTTTAGGGATTTAAGTTTGGAGGAGGCAAAAGACTCCACCTTAAATATGGGTTATTATGGTTTAATTTACCTTCCTAATGAATCTAATCTTGAAAAGGTAGCTAAAAGGTCATTTTTTTATAGCAAAGAGTCGCCTAGTACATCTGTATTAGAAAAATTAGAGCGTTTATTTAAGGACAGGTTAAGACGGGAAAGATTGAGAGAACTGGGGATATCCGCTGAACAGTATTCAGAAATGGACAGCTCTTATGAAATTAATATTGCTACTTTTTCAGGGCAACAAAATTTGAAAGGTATAAATGAGATAAAAGCGATTATAGGAGGTGGCTTTGGATACCTTATTATGATGTTTATTATTATTTATGGAGGATTCGTTATGCGGAGTGTTATCGAAGAAAAAACCAGTAGAATAATAGAGGTCATCATCTCTTCGGTTAAGCCTTTTCAATTAATGCTAGGCAAAATTATTGGCACCTCCTTGGCAGGAATTACCCAGTTTGGAATATGGATAGTTTCCGGAACTTTATTACTAGTCATTGCGATGACTATTTTTGATATAGACCCCGCTACCATTTCTGGAGGTGGATTAAATCCAACAGGGGTAAATTCAGGAATACCATCTGCCGACACTACGATTCAGCTTTATGCACAAGAGCTTTTTGATATTCCTTGGGTTATGCTTATTACCTTTTTTCTGATATACTTTATTTTAGGCTATTTAATCTATAGCTCTATATACGCTGCAATTGGTGCTGCCGTAGATAATGAAACGGACACTCAGCAGTTTATTTTTCCTATTATCTTACCCTTAATGCTGGCTATATATGTTGGTTTCTTTTCGGTGTTCAGTAATCCACATGGGCCAATAGCTGTTGGTTTCTCACTATTTCCACTTACATCCCCTATTGTTATGTTAATGAGACTTCCTGGAGGTATTGGTGAAGGAGGCGTGCCGCTATGGCAATTGATTTCATCAATTTTAATATTAATAGCTACCTTTATTGGCATCGTTTGGTTAGCCGCTAAAATATATCGTGTGGGAATACTTATGTACGGTAAAAAACCGAGCTATAAAGAACTTTTTAAATGGCTTAAGTATTAACTATGATTCAGGAGCAGACTGAGAAAATAAAGGAAATTATTGAGGATGATATCTGGGGCTCCATTAAAGAGTTTTTGAACTTGGGGTTTCATTATGGAGAGGGTGAAAAGTCAATCCATATCACTATTGGGCTATTACTTTTACTTACCGCTGCTTTTTTTATTACCAGTTTTTTTCTTAGATGGATTCGTCAATTTTTTACCAGAAAAATGGAGAACGATGATAAACTTAAGTTCGTAAGCATCTTTAAGTTTATTAAGTATGTAGTATATATTGTAGTTATACTATTTACCATGAGTGCCGCTGGGATAGATATCACTATACTTATAACGGCATCTGCTGCGTTGTTCGTTGGTCTGGGTCTTGCTTTGCAAGAGTTGTTTCAAGACATTATAGGAGGGATATTTATTATTCTCGATAAGTCTTTAAGAGTGGGTGACATTGTAGAAGTGGATAATCGCGTTGGAAAGGTTTTTGAGATTAAATTGCGCACCACACGGGCCATTACAAGAGATGATAAGGTGATTATAATCCCAAATCATAAATTTATTAGTGATATTGTTTATAATTATACCCAAAACCACAAAACTACCAGAGAGAACGTTACCATAGGAGTAGCTTACGGTAGCGATGTACAATTGGTCACTAAAATTTTAGAAGGTGTAGTACAGAACCAAAGGGGAGTGCTGAAAAATCCTAAGCCTTTTGTGCTATTTGAGGATTTCGGTGACTCTGCGCTGCTGTTCTCCTTAAACTTTTTTATAAGTGATAGCTTTACGGACCCTAGGATAAAGAGTGAAATACGTTATAAAATCGATGCCGAGTTTAGGGACAATAATGTCGTGATACCATTTCCTCAAAGAGATCTGCATATTTTTCAACAAAAACCGTTTCAATATAGTAATGTTAAAAATGGCGATAAGGAATGAGGAGTTGTAAAAGAATAGGAATGTTATCGCTTATTTTTTCTTTCACTTTTATCACTGCTCAAACTCCGGATGTTTTTAGGGCGGAATACATGTTGATGCCAGAGAATAACTCTGAGGTTAGTACAACAAGAATAAAGTTATTGGCCAATGTTCCAATTCCCGTTCGTGAAAAGAAAGATTTTATCGTACTAGGGGCCGAGTATAACAAGTTTGATTATACGGTACCCCAGTCTACCCTACCAAATACTACCGACCTTAGTAATTTCCATGTATTAGATGTTAATTTGGCATACGTATATAAATGGAGCGAAGACTGGCGATTTATCGGAGTAATGACCCCCCGATGGGCATCAACCTTTACAGATGGGAATCAGCGAGAAGATTTCAATATAAATTTTACTGCAGGCGGATACAAAGAAAAAAAAGATGCGGAAAAACCTTATAGATTGGTGGTAGGCCTGTCCTATAGCGCCACATCTCCCATTCGTGTACCGCTTCCATTCGTGTATTACGAAAAGCGTTTTAGGCCCAATTGGGCTTACACGGTCGGTGTTCCAAAAACCGGTATAAAACTATATACCAAAAAACAACACTTTTTTCAAGCAGAACTTTTCTTAGATGGATATTATGTAAATATTCAGAATGATATACTGCTGTCAAATAATAATTTAGCTACGGATATTTCACATACGGCATTATTATTGACTCTTGGTTATCAGTATAAATTTACTAAAGATATTTCTGTCTATCTTTTAGGAGGACATACCATAACACAGAACGGTGTTTTAAGGAATAGTGACAGAGCCAGTGTTTTTACACTCAACAGTGGTCCCGGACTTTATTTTAGAACGGGATTTAGAATAGGAATTTAAAAATTGAAACATGTCAAAAATTTTGGTAATAGAGGATGAGGCAGCCATTAGAAGAGTTTTGGTCAAGATACTTTCTGAAGAGAATAGCGCTTATGTTTTGGAGGAGGCAGAGGATGGTCTAAAAGGTTTGGATACCATAAAGAATAATGATTATGATTTGGTGCTTTGTGATATAAAGATGCCAAAAATGGACGGTGTTGAGGTATTGGAAGCTGCTCGAAAAATTAAACCAGAAATACCTTTTATCATGATTTCTGGTCATGGAGACTTAGATACGGCGGTAAATACGATGAGACTGGGGGCGTTCGATTATATTTCTAAACCACCGGATTTAAATAGATTACTAACTACTGTAAGGAATGCCTTGGACAGGAAAGAACTTGTTGTAGAGAATAAAATTTTAAAGAAGAAAGTCAGCAAGAATTATGAAATGGTGGGTCAAAGTCAAGAGATTGAAGCCATCAAGGATATGATAGAAAAGGTAGCCCCTACAGATGCACGTGTTCTAATAACGGGGTCTAATGGAACCGGAAAGGAACTGGTTGCACATTGGATACATGAGAAAAGTGCAAGAAGTAGCGCACCTTTTATAGAAGTGAATTGTGCTGCAATACCTTCGGAGTTAATTGAGAGTGAGCTTTTTGGACATGTGAAAGGAGCATTTACATCTGCCGTTAAAGATCGCGCGGGAAAATTTGAAGCTGCTAATAAAGGAACGATTTTCTTAGATGAAATCGGAGATATGAGCTTGTCCGCCCAAGCTAAGGTCCTTAGGGCGCTGCAAGAAAGTAAAATTTCGCGCGTGGGTACGGATAAAGATATTAAAGTTGACGTGCGGGTCGTTGCCGCTACGAATAAAGACCTGAAACAAGAAATAGCCGATGGTAAATTTCGTGAGGATTTGTATCACAGACTGGCGGTTATCTTAATAAAGGTTCCTGCTTTAAATGATAGAAGGGACGATATTCCAATTCTTATCGATCATTTCACTAAGAAAGTTACTCAAGAGCAAGGAATAGGGGGCAAGTCATTTTCTAAAGAAGCCATTAAATTACTTAAGGCATACGATTGGACAGGTAATATTCGTGAATTACGAAATGTTGTTGAACGTCTGATTATATTGGGAGGTGAAGAAGTTTCAGAAGATGACGTAAAGTTATTCGCTAGCAAATAAAGAAATTATATGGGCACTTCAAAAGGGGATCAAACCCCGAGGCTCGCCTCGTAATTAAATGTTGATCATTTCTTGGGAATGCCTCGCTGGTTTGGCCTCATGTAGTTTATTTTGCTGTACAAGTTCCAATACGATTATGGGCCGCAAGGGTTATTTCTTTTGTTCTTAGGTTATAGTATATTTTACCTTCGGACAAATTATCCCTTAATAACTCTTTTTCGCAATGTTCTATTATTCGTGAAGTAAAGGCTCGTGCTTCTTTACAATTTACCGTTTCTACCACTTTGTTCAAGGACACGACGTAATTCTCTAGGGAAGCATCTATCTTCTGATAAAGCATTTTTATGGGCTTTTTTGGTATAGAAGAAGTATTTAAAGCCATATCTACAGTATCTATAACGGCCATACTTTCATTGAACTTTGCCTTGTGCAAATGATGGTCTTGTAGGGCATTTAAGCTTCCCATAGTATTTTCTAATGATCGTAATAAGTAGATACGTGTAGCATCTAGTGTAGTGGCCTTGGTCGCAAGCTTTAAATTTTTAAGTCCTTCCAATAAATTTTGCTCGGCAAACTCACATCCACATATTTCTAACTGTTTCTTTGATTTTTCAATTGCATTCAAAGCCTTGTATGCCAAATAACGTGCTTTATTGATATCGTCGATTGCTATTGCCTTCTCTGTTCTAGTTCTGGCAAAGTCGATGTTAGAGCCGGCATATTCACATTCCAGATTACCCTTAAAGGAAGAAAAAAGTAGGAATGCGACAATAGCGCATGAATAGATGTAGGTTTTGTTCATTATAAAAAATTTGGTGTAAAATTTGGGACTTTTACAAGTATAAAGTTAATCATGGGAGACCCTAGTAGCGCTTTTTATTCGATGGAAAGGCTGTCATTTACGTTTATTGGTTGAAATGTATATTTCAAGGGTTTACTGACCATCTTTTTTTGATCTTTTAACCTATTTCAAAAATTAAATCTTTTATATTTCGGTATGGATTATATAAATAGCAGTGCGTATAGTGTTACAGAGTCGATAAAAATTTCAGAAGTTTCCACACGAGAAGATTTTGGACTTTCGGACAAACAATTGAAAAAAGACCTAAAAATAACTAGGAGAGCCCTGGGCGAATTTCAAGATATGCTCTATGCTCACGGGAAGTATAGCGTTCTTATTTGTCTTCAAGGCATGGATACTTCTGGTAAGGATAGTCTAATTCGTGAAGTTTTTAAAGATTTTAATGTCAGTGGAGTAGAGGTACATAGTTTTAAGTTTCCTACGGAATTAGAACTGGACCATAATTATTTATGGAGGCATTATATAGCACTGCCGGCCAAAGGAAAGTTTGGCGTCTTTAATAGAACGCATTATGAAAACGTTTTGGTGACCAGAGTGCACCCGGAGTATATTTTAGGAGAGCGTATTCCCGGTATACACGAGGTAGCAGATATACAACAGGAATTTTGGGATAAGCGTTTTGAACAGATCAATAATTTTGAACAACATCTGTTTGAGAACGGTACTATTATATTTAAGTTTTACCTACACCTTTCAAAAGAAGAACAGCGTCAGCGATTATTGCGTAGGTTGGCTATTAGAGAAAAACACTGGAAATTTTCTCCGAGCGATTTAAAAGAGCGGAAATTATGGGAAGCCTATCAATCTTGTTATGAGGAAGCCATAAACAATACTTCTAAAGCGCATGCGCCATGGTATGTAATACCTGCCGATAATAAAAAAGCAGCTCGGGTCATTGTCGCCACGATATTGTTAGAAAGGTTAAAAAAATACAAAGATATCAAGGAGCCAGCGCTGGATGCTAAAATAATGGCTAATTTAGAAACCTATGAAAATCAACTACAAGGTGAAAAATAAGGTTGGCCTACTGGCATCGTTACTTTTTTTAACGGGTATAGCCCAGGCCCAGAGTAAAGACGAGCTTCAGATTCGTAAAATTTATGATACCGCACTAGAGGATGGAAAAGCCTATGATTGGTTAAATTATCTTTCCAATCAGATTGGAGGACGTTTATCGGGTTCCATACAGGCAGAACAGGCTGTAAACTATACCAAGTCCCAATTAGATTCTCTAGGTTTGGACCGTGTTTGGTTACAACCTGTTATGGTGCCCAAATGGGTAAGGGGTACACCAGAATTTGCTTATTTTGAAACCACACCGGGGGTAACAACAAACGTTCCTATAACGGCACTTGGTGGTTCCGTTGCCACACCTCAAAAAGGAATAAAGGCCAAAATCATAGAGGTGCAAGGATTAGAGGAGCTGGAGTCTTTGGGGAAAGAAAAAATTCAAGGAAAAATAGTATTCTACAATCGTCCTATGGATGCTAAATTGATTAATACGTTTTCGGCATATTCTGGTGCAGTAGACCAACGAGGCCGTGGTGCCATAGCCGCTTCAAAATATGGTGCCCTTGGGGTTATCGTACGTTCAATGAACCTCCGTTTAGACGATTATCCGCATACTGGGGGTATGGGTTACGGTGATTTGCCAGAAGAAGAACGTATTCCTGCGGCAGCTATTAGTACCAATGCGGCTGAATTACTAAGTACTGCCGTAAAATTGAACCCTGAAATTCTTTTTTATTTTAAACAAAACTGCAAACAGTTTCCGGATGTGCAATCCTATAATGTCATTGGAGAAATTAAAGGAAGTACGGATCCTGAGGAGATTTTGGTTGTGGGTGGACACCTAGATTCTTGGGATTTAGGAGACGGTTCGCATGATGATGGTGCCGGATGCGTGCAAAGTATGGAGGTGTTACGGATTCTAAAAAAAATAGGGTACAAACCAAAACGTACTATTAGAGCCGTTCTTTTCATGAACGAAGAAAATGGTTTACGTGGCGGTAAGAAGTATGCGGAGGTAGCAGCGGTAAATAAAGAGCATCATATTTTTGCGCTAGAGAGCGATTCTGGAGGATTTACCCCAAGAGGTTTCTCGTTTGATGCATCGCCTGCAGCATTTGAACAGGTACAATCTTGGTCCTATCTGCTAGCGCCTTATTTAGCTAATCTTTTTACCAAAGGGGGTAGTGGTGCCGATATTGGTCCTTTGAAGAACGAGCATATCGTATTAGCGGGTTTAAGGCCCGACTCTCAGCGGTATTTTGATTACCACCATGCAGAGAACGACACTTTTGAACACGTAAATCGAAGAGAGTTGGAATTAGGCGCGGCCGCTATGACAAGTCTTATCTATCTTTTTGATACTTATGGTACTGGTGATTCGCAGGGGAAATAGTTTATGGTTAAAAATGATATCGTTATTAAATTCCAAACCCTAAACCTGAAACCTCAAACACGTAATCCCAAAGGTTAACTCCTAACTTTTCCATATCTTTGCCGCTCATTAAAAATTAGTACTATGGAAGATGGAATTTATGCTAAATTCAACACATCAAAAGGCGAAATATTAGTAAAACTAACACACGATAAAACTCCCGGAACAGTTGGTAATTTTGTTGCACTTGCTGAGGGGGACAAAGAGAATTCGGTAAAGTCTAAAGGAGAGCCCTACTACAATGGATTAAAATTTCACAGGGTCATTCCTGATTTTATGATTCAGGGTGGCTGTCCACAAGGAACTGGTACCGGTGACGCGGGTTACAAATTTGATGATGAGTTTCATCCAGATTTAAACCATAGCGAGCCAGGAGTGCTATCAATGGCAAATGCAGGGCCAGGAACTAATGGGAGTCAGTTTTTTATTACACATGTTCCCACGCCTTGGTTAGATAACAAGCATACTGTTTTTGGACATGTTGCTTCAGGACAAGAAGTAGTAGATAGTATAGCTCAAGGAGATAGCCTAGAAACTGTTGAAATTGTAAGAGTAGGCGATGAGGCCAACAACTGGAATGCTGTAGAAGCTTTTGATAAATTTGCTGCATCAGGTGAAGAACGCTTAGCTGCTGCAAAGGCAGCACAAGCAGCGGAGCTGGATAAAGTAGCAGCTGGTTTTGAGGCTACCGAATCTGGATTACGTTATAAAATGATTCAAAATGGAAACGGTGCAAAAGCTGAAAGTGGTAAAAAGGTATCCGTACATTATGAAGGTTCTTTATTGAGCGGTCAGGTTTTCGATTCTTCCTACAAAAGAAATTCTCCTATCGATTTTCAGTTAGGTGTTGGTCAAGTAATTCCAGGTTGGGATGAAGGTATTGGACTTTTGAAAGTTGGTGATAAGGCCCGTTTTGTTATTCCATCAGATTTAGCGTACGGTAGTGCAGGAGCAGGTGGTGTAATTCCGCCAGACGCTACCCTCATATTCGACGTAGAATTAATGAATGTTGGATAAGCTTAGGTAGTTCAATAAAATACAATAGTAATAAATAAAAACACCCTGGTTTTGCCAGGGTGTTTTTATTTTGCTTTGGTTAGGCTGAATAGAAATAGCACAATATTTACCAATAGTAAAATACAGACTATAATTAAAAAAGTTTTCATAGGTACAGGTTTAGATTCCTCACTGTTTATATAACAACCGTAAGAAGAAATACCCTACTTTAATAAAGGAATAATTAAATTAGTTTTTTTCACTTAGTAGGCTGCCCACTAGTATAAGGGCATTGACAATTATTAGGAGGAAAAAAACTGCAAGAAAAGTATTCATTGATTAGGTTTAAGTTCTTGGGGAACCATTGTGTTTACCTTTTAGATGCAAAAAAGAATAATGGTTGCGTAAACGTTAAACAAAAATATTAAAACGTAGTTCATGTGTTACGTTTTAGTAATGAAGCACAAAAAAAGCCCGAACAAATTGTTCGGGCTTATACTATAAAAAAGTTAAATCTTTACCTAGTCAACTACTTTCACATTAACGGCGTTTAATCCTTTTTTACCTTGTTGTAGTTCAAATTCCACAACATCACCTTCTCGAACTTCGTCGATTAAGCCAGAAATGTGTACAAAATGATCTTCGTTTGAACCATCTTCAGTGATGAAACCATATCCTTTGGAATCGTTGAAGAATTTTACTGTTCCTTTACTCATAATAGAAAAAATTATATATTAATTAAAGTGCAAAGATACTATTAAAATATTTAATTGTAAGATTTTTAGTAAGTTATATTACTGTTAAGTAATCTCATATGCATCTTTACACATACCTGTATCCCAAGAACTATGCCAAAGGGTCAGGCGTCATTCTTAAGTAAGGTTTTATTTCCTCTACTCCTTTTTCAAATAGCTCTTTGGCCTCAGCTGTTGGAATAGCGGGGCTAACCACTACATCTTGACCCTTGTCCCAATTTGCTGGAGTAGCGACCTTGTGGTAGGCAGTAAGTTGAAGTGAGTCTATAACCCGCAATAATTCGTAAAAGTTGCGACCTGTTGAAGCTGGATAAGTAAGGATTAGTTTTACTGTCTTATCCGGAGCGATGATAAAAACGGAACGTACCGTTAAATTGTTATCCGCTTTTGGATGTATCATACCATGAAGATTAGATACGGATTTATCCTCGTCGGCTATGATGGGGAAATTTACAACGGTTTGTTGCACTTCGTTAATATCCTTTATCCATTCTGTATGAGAAGCTGCGCTGTCCACGCTCAAGGCAATCATTTTAACATTTCTTTGTTCAAATTCATCCTTAAATTTGGCCGCAGTTCCTAATTCTGTAGTGCAAACGGGTGTAAAATCTGCCGGATGCGAGAATAGTATTCCCCAACTATCTCCTAAATAATCATAAAAATTTATAGTTCCAACAGAGCTTTCTGCGGTAAAATTCGGTGCTGTATCGCCTAATCGTATTGTTGCCATATTTGTGTGTGTTTAAGTTACTCTACAAAATTAGTAGATTATATGAATGTTCAATTTTCTTTGGGGTTAAAAATGTATTAAAGTTTAGTATTTTTAAGTCATGGAAAATATGCAAGACTTACGTTACCCTATTGGCATGTTCAGTTGTCCCGACAACATTACTTCAGAACAGATTGCGGGTTATATTCTGGAATTGGAAACACTTCCCGGTCGTTTGGAAAATTTGGTTTCAAATTTTTCCAATGAGCAATTGGAAACACCCTACCGACCCGATGGGTGGACCGTAAGACAGGTCGTTCATCATATTGCAGATAGTCATCATCATAGTTACACCCGTTTTAAATGGGCGCTTACAGAGAACGAGCCTTTGATAAAAGCCTATGAAGAAAAGGAATGGAGTGGTTTATTTGATGCGCGTACAGCGCCAATTTCCCTTTCCTTAAATTATATCAGCGCACTGCATGCCAAACTAGTGTATTTGTTGAAAGGCCTTAGCGCAAATGATTTGAAGAAAAATTACCTCCACCCAGAGGGTAATGTCAAGGTTTCCGTGGCCGAAAATATTGCCAAGTATGCCTGGCATGGGAATCATCATTTTGCTCACATTAAAAATTTAGCCCATCGGGAAGGCTGGTAATTTTTTAAGCTATCATTGAAGTATTTATTCCGTAGAGACGGTTTTGGTCATTATAAACATAGGCTTCTCGGTTTCAATAGCTTGTGAAAAAGGTATTTTGGTCTCGCTATGTTCTTTAAAGCCATTTTTTAAGTAAAAATATAGCGCCGGTCCTTTTTGCATCGTATCTAACCAAATTATACGTTTTTTAAGTTCTTTTGCTCTAAGACTAATAAACTGCAAGACTTTTTTGCCTAATCCCTTGCCTGTAACTTCCTTTTTAAGGTAGATTTTGTCAACGTAGAGTGCATCTTCTGCTACATAGGTATCTAAAGCTTTATCAAAAGTTATTTTTAGTATGCCCACGGCCTCTTTGTTGTAATTAATCATAAATAGGCCGGTATTGGTATCCTGTTCTTCTTTAAGCAATACTTCCTTGGAAAAACTACTTTGAATATACGGTGCTGAATCTCCTTTTGGCCATAAGTGCCTATAATGCTGGTTGTAAGCTTTGGTTCCTACAGTAATGTAAGTAGCATATTTCTCTGGTGTAAGTGGTTCAAAATGAACAATCTCTTTCATGTACACTGTTGCTATAGGTTGCTGCTTGCTCTTAAGAACTGGCCCATTTTATATTACAACCAATGCTTGGTTTTTGGTTTGTGGAGATAGGTTCGTTTTTTAAGAGTGCATCTATTGCCTCCCTGAGGTCTTTTCCCGTGAGGTCTTTTCCATTTCCAGGTCGCGAATCGTCTAGCTGACCGCGATATACAAGTTTTAACTTGTTATCGAATAAATAGAAGTCTGGGGTGCAGGCAGCGTCATAAGCTTTGGCTACTTCTTGGGTTTCATCATAAAGATAGGGAAAGGTATAACCTTCCTCTAAAGCTTTTATTTTCATTAGTTCCGGACCATCCTGAGGATAATTAACAACATCGTTACTGGAAATGCCAATAAATTGAACGCCTTTTGATCGATATGTTTTGGCCATTTTGATAATTTCTGGATTTACATGAATTACAAAAGGACAGTGATTACATATAAATAGGATAACCGTACCATGTTCTCCCGTCATATCGGACAGGTGCATGGTGGTGCCACTAACGGTATCAAGAAGTTTAAATTCGGGAGCCTGTGTTCCAAGGTCCAACATATTACTTTCTGTTCTTGCCATAACTTTTTATTCTGGAGTCCTAAAGTTAAGTGTTATTCTATTGTTGTTTGTACTTATAAACCATATTTTTAACATCAATGTGTTTAAGTTAACCAACTGCATACTCTTTGACCGATACACTTTTAGATAACGTACATATTAACTTTGATAGTGAAGCGCTATGGGTTTTAAACATAGTCTTGGCATTTGTTATGTTCGGAGTTGCCTTAGAGATTTCAATAAAGGATTTTAAGGAACTTTGGTCTAAACCTAAGCCTATTTTAATTGGTGTTTTAAGTCAGTTTGTCTTATTGCCTCTTGTGACTTTTATTCTAATCCTTATTCTAAAGCCTTATCCTAGTATTGCATTGGGAATGATAATGGTCGCCGCTTGCCCTGGAGGTAACATCTCTAATTTCATTACCCATTTGGCAGGAGGTAATAGTGCACTTTCCGTTTGTCTTACTGCCATAGCCACCCTTCTGGCCGTGATTATGACGCCCTTAAGTTTAGAGTTTTGGGGTTCTTTATATAAGCCTACGGCACAAATTTTAGAGACCGTTGCCATCGCTCCATTTGAAATGGTCAAACTCGTTGCTTTGCTTTTAGGGCTGCCGCTTTTCTTGGGAATGTGCTTACATCATTTTAGACCCAAGTTGGCATTGATACTTGCAAAGGGCTTAAAACCATTATCCCTACTCTTTTTTATAGCCTTGGTGTTCCTAGCGTTATATAACAATATGGATATTTTCTTAGATTATATTTTTTATGTTTTTTGGATAGTTTTACTTCATAATTTGTTAGCATTCTTTACTGGATTTTCCATCAGTAAAATTTTTAAACTGAATCAAAAGAATGGAAAGTCTATTACTATTGAAACTGGGATACAGAATTCTGGATTGGGATTATTATTAATATTCACTTTCTTTGATGGTCTTGGCGGAATGGCACTACTAACGGCTTTTTGGGGTATATGGCATTTAGTGTCAGGCCTATTGCTTGCAGGTTATTGGTCAAAAAGTATTGTAAAGAAAGAAACTTTGGCGTAACGAATAGGATGTATTATTTCATAAAAATACTAATGAAATTGGCTTTGCATGCCTATCACAAAAAAATTGTGGTTCACGGACTGGAAAACGTACCCAAAGATAAAGCAGTTCTATTTTTACCAAATCACCAAAGTGCCTTGCTAGATGTACTTCTCATTGTGGTGGCCTGTAATAGAAAACCCTTTTTCTTGACCCGTGCGGATGTCTTTGGAAAACCCATTCTTGATGCTATTTTTAAATTTTTCAGAATGATTCCTATCTACCGGTTAAGGGATGGTAAGGATAAATTGAGTAAAAATGAAGCAGTTTTTGATGCTTGTGCAGACGTTCTTAGTAAGAAAGAAGCTTTGGTAATGTTTCCTGAGGCTAACCATAATTTGAAACGACGGGTACGTCCATTAAGCAAAGGGTTTACGAGGATTTTGTTCCGAGCAAAAAATAGGTATCCGGATTTGGATATTCATCTGGTCCCAGTAGGTGTTAATTACAAATGTGCTACAAGGTTTCCTGATGAGGTTGCCATTTATTACGGCGAGAGCATCTCTTTAGATTCAATCTATGATAAGGAAGATATAGTTGCATCTACTAAAAGGGTGAAAACACTCGTATCTGACCGCTTAAAGGAATTAACTACACATATAGCCTCGGAAACGGAGTATGAAGATATAATTCGATTTTTGGATAAGACGGGAGTAGATTATTTGAACCCAAAAGAAACGAATGAATTGATTTCTAGATATGTTGAAGGTAATTCTGAACTTCTGGTAATTAAACCAAAGCGTAAAAATAAATTCTTCTATTGGCTCTTTCTTTTGTTAAACTGCCCTGTGGTGTTACTATGGAAGCGAATCATGAAGCCTAAAGTTTGGGAGCCAGAATTTATGGGGACTTTGCGTTTTGCTAGTGCAATCCTAGGGTTCTTAGGATACTATACTATGCTCTTGATAGCCCTAACGATACTCAGTGGGTTTGGGTTTGGGTTATGTTTAGTTCTCGCCTTATTTATGTTTAATTGGATAACTGTAAAATACCTAAGCCTCTCTTGAGAAAGAAGAAGCTTAGGTAAACTGTTTTTACATCATTTCTCCGAAGAAAATAGCATTCATTAATAGTTTGTTGGTGCCGTACCAAAAAGCTCTGAAATTGGTGTTGTCAGTGAAAGCGATAACACGCCCTTTTCCTAAGCGTTGTACTTGAAACGGAACGGAACCTTTAAGAAGTTCTAGATTTTCTTCTGAAATATAACCACTCAATAAAGGACTATTCGTATAGGTGATAGGGTTGTTGTAGCTATCCTCATCAGGAACTATATACACATTGGTATTTCTAAATAAGGCAATATTATCGTTCTTGTAACCAAAATTTATGGGGTGGGAACGGTCTAATCTTGCCTCGAATATAGCACCGCCAGTTACCTGAGCTCCACTAAAATCTCGTTTCTGGTCAAAGGCTATATTCTTTGCGATTAAGGTGTCTTTTTTAAACTTTAGTTTCATGAATTCATTTTTGTTGAACCACTCCGCTACATTTCTATAGCCAATTAAAGTACCGCCATCTTTGACCCAATCTTTTAGTTTTTCTGAATAGTTTTTATTCAGTGCATTTCCGTATGCGCTTGGAATAATAATATCGGTGTATTTGTTTAAATCTACAGAAGAGAAGTACCCTAAATCTATTTTGGTCAATTCTATATTATATCGTGTATCAAACAAGTGCCAGATTTCGCCAGCGTCATAAGAACGAATTCCATCCCCAACTAGAATGGCTATTTTCTGTTTTTTAATCGGGTCAAAATCATTACTTCCCAAATCTATTCCTCTAGTAAGCCCAGTGCCTACCCCTGTAATGGTTAAGTTACTTTTCTTGGCTATACCCACCAAAAACGCATGTAGTTCAGAAGCATTTAAATCTTGATTTTGTACCGGTACCATAATGGTGCCGTAATCATATGTTTTACCTTCTAAGGTGAATGGAGATTTTGCCACTTTAGCCCTAAGGCCTTTTTCTATAATGGCGTGTAAGGCCTTTGGAGTGTAATACTCGTTCCATTCAAATAGATAAGCATAATTGCTTTTAGCACTAACAACACCTTCTAAAGCGGGTAATTTATCAATTCTTGCTCCTGCATTACTCAAGGAGCCAACCTCCGCGTAATCAATATTAAACGCAAGTGGAAAGGTCCAAGCGGAGATATCATAAAATAAGCTATCCGTAAAAGTGGTGCGTTTTTCGAACATGGCCTTTACCAATCTAGGGTTTTTTTGATCCATGGGAATAACATAGCTTTTTCCCTTCGCATATTTTTTTCCATTGATGGTCACATCATTTGCCAACGCATGGATTTTCATTTTATGACGTTCTAATATCTCTGCTAAGTGCCATGCCTTTGCACCGTCTTTACTATCTCCAAAAACGATTCCTTTGGTTTTGCTCCTAGCTGCTTCATTCTTAATATCTTGATAGAATTTTTTCTGATAATTCAAGATTTTTTCGCGCATATTTGTTGCGGCTTCAATGGTGGATAATGCTGTAGTAAATTGGTTGCGAATGGTAAAGGGAAATGTCAATAACCCGTTCTCACTTTCCTGCACATGGCCTCTAGAACTTCCCTGTTCAAAAAGAATTCCTATGCTACCATTAACATCTGGAAAAGTAGAGCCTTTCCCGTAATAGTAGTCGTCATATCCTTCTTCGGAATAGTATAAAGAGCCTATCTTATCCAATGCTTTTGCGTGATAAGTCCCAATTTCTGCTGTTAACTCCTGATTAATTTTTGGGGTCAATGGGTGTACTCTCGTAGGTTCTCCTGGCTGAAAAAAGAAGGTAGAGTTCGTGCCCATTTCATGATGATCGGTAAGTATATTAGGCAACCATTTATGAAAACTTTCGATGCGTGCCCTGCTTTCCGGGAGTTGTACCGGCAGCCAATCTCTATTCATATCGAACCAATAGTGATTGGTTCTTCCTCCGGGCCATACCTCATGATACTCGCGTTCGTTGTTATCTGCTACTAAATTGATACTTTTATTGGTGTTCGCCCAGTAAGCAAAACGTTGTAGGCCATCTGGATTATAGGCAGGATCCATTAAAATTACCATGTCACTCAACATCTCTTCGATTTCTGGACCCTGAGCTGCTGCCAAGTAGTAAGCATAAGCCAAACCGGCATTTGCACCACTTGGTTCGTTTCCGTGTATAGAAAATCCTTGGTATACTATAATGGGCATGTTAGTGGTGTCGCCGTTACTCGCGTTCTCGGTAAGTGCAATATGCTCCTCTCTTATCTTATCTATATTTTTATGGTTATCAGGAGTGGTAATGGTCAGCAATAATAATGGCCTTCCCTCAAATGTCTCTCCTCTGTTCTCTATAGTGATGCGCTCGCTAGACTTTGCCAGCGTTTGCATATAGAACATAAGTTTATCATGTGTTACGTGCCATTCACCTACTTCGTGTCCAATAACCTCTTTTGGTGTGGGTATGGATGCATCATAAGTAATTCCTTGAGGTAAATAGTAGTTTAAGTCCAGCTCTTGCTGTGCGCTAGAGTAAAAGTAAGTTGTAAATACTAGGGCAAGAAAAATTTTCTTCATTATGGTTGGATTTAGCTATTGTATAAAAATAAAAAACGACCCTTAATAAACAGGGTCGTTATCAATTATTTAAGAGTATTTTATCTAAATGTCGTCAAAACTAACATCTGTAAAACTACCGCTTGTTTTTTCTTCGCTTATAGCAGGAGGTGTATCTTCTTCTTTTTTAAAGTCTTTTTGATGTCTTTCTGAGATAACCTCGGTACCTTTTTCATCTATTATAAAATTCATCATCTCCTCAACATTTTCTTTGAAGGCATCAAAGTCCTCTTTGTAGAGGTAAATTTTATGTTTTTTGTAATGAAAAGAACCATCGTCATGAGTAAATTTTTTACTCTCGGTAATAGTTAAATAGTAGTCTCCCGCTTTTGTGCTTCTTACATCAAAAAAGTAAGTTCTTCTTCCCGCTCGCAAAACTTTGGAGTGAATTTCTTCTTGGTCCATTGGATCTCTGTCGCTCATTTCCTTTCGTTAAAATGTGTGATTATTCTATCAAAAATGACAAAAAAAACCTTATCCAACAACAATTTTCTAGTTTTCTTTCTCGGAAAGTTGATTCTTATACAACTCTTTATAGTAGCCTTCTATAGTATTTAGTTCTTCGTGTGTTCCTTCTTGTAAAAGCTTCCCATCTTCCAAAACCAATATTCTATCTGCGTTTTTTGCCGAGGATACCCTATGGCTTACAATTAAGGTAGTTCTGTTCTGTGAGGCTCTTTTTAGATTGGCCAATATTTCCTCTTCCGTTTCCGTGTCAACGGCTGAAAGGCAGTCATCAAAAAGATATATCTGAGGGTCTTTCATTAAAGCTCTTGCAATGGATACGCGTTGTTTTTGCCCTCCGCTTAGCGTTATTCCCCGCTCTCCTAAAACAGTCTCGTACTGTTTGGAAAAACCAGTGATATTGTCATGTACTACCGCCTTTTTAGCAATAGCTATGATTTCATCATCTGTTGCATCGTATTTTCCAAACTTTATATTGTTCTTAATGGTATCAGAGAACAAAAATGCATCTTGGGGAACAGCACCTATAGCGGCTCTAAGATTTTTCACATCCATTGTTTTAATAGGAATCCCATCTATCAAAACTTCTCCGGAAGTAACATCGTATAGCCGGGCAACAAGGTCTAATACCGTAGATTTTCCTGAGCCAGTTTTACCAATAATAGCTGTAGTTTCTCCTTGCTTTATGTGAAACGAAAGATTCTTTAATGCCGTAATTTCTGTATCCTCATAGGTGAAGGTTACATTTTTAAATTCAATATCACCCTTAACTTCATGCGCTATGGGATTATCCATATTTAACTCCGATGACTCGTTCAGAAATTCATTTATTCTTTTTTGACTGGCCTCTGCTCGTTGCACTATGGAGGTCAACCACCCAACAATGGCTACGGGCCACGTTAACATATTCACGTAAAGGATAAATTCGGCTATAAGGCCAACACCTATTTTCCCATCTATATATTGTTTACCACCGATGTAGATGACCAGAATATTACTAAAACCAATAAGTAATATCATTAAGGGAAAGAACCACGCGTTCACTTTTGCCAAGCTCATGCTTTTGTTCCTACCTTCATTGGCCAAATCTCTTAATTCTTGGTTTGTCTGGGGCTCTAATGCATAAGCCTTAATTACCGAAACTCCTGAAAATACCTCTTGTGTAAACGTAGATAAAGACGACAGGTACTCTTGTACGATTGTACTTCGCTTATGAATTATTTTACTTATTCGATAAATAAGGACGGATAGGATTGGTAGCGGTAATAGTGTGTAGGCCGCTAAAGTTGGTGCCTTAATGAACATTAATGGAATAAGACATGCGAAAAGGGTCAGTGTCTGCATTCCGTACATAATTGCCGGACCAGCATACAAACGTACCTGATTCACATCCTCGCTGATACGATTCATTAAATCACCGGTCCTATTTTTCTTGTAGAAATTGAGACTTAAAATTTGATAGTGGTCAAAAATCTCATTTTTAAGGTCGTATTCAATATATCTAGAAACATTAATAATGGTCTGCCTCATTAAAAAGGTGAAAAAACCTGAAAGCAAGGCCGCTCCAATAATGATCAGTATATATTCTTGTAATAACTCTTTTGCGGTTGCATTTGCTAGTCCTTCTTCAAGAGATTCCTCTACTACAGAAATAATCTTGTTTACGTAAGAAGGCATTACCAATTGAAAAAGACGGGCAATAATGGTGATTATGATTCCTAAAAGGAGTTTAAGCCAATATTTTTTGAAGTATTTATTAAGATGCTTAAGTTCCTTCATCTAAACTATTGTTGCAATATTTTAATTCTGAGATTTGCCAAAGATAAGTTTTTGAGAAAGAATCGAATGTTATAAAATACCTAAGATAAATGCAAATGCTTTTGTGGCAGTCTTAATAGATGCTTACTTTTGCCATGCGAAAATCAATCATAAAACAACAGTTCTTTCACATGCTTACAAGAAGGCACATTAGGGTAAAAGTAATGCAATGCATTTATGCGCTAATTCAATCAAAAGATGACTCTCTGCCAAAACAGGAGAAATTTCTAAAAGTCAGTATAGATAATACCTACAGCCTATATCTGCTGTGGTTAAGTCTTTTTATAGAGCTTCATCAACGTGCAACGGAACAGATAGATTTGGCTTCTAAAAAGTATTTAAGCAGCGAAGAAACAGTATTTCCTGATAAGCTTAAGTTCACAAAGAACAAATTATTACTTCAGTTAATCCATAGCCAGTCCCTAAAAGAAGAATTGACCAATAGAAAACTGGACAATTGGTATCTTAATGAGGAATATGTAAAGCTTGTTTACAAAGCTATTTTAGAGAGCCCTATTTACAAGGACTATATGAGTTCTGTGAATAATAGTTATGAATCCGACAGGGAGGTGATCATAGAATTGTTCAAAGAGGTCATTGCTCCCAATGACAAGATATACGAATATTTTGAGGATGATAAACTTACTTGGATAGATGATATTCCCATAGTTAATACCTTCATCGTTCGTTTGTTTAAAAAGGCTAAAGAAAAACAAAGGCCAGACTATTTTACTCCCAAATTATTAAAGGATCGGGAAGATATGGATTTTGCCAACCAGCTCTTATCAAAGACCTTACTTAAAAATGATGTTTTAGAGAAGGAAATTGAAGGGAAGACACCGAACTGGGATAAAGATCGTATTGCCGATGTTGATGCTATCTTGCTTAAAATGGCTATTTGCGAATTACTCCATTTCCCATCAATTCCAGAGCGAGTAACAATTAACGAATATTTAGAAATTGCAAAGGAATATTCGACACCTAAAAGCAGTATTTTTATCAATGGTATTTTAGACAAACTAACCAAAGAATATAAGGTTGAAGGAAAACTCAATAAAATGGGTAGAGGGCTCTTATAAAATATTTTTCTAATTTTGCGTTTAATTAAAAAACAAATACTTTAAATAATGAAAAAAATAGTAGTTGCAATTTGTACGATTTCCTTGTTTGCATTCACTTCTTGTAAAGAAAATGCTTCAAGTAAAATAAACACTGATAACGTTGCGGAAGCAGCTGTTAGGGACGAGGCTGCGAAAGCTATTCCAGTGATGACATTTGAAAAGGCCGAGCACGACTTTGGTACAATTGAGCAGGGCACTCCGCAGGAGACCGCATTTAAATTTACCAATACAGGTAATGCACCTTTGATTATTACTGATGCTAAAAGTACCTGTGGTTGTACTGTTCCAAATCCTCCAAAAGACCCAATTGCTCCAGGAGAATCTGGTGAATTATTGGTAAAATTCAATGGAGCTGGTCAAAATCAGATAACGAAGAACATTACCGTTACCGCAAATACAGAAAAAGGTTCCGAGCTTTTAAGAATAAAAGCTTTTGTTAACCCGAAAGGAGCAGCGCCACTAGGGCCTGTTAAATAATTTAAAATTTAATAGTTACCAAATGGGCGATATAGGACAGTTTCTTCCAATGATTTTAATTTTTGTTGTGGCTTATTTTTTTATGATAAGACCTCAAATGAAAAGACAAAAGGATGAGAAGAAATTTTCGGCGGAATTAAAACGTGGTGACCGTGTAATTACAAAAAGTGGTCTCCATGGCAAAGTGGTAGATTTAAACGATAAAGATGCTTCCTGTGTTATAGAAACGATGGCTGGGAAATTGAAGTTCGATAGGTCCGCGATATCTATGGAGATGAGCAGAAAATTAGCCGCTCCGGTTAAAAAATAGCAGTTCTTCCGGAACTGTAGAAAAGCACCAATGGAAACGTTGGTGCTTTTTTTATGTCTTTTTTTGATCTCAAAGAATTTAATTTATTAATGATTTTATAGCAGGCTATTCAACAAGGTGCTGAGAAATTAGTTCACAGATAGCACTAGGGCTAGCGATACTTGTCATTTAAACCTTTTCCGTCTAGAATCATCGGGATTATTTTAGATAGGCGAGTCTCCTTTGTCTGTGCACGTTTAGCGCTGCTGAGGTATTCAGAATATTCTTTTTGCTTAGAAGGAGAAAGGGTATCATAGGCTTTTTTAAGAGTTGGATTATTTTGGAATGCAACTTTGAGTTCTTGCGGTAAAATAACAACGATGGTCTGCTTCTTTTTTGGAGCTAGTCGTAAACCTTTTCTTTCATTTTCAATGGCTTCATTAATGTATGCTAAAACCATTTTGTGTTCTATATCTTCCTGAGATTTAAATTTCCAATGGCGCATAGCCTGGGTCTTACCCTCTTGTGCATTCTCCAGTACATTTTTTGGGTCGCTCATGAATATCCCTTGGAAAAACCAAATGCCAAAATGTCCCTTAAATTTGCAAATCGCTAACACATTTTTTCCATGCAAGGTGTATGTAGGAAACATCCATTTAAAGGTTTCCTGTACATCCGTTTTTAAGACGAGTTCCCTAAGTTGGTTAATAGCACTTTTAAAGAGGTGTTCTTCCTCAAAATAGGACTCAATTTTTTCGGACTTATCCACGACTTTTATTTTTCGATAGCTGTAAGTTCGCAAATTTTCACGATAACATCTACTGCTTTTTGCATACTTTCTACGGGAATATATTCATATTTTCCATGAAAGTTGTGGCCACCAGCAAATATGTTAGGACACGGGAGCCCCATAAAACTCAGTTGCGAACCATCTGTACCTCCACGAATGGGTTTTATAATAGGTGCAATACCGACCTGCTTCATAGCTTTTTGAGCTATTTCCACAATATGCATAACGGGTTCTATTTTTTCACGCATGTTAAAATACTGGTCAACTATTTCTAGGTGTACACAGTCTTTATAGTCTTTATTTAACTGCTTGGTAATTTCCTGTAGAAACTCTTTTCTCTTTAAAAATTTACTATGATCATGATCACGAATTATTAACTCAAAATCTGCTTTCTCAATACCTCCGTTAAATTCATATACATGATAAAAACCTTCTCTGTCGCTTGTTCTTTCAGGGGTTTCCTCTTGTGGTAATTTTGATAGAAATTCATTTGCGATTCCTAAGGCGTTAATCAACTTGCCTTTGGCATAACCTGGATGAACACTTTTTCCTGTTATGCTCACTTTAGCACCAGCTGCATTGAAATTTTCGTACTCCAATTCGCCAATTTGACTACCATCCATTGTATAGGCCCATGCCGCACCAAATTTCTTGACATCAAATTTATGTGCACCTCTTCCTATTTCCTCGTCAGGGGTGAAACCTACTCTTACGGTACCATGTTTAATTTCAGGATGTTGAATAAGGTATTCCATTGCAGTCATTATCTCCGTAATACCTGCTTTGTCATCCGCCCCTAAAAGTGTTGTGCCATCTGTTGTGATTAAGGTCTGTCCTTTGTATTGAACTAAATCCTCGAAATAATCCGGTGAGAGCACGATATTCCTTTCTTTATTTAAAGTAATGTCTTTACCATCGTAATTACGAATAATTTTAGGATTAACGTTTGTTCCTGTAAAATCTGGCGTGGTATCAAAATGTGAAATGAATCCAATTACGGGTACTTTTTTGTCAATATTACTCGGTAAGGTTGCCATGATATAGGCATTATCGTCGATACTTACATCTTGCATACCCATTTCTATAAGCTCTGACACTAGTTTACGGGCTAAGTTCCACTGTTTCTCCGTGCTTGGTGTCGTTTCCGAGTTGGGGTCGCTTTGCGTGTCAATTTTCACATAACTTATAAAACGATCAATAAGATGTTGCATGGCTTCTCTTTTAGTCAAAAATAGGGTTATAAATTGTATTTTAGCATAGTTTTAAGTTGCTTGGATGATAGAGAAAAAAATTAATATTTTCATTTGCATATTGTTTATTATTCTTTGTGCGGTTCAATTAAGAAGCCAGGCAGATTGTGTCTTGGGTGTAGGTATTACCGACGATGAAACGCTAATTACTATTTTTCAAATGAACGAAATGCAGCAGGAGAATCTGGTGAATTTTGGAGCGGAATTGAAGTATAGAAATGAAATTTTAAACAATCAACTAGAGAATATAACCCAGCGTCACCCGCAAAGCACGCCAACGGAGTTAGGTCAGTTAGCGGATAAGTATAAGGCGGTAATGGATAGCATGCAGATGATACAGGCTTTTATTGATAAAAAGGTACTACGTCTCTTTAACGAAAAGCAATATGAACTTTACCTATCGCTCTGTAAGGAAGCTTCGCGTTCACCATTTATAGTGGTACCCAAAGTTTATAGTGATAGTATTCCAAGTAAGGACTAAAATAGGCCCAGGCATTTGTGATTGCAACAAACCTTATTTTTGCTTTTCAGTTTGTATTTTTGCACTTCACAACAATCTATGTATAAGTTAATCATCCGTCCAATACTTTTTTTGTTCGACCCAGAAAGAGTACACTATATCAGTTTTTCCTTAATAAAGTTTGCTTCTAACATTGGTTTGTCTAAGCTGATAAGAAATCATTATGCTCAGAACGATACACGATTAGAGAGACAGGTATTCGGGTTGAAATTTAAGAACCCAGTGGGTTTGGCCGCAGGGTTTGATAAAAATGCATTGTTGTATAATGAGCTTTCGGATTTTGGGTTTGGTTTTATTGAAATAGGCACCTTGACTCCGAAGCCTCAAGAAGGAAACCCAAAACAGAGATTATTTAGGCTTAAAGCGGATAAAGCCATTATTAATAGAATGGGCTTTAATAATAAGGGCGTTTTTGATGCAGTAGAGCAATTAAAAAAGAAACACAATGTACTTATCGGTGGAAATATTGGAAAGAACAAAGTGACACCGAACGATGAGGCTATTAAGGATTATCTCATTTGTTTTGATGCCTTATTTGACCACGTAGATTACTTTGTAGTTAACGTAAGCTCACCAAATACCCCGGGTTTGCGAGAATTACAAGATAAGGAGCCACTTACCGCGCTACTGAAAGAGCTTCAGAAAGAAAATGATAAATACGCCCTTAAGAAAAAGATTCAACGCAAACCTATTTTACTTAAAATAGCTCCGGACTTAACAGAGGATCAGTTACTGGATATCATTGCTATTGTAGAAAGTACAAAGATTGACGGAATCATTGCCACGAATACGACTATATCCAGAGCGGATTTAAAATCTGATTTGTTTTTAGTGGAGCAGGCAGGGGGCTTAAGTGGAAAACCGTTAAAAGATAGAAGCACCGAGGTTATTCGTTTTCTCTCTGAAAAGAGTAACAAGGCATTTCCGATTATTGGCGTGGGAGGTATACATTCTCCTGAAGATGCTTTGGAAAAATTAGAAGCCGGAGCAGATTTAATTCAATTATGGACAGGATTTGTTTACGAAGGTCCAGGTTTAATCAAAAAAATAAACAAGGCCATTTTACAAGATTAAAATCTAACTGTTGAGACAAAAAGTTCTTGCATTTTAAGTCAGTGGTGTTTTATTATTTCCTTACCACCAAACCCAATTACTTCGTCCAGTAATCCAAAACAAGGACGTCATCTAAATGTGGACCCAGAACTTCACCAAAAGCCTTATGGTCTGGGTGCGGTAAATAGATACTCCTATCTTCTTCACTTTCGAAAGTGAGGAAAAAACAATGCGTAAGTCCTTTGTCGAGACCTTCAGGACTATTATTAGTTCCCCACTCATAGCCTTTAATTTGTGGTATTTTATTAGGTAAGGCACTAAAGGCATCCTCAACTTTTTTAATGTCTTCCGGAGCGGTACCATCTTTGAATTTAAAAAGTACTACATGTCTAAGCACACTATCCGCCTTCATATTAGTTATTTGTTTAGTTTGGTTACTTTCATCATAAGAATAAAATGAGGTCGTAAGTACTGCTAAAATAATTATGGCTGCTAAAATTTTTACGTTTTTCATAATGCGCTATTTGCTTTTGGGAAAGGTAGCATAAAGATTGTTATCTTTTTAAGGAGAAATGATTTTTAAATTCTTTTTGCGTTCCATTCATGGTATAACTTATGGTAAACCAATAATCTGAAGAGGGTAATAAGCGGCCATTGCTGCTGCCGTTCCAACCTCTTTCATCATTAAATTGATAGTGTAGTTTTCCAAAACGGTCATAAATTAGAATTTGGGCATTCTCAATTTCAGATAACCCATTTATTTTCCAAGTATCATTGATTCCATCCCCATTTGGGGTGAAAAATTTTGGGTAGTCAATCACTAAGAAAGGTTGCGATAGCACTGTACAATTCTTGGAGTCGGTAACATAAGCTATATGCTCACCGGCTTCCAAATTATCAAATCTAGAAGTAGCGTTAAAATTAGCGTCGTCCACTGCGAATAAATAATCACTGTTTCCTTCAACCTCAATATTTATAGCATTGTTTCCTGAAAACAAATCAGATAAGGGAAGAACCTCAAAAAGGGTAGGAGGACTAATTGAAACTACTTTGGTGAAGATTGTAAATTCACAACCAAACTGTAAATTTTCTAAAATCACAAAGTAGGTACCCGGAGTAGAAGGACTATAACTACTATCCAAGGCATTAAGAATCCTATTTTCTTCTCTAACGACATCTTTGTACCAACTAAAACCATAGTCTGATGCCGCTAATTTGGTGTCCAATAAGGGTAAGGGACTCAGTGGATTGTTATCTTCATCTAAGCACAGCGTATATTCTTCTTCTAATTGGGACTCAAAGTCCAACTTTCTAAGGAAAATTTCAAATGAGGTAATTTCATAACAACTTTCGCCAGATGATATGCGTGCATATATAGTCTTGGTTTCTTCCGTTCCAAAGTAAGGACTAGTGCGGGTGATGTTGTTCTCTAAAATTTCGGCATCCTCTAGAGTTTCAAAGAAGTAAACTTTATAGATGCTATTACTTTGATTTCCTAAAATTCTGTTTTTATTCTCGGTAAAATCAAATGGCTCAATATCGTTTCCGTCTAAATCGCAAGCGGTAATGTCTAAAGGTTGTTCCGCGATTAAGGGCGGGTTAATATATTCTACTTCAATTACTCCATTTGAAACACAAACTGCCGAAAATTCAACTTCTACTTCATAAAGACCATCGTCACTAACAGTTATTACGGGAATGTTGTCAAAAGCTGTTAACTGTGTTCCATCTTTATACCAAGCATAACGCTGCGCTCCTTGCGAAGTTGCATCTAGTGTTAATTGTTCTCCATTGCATAGTGGTTTTCCATTGGCAACGGTCCTATTTTCCCCCAAACTAACATCTATGGAAAAACTACCCGCTTCAAGGAAAACAGCGGAATCTAAATCAGAGTCTAAATTATCTGCAATTACCAGTTTAATGGTGTAGTTCTCTCCAGGATTTACCTCGGAGAACGCAATAAGACTCTTGGTTTGTCCAAAAAATGAAATACCGGAATTAGCACCATTTAGTCCACCGAAAAAATCTTCATTTGCAGGTTCGCAAGCGTCTTCGATTCCAGGTCTTATTGTTGTAGCGCTAACTGGAGCTTCGGTACCGGGAACAACCGCTAGATTTGTGGACATGCCATTGGAATCTGTAAGAATAAATGCAAATACATCGGAGAACGTACATTGAAAGTTATCGGAATATTCTTCAGAAGCAAATAGAAAGTTAAAGCTTATACTATTTGCGCTCGGTACAAAATCGAATTGTATGAAAGAAGCGTTAAAGAGGTTTCCTGTTCCCGTGGCCGATCTTAAATCATTATCTCCAGGCCAGTCGGTATCTCCGGAAGTATAGATTTGGTCATTAGGACCCGCCGCATCATCGGCATTACCTGTGGACAGGATGATGCCTTCCCTATATTGAAACCTAGCTCCGTTGGAGTTAAAGTAACCTATACCGTTTACACCAAAGTCCGTGCCTGTAAAAGAGGTATAATTAGAGGTTTCCGCACAGCTGCTGTTAACAAGGATATCTCGTATAAGTTCTTCTTCGGAAAGACCTGTATCTACCTGTAACTGACCATAACCGGATAAGGCCGTAAGCAATAAAAGTAATACCGCTTTTTTCATTTTTGTCCTAGGGCAAAAGCAATTTTTACAAATTCTCGTTCGTTTGGAATATATAAACTATTTTGGACTTATTGCTATTATAAAAGTTAAGAGTAATCTTTTTTAGATGAAACCAATTTAATGATTTTACAAGGTGAAAATTGGTCAGTCTTACAGGTAAAATATAGGCGGTAATTCGTAATTTATCCGTTTTAATAAATCAAAATTGAATTTAGAGCTATTATTACCTTTTTGTGCGGCAACAGCCGCTTTAGCATTATCACCTGGACCAGATAATATTTTTGTGCTTATACAGAGCATTACCAATGGTAAATCTTATGGTTTTGCCACCATAGCTGGCCTTATGACCGGCTGTTTGGTGCATACAAGTCTATTGGCGTTCGGTGTATCCGTACTAATAAAGGATAATCCCATTGTTTTCAATGGGATTAAGGTGTTTGGTGCGCTATATCTTTTATATCTAGCCTGGCAGGTATTAAAATCGGATGACACCATTGACTTGAACAATAGTCCTGTTGAGAAGAAAAGTCTTTTGACACTATTTAAACAGGGGTTTGTTATGAATGTGCTCAACCCTAAAGTAACCATCTTTTTTCTGGCCTTTTTTCCCGGGTTTTTATTTTCGGATGAATTAAGTACGGTTCTGCAATTTTACATTTTAGGGTTTTTATTTGTACTGGTTTCTTCTTTTATTTTTGGGGGAATCGCTCTTTTAGCTGCTGTGATAGCCGATTTTCTTAAACAAAATACCAGAACAGGTTTTATTTTAAAATGGCTTCAAATTATTGTCTTTGTTGGGATAGCCATTTATTTGTTGATAGCTTAGGCAGATTTAAACTTGAACTTGATTTTTGAGTTTGTACTTTTACACCATGTCCGAAAAGGTAAAGATTATCGAATGTCCCAGGGATGCGATGCAAGGTATCAAGGAATTTATACCTGCAAAAGAGAAAGTAAGGTACATTCAGTCTTTATTATCTTGTGGTTTTGATACCATAGACTTTGGGAGTTTTGTATCACCAAAAGCCATTCCCCAAATGGTAGATACTGCCGCGGTACTGTCGAAACTAGATTTGTCCGATACTACAAGTAAATTATTGGCAATAGTTGCTAATGTTAGGGGAGCAAAGACAGCAGCTTTGCACCCAGAAATACAGTATCTAGGGTTTCCATTCTCTATTTCAGAGAACTTTCAAATGCGTAATACGCATAAGACGGTTGCAGAATCTGTTGATACTTTAGCAGAGATTTTTAATATTGCGGACGCTGCCAATAAGGAAGTAGTCACCTATATTTCAATGGGTTTTGGGAACCCTTATGGTGATCCTTGGAATGTGGATATCGTTGGGGAATGGACGGAAAAACTTGCTGGTATGGGTGCAAAGATTTTATCCCTATCGGATACTGTTGGCACATCTGACCCCGAAACTATTAAGTATCTTTTCTCGAACCTTATTCCTGCATACCCAAATATAGAATTTGGAGCGCATTTACATACAACACCAACAAAATGGCATGAAAAAGTCAATGCTGCTTATAAAGCCGGTTGCCGCCGATTTGATGGTGCTATTCAAGGATTTGGCGGTTGCCCGATGGCCAAGGATGAACTTACAGGTAACATGCCTACGGAAAAAATGCTATCCTATTTTACCACTGAAAAAGCACAAACCGGTGTTAATTGGCTCGCTTTTGAAGCAGCATATAACAAGGCCTCTGAGTTGTTCGCCGCTTATCATTAATTGTGTAGTAATTTTTCCAGCAAGTCATTTAAACCCAGATGAAATAAGGTGTTTTCCACTAAATCTTTAACCGCTTTAAGCTCTTTTACATTCATAGCAAAGGATATTTGTTGCACCGGTGAGTTTACTAATAATGCCTTACACGTATCATTATTACTGCAATCTTTGCATAACGAACAGGAACCTTCGGTATGTTGAATGTTCCTTAGAAATTGCCTTAATTCTTCTGTACTCAGCAGCAAACCTGTATCTCTGAATACCAATTGAATTTTCTTTTTTCTACAACTAAGGGTGGTTGGCCATTCGAAAGCTATGCCGAAGGAGTTCATATATATGGGATTAACGTCGGTCATTTTTATTGCCTAAGGTTCATATTTAATTTCTTATCAAAAATACTATTCTTATTTAGATTAATTAAATATAATATATTTGTTTAGACGAAATGATAAAAGAGTAGCTAGAAAACCAAAAAGGTAGAATTATTAAATAGAACAAAGTAAAAGCTTATTAAATTTGTAATAAAGGTAAAAAATGAACAAAACAATAGAAGCGTTATTAAACGACCAGATTAAATATGAGGCAAATGCGTCAATGCATTATTTAGCAATGGCTTCATGGGCTGATGCCGAAGGGTATAATGGTATTGCAGAATTCTTCTATAAGCAATCGGAGGAGGAGCGTGTTCACATGACTAAATTGGTAAAATTTGTTAATGAGCGTAGCGGAAAAGTAATTGTGCCAGCTTTAGAAAAACCGAAAGAAAGTTTTGAATCACTTAATGAACTATTCGCTGATTTTCTGAAGAGTGAAATGTTTGTAACCGAACAAATTAATCACGTCATCTTCGAATGTTTAAATAAGAAGGATTATAACGTCCATAACTTTATGCAATGGTATGTTACGGAGCAACTGGAAGAGGAAGCAGTTGCCAGAACACTTTTAGATAAATTAAATATCATTGGTGATGATAAGTCAGGGCATTATATGTTCGACAGGGACATTAATGCAATAGCTATAGCTGTAGACGCAGAAGAATAGTTAACGGGTTGAAAAATTTTTAAAAAGGCTTCTATTTAGAAGTCTTTTTTTTAGTAGTTTTGTTATTATTTAGATTTAATAAAAATAATGAAAACAGCATTTTTTATTACTCCGTGTATGGTAATGTCCGCAAATTGCGGGGATTGTAACACGGTAGATAAGAAAAAGAAATGCTGTAAAAAATATAAGAAAAAGGGCAAAAGCAACTGCAAACGTTGCCCAAAATTATAAGTCTACTCCTTTTTTTAATTCCTTCTACTACTTGGGCACACCCAAAGGTTAATTTATTAATTTTATTTAGATTTAATACAAATAACTTTGTTTGTTATTGAATTAGGACTTAGATTTGTTTCGTTATTTAAAACAAGTCTAAATAAACTTAAAGGCCCAATAATGAAAAAAATTGTATTTGCACTAGCAATAGTTGGAGGATTACTACTAACCTCATGTGAGTCAGATGATAATGGTGGAGATTTAGTTGCAACTTGCGCTGATGGAGTAATGAACGGTGATGAAACCGGTGTAGATTGCGGTGGTAGTTGTACCCCATGTGAAACCGCAATTGAAAATCCTGATACCTATGTATTCACAAGAAACGGGGAAAGTACGGTAAGTTTCTCTGGGCAGACTACTAGATTAGAGATGGGAGATGAAATTGTAAGCGCCTTAAAAAATCCTTCTAAAACTGCTGATGAATTATTTGCAATGTATGCGCATATAGAAGGTGATGCAAATTTCATGAACCCGGAATTAAATGCTTCTAATAAAAATATGAGAAGTAAAACGGCTGCATCCGCAGATTTCTTTTCTTCCAACGCTACTGACCAAGCATTGATACGTGCAGATTTTGATCAATGGTTAACCGCGCAGGCAGAAGAAGTTTTTCCTAGTTGGGGTGTTGCGGCAACTGCCGGAACTGCCGGTCAACTTCCAGATGGGACATCCACACGTTATGTAAACGGAAAGGGATTGGAATATGACCAATTATGGACAAAAGGATTAATAGGTGCGCTGGCCACAGATCAAGCTCTTAATAATTATCTAAGCACCGCAGTTTTGGACGAGGCGGACAATAGAGCTAATAATGATGCGGGGACGCCTGCAACGGATAAACCCTATACTACGATGGAGCACAAATGGGATGAGGCGTATGGCTATGTTTATGGTTTAAATGCTGATGCTGCAAATCCTAATGCAGACTTAGGTGCGGATAGTTTTCTAAATAAATATATTGGTAGAGTAGAGGGCGATCAAGATTTTGCCGGGATTGCCGATGAAATTTTTCAAGCATTCAAACTGGGAAGAGCGGCTATAGTTGCCAAAGAATATGATGTTAGGGATGCACAGGCAGAGATATTGAGAAAGAAAATTTCCGAGGTTATTGGTATTCGCGCTGTTTATTACTTGCAGCAAGCTAAAGTGTCATTAGCTCAGGAGAGTCCGGCGTACGGCACCGCTTTTCATGATCTTTCCGAAGGCTACGGCTTTATTTATAGTTTGCAATTTACAAGAAAGCCAGGTTCTAATGAGCCTTACTTTTCAAAAGCTGAGGTAGATGCATTCTTAGTTGATTTGCTGGATGATGGTGAAAACGGACTATGGAACGTAGAACTAGCCACATTGGATACCATAGCAGAAGCTATTGCGGCAAGATTTGAATTTACTTTAGAAGCAGCTGCAGAATAATATAAGTTGAGTATGTGTTAGTAAAAAAGTGATTTAATCCTTGTAAAGATTAAGTTGCTTTTTTTACTTTTGTTTAATTAGAATAAATAAAAATAAGCTATGAAGAGGATTTTTGGAATTTTGTTTTTTCTGTGTCTTGTTTGGGCATGTTCATCCGATAATGAAGGTGAAGAACCGGTTACGAATCCGAGTGGTGAGCTGAGTTTTGAAAGAAGTGCCATGCTCACAAATTGGGCGGATAATATCATAGTTCCGTCGTATGAAGCATTTACTGCGGACATGGCCGACCTAAACGCATCTTTCGAATTATTTAAAACGGACGCTAATGAGGCGAATCTTATCGCCCTGCGTGCCTCGTGGCTAACGGCGTATACAACTTGGCAGCGTGTTTCTATGTTCGAAATTGGGCCCGCTGAAACGGTTGGGCTTCGTTTAAACCTAAATATTTACCCTACGGATCCACAAAAAATCAATGATCATATAACCTCGGGATCATATGATCTTAGCTTGTCCTCCAACAGGGATGCCAAAGGTTTTCCGGCACTAGACTATTTAATCAATGGTCTGGATACCAATGATATTGCTATTGTGTCAAAATATAATAACTCGGACAGAGGTGCTTTACTATCATACATGCAAGCCGTTTTGGATGATATGACCGCCCTTTCTAGTAACGTATTATCCGAATGGAAAGCGGGTTATAGAGATACCTTTGTAGCCAATGACGGAGCATCTGCTACGGCATCTGTAGACCGTATGGTCAATGACTATATCTTTTATTATGAGAAATTTCTAAGAGCGGGTAAAATGGGTATTCCTCTAGGTGTTTTTTCAGGGAGCCCATTGCCTGAAAATATAGAGGCTTATTATGAACAAGAGATTGCTAACGATTTATTTTTGGAGGGCTTAAGTGCGGTACAGGATTTTTTCAATGGTAAACATTACGGCTCTAATACTTCGGGAGAAAGTTTAACATCTTACTTGGACACTTTAAATACACTCAAGGATGGGGAAGATTTAAAGGCGGTCATTAATAATCAATTTAACACGGCTCGGGAAATGGTGATCGGTTTGTCTTCCTTTAGAAGCGAGATTCAGAATAATACGCCTCCTACCAACATGTTTTTGGCTTATGATGAGGTTCAAAAACTGGTACCATTATTAAAAGTAGATATGGTTTCGGCCATGAGCATCAGTATTGATTTTGTTGATGCCGATGGCGATTAATGACTTTTGTAGATAAACATATTAAAGCCCCTGTGGAGGCCGCCCCTTTGGCGGTCTTCCGTATTTTATTTGGATTAATGATGCTGTTGAGTATTATTAGATTCTGGAGCTATGGTTGGATTGATAAATTGTACATACAACCGAAGTTCTTTTTCTCTTATTATGGTTTCGAGTGGGTAAAACCTATTGGTAACTACACTTATATCCTCTTTATTATTTGCGCAATTTCCGCCTTTATGGTGGCATTGGGCTACAAGTATAAAACAGCTATTGTTGTTTTCTTTTTAAGCTTTACCTACATAGAGCTTATGGATAAGACCACGTATTTAAATCATTATTACTTTGTAAGTGTTCTTAGTTTCTTGATGATTTTTCTTCCTGCGCAGGCGTACTTCTCCATAGACGCCGCAAGAAATTCAAATAAAGCTTTTCAGTATGTGCCTGCTTGGACCATAAACAGCCTTAAACTAGTATTGGGAATCGTATACTTCTATGCGGGTTTGGCAAAGTTAAATTCTGATTGGTTGTTTAAGGCGATGCCCTTAAAAATTTGGCTTCCTTCTAAATTTGATATTCCGTTTATCGGCAATCTACTGAGCGAAGAATGGGTGCAATACGCCTTTAGCTGGACGGGTGCCCTATATGACTTGGCTATTCCGTTTTTGCTATTGTATAAAAGGACAAGGTCTTACGCTTTTGTGTTGGTGGTTGTTTTTCATGTGCTTACCCGTGTACTTTTTCCAATAGGTATGTTTCCTTATATCATGATCGTGGCTACCCTTATCTTTTTTGACAGCGGTTTGCACCGTAAAATTATTGGTTTTGTGGCTCGCCTGTTTCGATGGAATACTTCACGTTTTAATAATCAGGAAGTTTTTCAAGAGCGGGTCTTACGTTCTGTTCGTATGAAGTGTGCTGTGTTGGTTATCTTCTTTACCATACAATTGACTGTTCCTTTTCGTTACCTGTTATATCCCGGAGAATTATTTTGGACAGAAGAAGGTTATCGATTTTCATGGCGCGTAATGCTTATGGAAAAATCTGGATATGCTCAATTTAAAGTGGTCGATGGCGAAACTAGTAAATGGTTCTATGTGGACAACTCAGATTTTTTAACACCTTTTCAAGAAAAACAGATGGCATTTCAACCAGACTTTATTCTGGAATACGCACATATGCTCCAAGAACATTTTGAAAAGGATGGCCATAAGAAAGTAGCTGTTTATACAGACTGTCAAGTGAGTTTAAACGGGAGATTGAGTACAAGATATATAGACCCAAATAGGGATTTAACCAAAGTAAAAAGGTCTTTTGCACACAAAGATTGGATTATACCATTTAAAGATGAGATTACAGGAATTTAGTGGATTACTCTTTTTGTTATTGTCCTTCCCGGTTTGGGGGCAATTGAGCATATCTGGAAATATAACGAATAAGGAGGGTAGGCCGCTTTCTGATGTAGAAGTATATATTCGTCAATTGGAACGTTTAGAAATGACGGATACTAATGGTCGTTTTGAGTTTAAAAACGTTCCTGGCGGTAAGTATTCAATTGTAGTTTTTGCTTATGAGTATGAGGTTCTGGAGAAGGAACTAACTTTTGATAAAGCCTTTTCTATCGATATTCAATTACAAAAACTTCAAGCGGAAAACCTTTCTGAAGTGGTATTGCTGCAAAAACGAGAACAGGTTTTTGCATTAAAACAACTGAAAAAGGTAGAAGGGACTGCTATTTATGCAGGAAAAAAGAGCGAAGTAGTTTTATTGGATGGGATAACAGGCAATTTAGCGGCGAATAATCCCAGACAAATCTATAGTCAAGTAGTAGGTCTAAATATCTATGATAACGGAGATGCCGGACTACAATTAAATATAGGCGGCAGAGGTTTAGACCCTAATAGAACGGCAAATTTTAATACCCGCCAAAATGGTTATGATATTAGTGCGGATGTTTTAGGATATCCAGAGAGCTATTATACGCCACCCGCAGAGGCTTTAGAGGAAATTCAGGTCGTTAGAGGTGCAGCCTCCCTGCAGTATGGTACGCAGTTTGGTGGTTTGGTGAATTTTAAGTTTAAGAAACCGAACGCATCAAAAAAAGTAGAATGGGTAAGCAGACAAACCTTAGGGTCCTATAATCTCAAGACCAGCTTTAATAGTTTAAGTGGTACAGTAGGTAAACTTAGTTACTACACCTATTTTCATTACAAAGAAGGAAATGGATTCAGACCAAATTCGGATTTTAATAGTAGGAATTATTTTGCCCATATAGGATATCAACTTACTGATAGAACAAAGCTTACCTTAGAAACTACGTTTTTAAATTACTTGGCCAAGCAACCTGGTGGATTAACCGACGCACAATTCATAGCCGACCCTACTTTTAGTAATAGGGATAGAAATTGGTTTGATGTAGATTGGAAACTATATTCGCTTCGTTTGGATCATAAGTTTTCTAATAAGACTGATTTTAGTTTAAACGTTTTTGGATTGGATGCCTCCAGAAGTGCTTTGGGGTTTAGGACCAACCGCGTTTCTCAACCGGATGATCCTGAAGAACCTAGAGAATTATTGGTTGATAATTTTCAGAATTGGGGTGCAGAGGCACGGGTATTAACGCGTTACAAACTGGGAGATACGGAGTCCGCCCTGTTATTGGGCTCAAAGGTTTATAAAACCAGTAATGACCAGCGACAAGGTCCAGGAACCAACACAACCAACGCTGATTTTACTTTTGCGGATGATGACTTCCCTAATTATGAACGGCAATCACAATTTGATTTCCCCAATTTTAATCTAGCCTTATTTGGTGAGAATATTTTTAATATGACCCCAAAATTTACGGTAACTCCCGGGTTTAGGTTAGAACATATAAAAACGGAGAGTATTGGGAGTTATAGAGATATTGTATTGGATTTGGCAGGTAATCCACTATTGAACGAGGAGATTGAAGACAATAGAGTATTTGATAGAACATTTCTTTTACTAGGGCTTGGTGTTAGCTATAAGATTACTCCAACTACGGAACTGTATGGAAATTTCTCCCAAAATTACCGATCCGTCACTTTTAGTGATATCAGGGTGGTTAACCCCTCTTTTCAAGTAGATGAGAATATTGGGGATGAAGACGGTTTTACCGCGGATTTGGGAATACGAGGTAGGGTGAAAGATGCATTGTCCTACGATTTAAGTTTTTTTGGTTTATTATACGACAACAGATTGGGAGAAGTATTGAAAAGTGAAACTAGGACTAATGCCGCAGGAGCGGAAGTAGAAACAGGACGTATAGTTCGTTTTCGAGGTAATATAGGCACTGCTTTTATGTACGGACTAGAAAGTTTTACCAACTGGAGCTTAAAAGAAACTTTTTTCCCGACAAGCGATAAGCTAAAACTAAATTACTTTATGAATTTGGCCTTGACCAATTCCGAGTATTTATCTTCAGAAGAAACCAATGTCGAAGGAAATCAAGTAGAGTTTATACCTGAGGTGAACTTAAAAACAGGTTTAAATTTTGGATATGGAAATCTACTGGGAAGTTTACAATACACGTACTTGTCCAATCAATTTACAGATGCTACCAACGCTCCACAAGATTTAAACGATAATCAACGTGGTATCGAGGGAGAAATTCCTGCGTATGACATTATGGACTTTTCACTGTCATACGGCTATAAAAAATGGAAGTTAGAGGCAGGAATCAATAATGTACTGAACAATAGTTACTTTACACGTAGGGCTACCGGGTATCCCGGTCCAGGAATAATTCCTTCCGAACCACGAACATTTTATACCACACTTCAGTTTAAAATTTAAAAATCTAATAAATGAAAACTTTCAAAAAAATCCTTATCGTTTTGCTTATTGCTTTAATTGGTTTACAATTCTACAGGCCCGAAAAAAATGATGCTACCTATCGTGATGTGGCTGCTTTTGAAACGGAGACGAAACCCACTGCAGAAATCAAAACAATTCTTGAAAGCAAGTGTTATGATTGTCACAGTAATAAAACAGAATATCCCTGGTATGCTGAAATTTCACCTGTTTCCTTGCTGATTGCAGACCATGTTGAAGAAGGAAATGAGCATTTCAATGTCTCTGCTTGGGATAGTTATACGGACAAAAAGAAAGATCATAAATTAGATGAATTAATAGAAGAGGTTGAAGAAGGGGAAATGCCAGAAAGTGGATATGCATTGCTCCACGGGGATATCTCGGAAGAAGAGAAGGAAGCTTTAATGGCCTGGGCAAAGAAGGCAAGGGAGAATTATGACTTGCAATAGGGAACGCTGTGAATGGAATAAACCAATAATTATTACTACATTTGCACGCAATTAAATCCTTAATTGCAATGGAAGCTCACCTAAACAAAATTCTCGGAGAAGGTCTTACTTATGATGACGTACTCTTAGTCCCAGCCTATTCGGAAGTACTCCCTAGAGAAGTTAGTATAAAATCAAAATTTACACGTAACATTACTATTAATGTACCCATTGTTTCCGCTGCCATGGATACGGTAACCGAATCTAGAATGGCCATTGCTATTGCCCAGGAAGGTGGTATTGGTGTATTACATAAGAATATGACCATTGAGCAGCAAGCGATAAAGGTTAGAAAAGTAAAGCGCGCGGAAAGTGGTATGATTTTGGATCCCGTTACCATGCCTTTGAATTCTAAAGTAAGTGACGCTAAGGCTAATATGAAAGAGCATAGTATCGGTGGAATTCCGATAGTGGATGCAGAAGGAAAACTTATTGGTATTGTGACCAATAGGGATTTACGTTTCGAAAAAAACAATGAAAGACCTATTTCGGAAGTAATGACTTCAGAAAATCTAGTTACTGCAGCGGAAGGAACATCACTCTCCGAAGCCGAAGATATTTTACAGGAGCATAAAATAGAAAAACTCCCAGTTGTGAATAAGGATAACAAACTAGTAGGCCTTATTACGTTTAGGGATATTACAAAACTTACACAAAAGCCAAGTGCAAATAAGGATAAGTACGGTCGTTTAAGAGTGGCTGCTGCCTTGGGAGTTACTGGCGATGCAGTGTATAGGGCAGAAGCCTTAGTCAATGCAGGTGTAGATGCCGTTGTTATAGATACGGCGCACGGGCATACCAAAGGAGTGGTTGCTGTTTTAAAAGAGGTTAAAAAGCGCTTTCCGGATTTAGACGTTATCGTAGGTAATATTGCAACAGGGGAGGCGGCTAAGTATTTAGTAGAAGCTGGTGCTGACGCTGTAAAGGTTGGTATAGGCCCTGGTTCTATTTGTACGACAAGGGTTGTTGCGGGAGTTGGTTTTCCGCAATTTTCTGCGGTACTAGAAGTTGCTGCGGCGATAAAGGGTTCAGGGGTTCCAGTGATTGCGGATGGTGGTATTCGTTATACAGGAGATATTCCAAAGGCCATTGCGGCCGGTGCGGATACGGTAATGTTAGGTTCATTGTTAGCAGGTACTAAAGAGTCTCCGGGTGAAACTATTATATACGAGGGAAGAAAATTTAAATCTTATCGCGGTATGGGTTCTGTTGAAGCGATGAAGCAAGGAAGTAAGGATAGATATTTTCAGGATGTAGAAGATGATATTAAAAAATTGGTTCCGGAAGGTATTGTTGGTCGCGTCCCCTACAAAGGAGATTTGTTCGAAAGCATTCATCAGTTTGTGGGTGGTCTACGCGCAGGAATGGGTTATTGTGGCGCCAAGGATGTGAACGATTTAAAAGAAAACGGACGATTTGTAAAAATAACGGCAAGTGGTATTAATGAAAGCCATCCGCATGATGTTACCATCACCAAAGAATCCCCGAATTACAGCAGATAGTAGTACTATTGTGATGTAGATAGATATCATAAAAAAACCTGGGTGCTAGCACTCAGGTTTTTTTATTGGCACTGCCAAAAAGTTTAATATACCAAGGCTTGTGTCAAAATTTAAATTCAGTTTCTTGTTAATGCCACTTGGTCTTGTTCCGAGGTAGTACTTAAAATATTTTTTAATTACTTGCCTTCAGCTGCGTAGGTTTTCCAGTCCTTATCCTTATAGATGTTTTCACCGAAATACTTGGCAATGTTCAAAAAGGGTTCTGGTTTTTGATATCCCGGTACCGGAGAAAGCATATTCATCTCCTCATCTAAAAATATCGTGGTAGGATAACTTAACCGACCCTGCATTAAGGTTGCTGCGAACTCATGGTATCCTTTTCTCCCAGACGGAACAAAATTGTACGTTTTTCCTTTGAATTCTATGGGTTCCTTACCTTCACCATCCAATTTCACCATATAATAGTTTTCGGACATGTATGCTGCAACTGTTGGATTTTGAAAAGTGTCCTTATCCATTTTCTTGCACCATCCACACCAATCCGTATACACATCGATAAATACTTTTTTAGGATTCTCATCTGTTGCGGCGAGTTCAGCAGCCTCGTTCCAAGTTAGCCAGTTTACTTTTTGCGCAACACCAAAACTAGTGCTGAGTATAACAACTAAAAGTAATACGTAATTTTTATAAGAAGCTTTATGTTTTATCATGATACGTTTTTGAGCAATTAGTCCAACAACTATACCAAAACTAACGATTTTTTGATAGCTTTATTTTACTTTGGCAGGTTGCTTTGCCTCAAAAAGGTCTTTTACGTCAACTTGATTTTTAATGAGGTCGTCAAAAGTCTCCCTTTCCCTGATTAAAATAGCTTCTCCGTTATGCCACAGTACCTCTGGTGGTCTAAATCTAGAATTGTAGTTGCTGGCCATAGTAAAGCAGTAGGCGCCTGCATTTTTAAAACATAGAATATCACCTTCAGATATTTCGTTAATGCGTCTATTACTGGCAAAAGTATCTGTTTCACAAATGTATCCTACTACGGAGTAATAGCGTTCTCTACCCTTAGGATTAGAAATGTTTTCAATTTCGTGATTAGAACCATACAGCATTGGTCGTATTAAGTGATTAAAACCAGAATCAATACTCGCAAATACCGTGGAAGTAGTTTGCTTTACCACATTAACTTTAGCAAGGAAAAATCCTGCTTCGCTCACTAAAAATTTACCTGGTTCAAAAGCTAAAGTGAGTTCCTTACCATAATCTTTGCAAAATTCGTTGAAGCGTGTGCTTAATTTTTTACCTAGCTCTTCTATATTGGTTTCGATATCACCTTCTTTATAGGGCACTTTAAAACCGCTTCCAAAATCAATAAAGTCTAAATTTTTAAAATTCCTTGCTGTTTCAAATAAGATTTCCGAGGCGTAAAGGAATACATCAATATCAAGGATATCACTACCCGTATGCATATGTATCCCGTTAATATTCATCTGGGTCAACTCCACAATACGCAACAAATGGGGAATTTGATGAATACTTATTCCAAATTTAGAATCTATATGGCCAACGGATATGTTAGAATTACCGCCCGCCATCACATGGGGATTAATGCGAATGCAAACGGGAATATCTGGGTGTTTACTTCCAAATTGTTCTAGAATGGAAAGGTTATCGATATTAATACGAACCCCCAATTTTGCCGCTTCTTCAATCTCTTCTAAAGAAACACCGTTAGGTGTAAATATGATCGCTTCTGGTTTAAAACCAGCTAAAAGGCCTAATTGCACCTCTTGTATAGAAACAGTGTCCAAGCCACTACCTAAACTATTCATCAATTTAAGAATGGATATATTGGAAAGCGCTTTTGCGGCATAATTTAACTTTAAATTTTTAACAGAACTAAATGCGCTGGTCAATCTTTTGAACTGTGAGATGATTTTTGCAGAATCATAAACGTAAACAGGATCTCCGTAGGTCTCTGCAATATGTAGTAGGTCCGAATTTTTCATGCGTAAGGATTTTTGACAAATCTAGGTTACTACGTGTATACCAGCAAAAAAAATACTCAAAAATTGATAAAAACAACAAAATGTTATAAATATAACAAATGTTTTAAATGCTTTTCTTGCGCTAAGTTCTGTGTATTTGTATTTTCATCTAAAACATTACTCATACTACACTTAAGTTATATGAAAATACCCTTATTCCCGCTACAATCTATTTTTTTTCCAGGAGAAACCGTTCCACTACATATTTTTGAACCACGTTACAAACAGCTCATTCAGGATTGTCGGGATGAAGCCATGACTTTCGGAATACCGGTTTATATAGATGGGAAAATGGAATATGGTACCGAAGTACAGTTAGTTGAGGTTGTTACTACATACGATAGTGGAGAAATGGATGTTGTTGGTGTTGCACGACAAGTTTTTAAGGTGCTGACGTTTGACAATCAAATGGACGACAAGTTATATGCTGGGGGCTTGGTGAAGTTCTATGAATATGACTATGAAGCCGAAGCTGATGAGAAACTCAAAATTATACAAAAGATTCAGGAACTTTATGGAATTATGGACGTTCCATTTTCTCAAATTAATGTAGCTGCCTTTAATAGCTTTACACTGGCACATAAAATAGGTCTTTCTTTTGAACAGGAATACCAGTTGCTGCAAATGCCTAAGGAAAAAGACCGCTTATCTTTCTTAAATGCTCATTTAATGGCAACCATTACTGTTTTAACAGAAGTGGAGCGCACTAGGAAGACTATAGAATTGAATGGACATTTCAAAAACTTTGACCCCTTAGATTTTAAGGATATTGAGGTTTGATTCTGTCACTATTTTTTATCTCATCGGCGTTTCATTCCTTTTCCTGACTTAAATAGTGCACTATTATTTTCTATAATTACCGTGTCTTCCCTATTTTTGCATAACAAATAAAACCTCATTAACATATGAACCTTCACGAATATCAGGGTAAAGAAATACTTGCAAGTTTTGGCGTGCGCATACAGCGCGGAATCGTTGCTCATAATGCAAAGGAAGCTGTAGATGCTGCAAAGCAATTAACCGCTGAAACAGGCACAGGATGGCACGTTATTAAAGCCCAAGTGCATGCAGGTGGTCGTGGAAAAGGTGGTGGAGTAAAGCTGGCTAAAAACCTTAAAGAGGTAGAAGAAATTGCAGGAAACATCATTGGTATGAATTTGATTACTCCGCAGACATCTGCCGAGGGTAAAAAAGTGCACCAAGTTTTAGTCGCAGAAGATGTGTACTATCCTGGTGACAGTGAAACAAGTGAATTTTACATGTCCGTGCTGTTGAATCGTGGGACCGGTAGAAACATGATCATGTATTCTACAGAAGGTGGTATGGATATCGAAGAGGTGGCGGATAAAACACCACATCTTATTTTTACCGAAGAGATAGATCCCTCAACTGGCCTTTTAGGATTTCAAGCAAGGAAAATTGCCTTTAATTTAGGCCTATCTGGGACTGCTTTTAAAGAAATGACAAAATTTGTTGCTTCATTATATAAAGCTTATGTGGAAAGTGACTCCAGTATGTTTGAAATTAATCCTGTTTTAAAAACCTCCGATGACAAGATTATGGCGGTAGATGCTAAAGTGTCTATTGATGACAATGCGCTATACCGTAGAAAGCAATATGCAGAAATGCGCGATTTAAGAGAAGAGAACGCCATAGAGGTAGAGGCTGGTGCTCTTGGGCTTAATTATGTGGATTTAGATGGTAATGTTGGCTGTATGGTTAACGGAGCTGGCTTAGCGATGGCAACAATGGATTTGATTAAGATGGCGGGTGGCGAACCAGCTAACTTTTTAGATGTGGGTGGTACCGCTGATGCAAAAAGAGTAGAGGAGGCTTTTAGGATTATCTTGAAGGACGATGGTGTCAAAGCGATTTTGGTGAATATTTTTGGAGGTATTGTTCGTTGTGATCGTGTTGCAAACGGTATTGTAGAAGCGTACAAGAATATGGGAGACGCAATTAAAGTTCCTATCATCGTTAGATTGCAAGGTACAAATGCTGAAATAGCAAAAGAGATTATAGATAATTCTGGATTGGCGGTACATTCTGCTGTTCAATTTCAGGAAGCTGCTGATAAAGTAAAAGAGGTGTTGGCTTAGTATTTATTAAATTTATATATCAAAAAGGGGAAATCTTGGTAAAACAGTTTCCTCTTTTTTTTATTGACACCACTAAAAAAGGTATATACCCTAAAGCTCGCTTCGAAATTAAATGTTCATTTCCTGTGAGTGCCTCGCGGACTTGCGCAGAGATGATTTCCTCAATTTCATTTAGTAATAGCTCTGAAATCAAAGTTATTTTATTCTTTTAGAGAAAATTTTATTTTCTCTGAATCTCAATTACTTAAAAAAAGCTACAATCACCATGTTTGTAGTGTTTTTAAAATGTTTCTAGATGATTTTTGAGCATTTTCGGGTAGTGTTCAATAGAATAAAAAAATGTTAAAAATAAAATTTACTGTAACATTCTCATTTTTGAGGCGTCTTTTTAGTAATTCATCATCAATCAATTATTAATCAATCTCTAAAATCATAAAGAGATAAAAACAACAAGTCATGAGAAAATTAAGTTTAGTTTTTGTAGCTGCAATGCTATTAGCAACCGGTAATGTTCTAGCTAATGATACCGAAGGAGTAAAGCCTACCAAAAGTCTTTCCACGCAAATCACTAAAATGCTATCGGACAATTCTTTTTCCGACCAAGAGAATGATTTAACTGCACAAGTTAGATTTACCTTAAATAGTGAAGGTGAAATCGTAGTTCTTTCAGTAGATACTGATTATATTAAGTTAGAGGGTTTTGTTAAAAGTAGATTGAACTACCAAAAAGTGGATATTTCTACTATTGAAGAAGGAAAACTATATACCGTGCCCGTGCGTATTTCGGCATAATTATTTGAATATAGCTAGAAAATCCTGATACCTTAAAGTGTCAGGATTTTTTTTTGTTTTTATATTTTACAGGTGTAATTGCCCTATCTATTTTCTTTCTTTGTTGCATTTTAATTCGATTATCATATGCTTTTTCTTGCTTGGGTCCTTTCGTCCCCAATAGTACTTCTCCAGGTATTTTTGGATGGTCCTTTGTTCCTCTTAGGTGAATCACTAGTCCATTAAGGAAGTTGCGTAAAACCTGATCACCGCATTCCATGTAATTTGGGTGGTCTTCTTTTCTGAAGAATGCACTAAGTTCGCTTTTAGACATTTTAAAATCGACCAAGGTTAAGATTTCCACGATATCATCATCCCTTAGTTTCAAGGCAACCCTTAATTTTTTAAAAATGTCATTATTGGTCATACTCCTATTTTTGTTGCAAGGTATTATAATACATTTAATAAAGCACTATTTGCTAGGGGTTCCATACTAGAAGTTCTTTTTTTAAGTTATCTATATAGTGCTTTCTTTAAAGCTTGTTGCTTATAAAAATGAACGAACAAAAGGAGAAATTAAGTATACTTTCAGAAATGATCGCTTTTGCTAGGGTGGACAATACTATTAAGCAATCGGAATACGATTTTCTTTTTAATGTTGCGCAACAACTGGAAATAAGTAAGAAAGTATTTGACGGATTGTTCAAAAAAGAAGCAGAGCATATAATTCCTAAAACACAGGCGGATAGATTAGTTCAGTTCCATAGACTTATTTTACTCATGAACGTGGACAATGTGGTTGATCTTGTAGAGGTGAAACGACTTCATAACATTGGGTTGGTCATGGGGCTCCCGCCATCTGCTATAGAACAAGTACTATCCATCATGCACAAATATCCAAACAAGATGGTTCCGCCAGAAGTGCTCATTAACATCTTCAAAGCTCATTATAACTAAACCGAGCGTTTAAATTGTCATAATGACATCTATTTATTATGTATATCGGACATAACGTCAGTTTCTGTTCAATGGTATAACATTTGCCTTTTAGTGGTCAGTGAAAATGTTTAATCCATTAAAAATTTAAGTTATGAGTATTATAAAGAGAAATGATATGGTTTTTCCTTCGTTAATGAATGAAATTTTTAAACCAGATTGGTTTGGAGGTATGGAGAACCATAGGTCTGCCGTTCCTGCGGTGAACATCATGGACAACGACACAAATTTTGAATTGTCTTTGGCGGTACCTGGACGTCAAAAGGAAGACTTTAATATTGAAATAGATGATAATGTATTAGCTATTTCAGCTGAAGTTAAAAATGAAAGTGATAATCTTACCGAGAATTACACAAGAAGAGAGTTTGGTTTTACTTCGTTTAAAAGAGCCTTTACATTACCTGACACGGTAGATACCGAGAAAATCGAAGCTAGTTATGAGAACGGAATATTACATTTTGTTCTACCTAAAAAAGAAGAAGCTTTACCCAAGCCAAAGCGCTTGATCGCATTGTCTTAGGTAATAAAGAAATTATGGTTGTTATGTTTTAGTGACCATGATAGTTGGTTTAGTTGGTTAGTTTGGAAAAGCACTTTGAGGAATTGAAGTGCTTTTCTTGGTTTATAAAGGTTCCGTGAGTATAGCCAAACAAGATACGATACCTTCTTTTAAATTACCCAAACGGAGGTTTTCATTTGGTCCGTGAATGCTATTATCAGGGTTTGGAATTCTAATGGATACCGCAGGTACGTTAAGCGTTCTTATAAAAGGAGCCATAGGTTGCGAGCCACCCGTTGTTCTCATATTTACCACATCGTCTCCAAAAACCCTGTACATTGCCTTATTGAGAAATGTACCAATGGGGCTGTTCATTTCTGTTCGGAACGGTAAGGACCCAAGTCTATAGGAAAAGGATGCTAATTTAGGATGTAATTTCCGTTCTGCTAAAGATGGGATGGAATCTACAATATGATATCCCTTTCCCAGAATGTAGTTTTTTAGTAGGCTCATTTGTCTTTTTCCGCTAGTTTCAGGTACCAGTCTCATATCTATTTCTATAACTACCTCTGATGGTATTATGGTACGTACTTCCTTGCCCGTCCAGGCGGCTTTTAGGCCCCTTACGTTTAAGGAAGGGTATTGCAGTGCTTCTTGATAAGTACCTCCGACTGCATCTCGTCGAGCAATTCCTAAATACTGTTTAATGCCATCTATATTTTCTGGTATTAGGGCTAGTCTTGATTTATCCGCTTCGGTAAGTGTTACTCCTTCATAAAAATCAGGAATGCTTACACGGCCATTTTCATCCTTAAGTCCTCCAATTAATTTTGAAGCCTCAAAAACAGGGTTCGGGGCAAAGTTTCCATATTGCCCACTATGCAATCCATACTTGGGTCCAAAAACCTTTATTGTCGCAGTGGCTATTCCTCGTGCCCCGTAAGTTAGTGTTGGGAGATTAGAGAGGTGTCTTGTTCCATCCATGATAAACAACATTTCTGCTTGCAATAAGTCTCTATTTTCTTCGACAGCTTTAGGAAGGTCAGGAGAGCCAAGTTCTTCTTGAAAATCCATAATGACCTTAATGTTGAATTCTGGTTTGATTTTTTTTGACTGTAGAATTTGTAGTGCGGAAATAAGTGCTATTGCAGGTCCCTTTGAGTCTGATGCGGAACGAGCAAAAATTCGCCATTCGGGGTCTACTTTTTCATTTATATTTTTAAAGTCAATCGCTGTCCAGTCATCCTCTTTTTTTTCTTTCAGAACGGGTTCAAAAGGGTTAGCTTGAAACCACGCTGTAGTGTCCACTGGTTGTCCATCAATTTGCAAATAGAACAAAATATTTTTTGCATTTTCATGAAACTTTTTTTCGGCGAAGAGTAGGGGAGCCCCTTCTGTTTTTATGGTTTTGGTCTTGAATTCTAACGCGGTAAAAACACTATCGCACCATTGTTTGTTTTGAGCTATTTGTTCGGGAAAATTACCATCATTTTGTAGTCTTAAAAAATGTCGTAAATTGAAAATAGTTTCTACTAATTTATTGTCAGCGGCTTTATTTATTTTGCTCGTCGAAAGTTGTTGCGAGCTAGTAATTTGAGATAGCAAAAGACAGGAGCCAAAAATAATAAGTACACGAATTTTCATCATAAATTTAGTAGTTTAATAGTTTTAGACTTGTCTAAAAAAAATATCAAATAGTTATTTTCCAGATGATTAAGTTCTTTTATATTAAGTTTTAGTTCTGTTCTATGAAAAACACCTCAATTAAGTAGAAAATGACTAGTTCTCCTGTTCTTGAAGTACTTTTATTTCATCTCTAAGCTTCGCTGCCTGCATAAAATCTAACTCTTTTGCAGCCTTTTCCATGGCCTTTCTTTTGTCCCTGATAAGCTTCTCTATTTGCTCTTTTGTTAGGTATTCTAGGTCTGGTTCAGCAGCTCTTAATTCTTCCTTTTCAAAGTGGTAAGTAGAGACGGAATTTTTCGCTAGAACGCTATCCAAATTTTTCTTCAAGGCTTTCGGGACTATATTATTTTTGGTGTTATAATCTATTTGTTTTTGGCGTCGGTAATTAGTTTCGTCAATCGTCTTTTGCATGCTGTCCGTAATTTTGTCGGCATACATTATGGCCATTCCATTCAGATTTCTTGCAGCTCTTCCAACGGTCTGTGTCAGGGATCTGTTGCTACGTAAGAAACCTTCTTTGTCGGCATCTAAAATTGCCACTAATGATACCTCTGGAAGGTCTAATCCTTCCCTCAAAAGATTCACTCCTATGAGCACATCAAAAATGCCTTTTCTTAAGTCTTGCATTATTTCAACGCGTTCCAAAGTATCTACATCACTGTGAATATATCTGCATCGAATACTTATTCTATCCATGTATTTTGCTAGCTCTTCCGCCATCCGTTTTGTTAAGGTTGTAACAAGGGTACGTTCGTCCTTTTCAACACGTTGTTGTATCTCTTCAATTAAATCATCGATTTGATTTAAACTGGGTCTTACTTCTATTATCGGGTCTAATAATCCTGTCGGACGAATAACCTGTTCCACATAAACTCCTTGACTTAATTGTAATTCGTAATCTGCAGGGGTTGCGCTTACATAGATAACCTGATTTTGCAACGCTTCAAATTCTTCAAACTTTAGAGGTCTGTTGTCCATGGCCGCGGGAAGCCTAAAACCATATTCTACCAAATTTTCTTTTCTAGAACGGTCACCTCCATACATAGCGTGTACTTGTGGAATGGTGACATGACTCTCGTCTATGACCATAAGGTAGTCGTCTGGGAAATAGTCTATTAGGCAAAACGGTCTTGTTCCTGGTTCTCTCCCGTCCAAATATCTAGAATAATTCTCGATTCCGGAGCAGTAACCAAGCTCTCTGATCATTTCTAAATCAAAGTTTGTACGCTCCTCAAGCCTTTTCGCTTCAAGGGGTTTACCTATTTCTTTGAAATAGTCTATCTGCTTTACTAAATCGTCCTGTATATTGTGTATGGCATTCTGAAGTACGTCTTGTGAGGTAACGAACATATTCGCGGGGTAAATGGTCAAGTTCTCATAAACCTCAATGACATTGTTATTAAACGGGTCAAAAGCTTCAATCTCCTCAATTTCATCACCAAAAAAATGGATGCGGAACGCGTGGTCGGCGTAACTTGGAAACACATCTACTACATCTCCCTTTACCCTGAAATTTCCGTTTCTGAAGTCAGCCGTTGTTCTTGAGTAAAGACTCTGTACTAACTGATGTAAAAACTTTGTTCTTGCTATTACTTGGTCTTTTTTAATGGCGATTACATTCTTTTGAAATTCGACCGGGTTTCCAATACCATATAAACAGGATACTGAGGCGATGACAATAACATCTCGTCTTCCGGATAATAAGGATGAAGTTGCACTGAGCCTTAGCTTTTCTATGTCCTCATTTATAGAAAGGTCCTTTTCAATGTATACACCACTTGTAGGTATGTAAGCTTCTGGTTGATAATAGTCGTAATAGGATACAAAATATTCCACTGCATTATCAGGAAAAAATTGCTTAAACTCCGAATATAGTTGTGCTGCAAGCGTTTTATTATGAGCAAGAACTAAAGTAGGTTTTTGAACTTCCCTTATTACATTGGCCACTGTGAAGGTTTTCCCCGAACCGGTAACACCGAGCAAAGTTTGGTATTTTTCATTCTGGTCAAGTCCCATGCTTAATTCCTTAATAGCATTGGGCTGATCACCGGTAGGCTTAAACTCTGATACAACATTAAATTTCATCTATTAAAAATACAAAACCACTGTTGTAAAGCGGTGTCTTTTTAATCAATAATGAACGATATACTTTAATTGTTGATAAAATTTTACATATCGATTCTATTTGGTTCTAAGACGATGATTACAGTATCCCATAAAGGAATAAGGTATTTTCTCAGAAAGGCTGATCTTTATCTCTTTAGCGAAAAATGACCTTTTAGTTCTTGGTTCTCAAGGGAAATAGCATTGAACCAATAGTCCGACGCTGGAAGAAGCCTTCCGTTCACCATACCATCCCAACCTCTTGAGGTAGGTGAAATCTGAGCTAGTAATTTTCCGTAACGATCGTATATGGTAATGGTACTTATATTTACTTCTCCAGTTGTAACAGGCGGAATATATTGCCAAAAATCATTTACTCCATCCCCGTTGGGCGTAAAGAATTTTGGAAAACCTTCTAAGGTCAAATCTTGTTCAACGCGTTCCTCATCGGAACCACAGCCTCCTTTATCCCTCACATATACGGTATGTGAACCACTGGGCACATTGGTAAAGATATTGCTGTCTTGGTATGGACCGTTAATATTGTCCAAAGCATATTCATAAGAACCTACACCTTGTACTATAGTCTCTAAGCGTAATCCAGAGAGTTGCTCCGTCACTAATACCGTACTTATCCTTGGAGCTTCGGAAACAACAACGTTGAATGTTTTACTAGTGGGGCACTCTACGGTGTTTCCGGACTGAGCAGCGGTATTAAATGCTTCATACCTATACTCGCCCAATTCTGACAATTCTACTTCTGCAGTGGTGGATATGAGTGTTTCGCTGCCACCATTCTCTATTTTGTACCATCTGTAGCCCTCTGCTATATCTGTTGCAGTAAATGTGGTACCTCCATTATTTAAACAGATTCCGACCTCATCTGGAAAATCTATTTCTGGATTAATAAATATCAATTCTCCCGTTACCGCATCAAAATAAGGACCACACCCAAGTATTGTAGAAAATGTTTCTTGTGCACATCCAATAGCATCACCAGAGGTATTGAATGGAACGATAGTGACAAAAAATGTTCTGTTCGGTTCAAAATCGATTACAAAGGTAGAATTCGTATCGAACACCGCATTTTCCAAAATGTCCTGATCAAATGGAGAAGTTCCTATAGATAATCGATAACCTGTGGCCCCGGCAACTGGATTCCATTCTAAAAAGGGAGTTAGTGGAACATTAATGGCTCCGTTCGCCGGAGTTATTAAACTTGTACAATTCGGCAGTACGGCAACCGCTCCCGTGGTAAAGGTCGTTTCCGTGCATGAAGTGGCAGAACCATTTTCATTATACGGCGTTATGGTTATATATAATAGGGTGCTCGCAGGTAAATCTGCAGGAGGATTATAAGTAAGATTATTGCCAACATCTATATTGTTGGCAACATCGATTCCGTTTGGTGTTGTACCAATTGAAACGAAATAACCGGTTGCGGTAGGGGCATAGTTCCATGAAATATTACTTGCACTGTTCACATTCGTTGTGCCATCTAAAGGAAAACTTATCGTTGTGCAAAGTGGGGCCGTTGTCACATCTCCTGTTGTGAAAGACTGACTTGGACAGGTAATATCCGGTAGGTTAAGAAAGAATAGGGTAATGGTTACATAAATTTCTGTATTCTCCGGTAAACCAAGTGGAGGTGTGTATGTAGTAACGCTACCAACAGCCCTCTGGTTTATAATATCGGTTCCATTGGGTGTGGTTCCTAATGAAATGATATAACCGGTAACTCCAGGAATGTTTTCCCAGGTGATTGCAGTGTCTACAGGTACATTTGTTGAACCATCGACTGGCCCAATTAAGCTCGGGCAATCTTGGGAATAAGTTATGTTCCCGATTAAAAATAAAAGCAAAATAATAACCAATTTTTTCATTCGCTATGCCTCCGGAATTGAATTATTTCTTTAGTGAAAAATGACCTTTAAATTCCCTGCCATCTTCTAAAGTGGCACTAAACCAATAGTCAGCAGCTGGCAAGACCCTTGAATCTTTTGTTCCATTCCAGCTTGGGGAATTCGCATTTAAATTCACCAAACTTTTACCATACCGGTCAAAAATGTTTACCGTGCTGTTCATTTGAAAATTTTCATTTACTCCGATGAGTTGCCAATTATCATTTATGCCATCTCCGTTTGGAGTGAAGAATTTGGGATATCCTATTACGGAAAATTCTTGCTCGGATATGCCGCAGCCATTACTATCTCTCACATACATCGTGTAAAATCCTGGGGCTATTCCTTCAAAAAAGTTACGCTCTTGATACATAAAACCATCCAGGGAATACTCATAGTTTCCATCACCTTCCGTAAAAACCTCTAGCGTATTATTTGCAGAAATATCCTTAATTTTAATATTCTTTATTACCGCAGGATTAGAGGGGAGTACTTTAAAATCAAAGCTGTCTTCGCAAATGAACACACCAGTACTCGTGATGTATTCATAAGCAACGGTCAATGAATAGTTGCCGGTCTCCATGATATTAACAGCATCATTGGCCGAAATTGTTTCCTGTACTCCATTTACCTCTCTCGTCCATAAGTAACGGTCGTAACCTGTTGGTGCACTTAGGCTTAGTTCTGGGTTATTGGTGCAGATTAAATAGGCCTCCTCTAATGTAACAAACGGTGAAGGTTGCACTACTAGTTCTACTGCGACGATATTTTCACATTGATTAGTATTTTCTTGTCTTGCGTAGATTGTAGTGCTATGGGACTCATAAGCGCCGACTAATGCATTTTGCTCTAAAGTTGCATCTTCCATATTGGCATAGAATGCAGTATCAAAATTTGAAAAGTTTTCGATTTTAAGTTTTTCCAAATCGAAAGTTGCGATGGGTTCCCCGTTTTCATTTATTGCGCACTGGTATGTATATAATGGGGCATTCAAATCTGGAGGTATTAGAATGATTTGAAGCTCTAAAATACCAAAATTCTCACAGTTGAATTCGTTAACTGATTTATAATAAATGATTTGAGTAAAAGGAGTGCTGTTGGTATAATTTTCAATATCTGAGATTACCTTATCATTTAGTACATCTTCTTGTGTCTCATAATAATAATAGGTCTCATTTTCATTCGTATTTATCTGGTTGAGATTTACTTGGGTTATACCATCGGAGGGGTTTATGATATCACATTGCCTCAATATTAAATTTTCTGCTTCGGGAATGGGGTTTATTCTAATTACGGCTTCCCCTAGGACGGGGCATTTTTGGGGGTCGGAAAAAACTATTTCAAGTTGATATCTTCCTTCATCAATGTGTTGAGAACTATCAACAGTAAGAAAATAATTATCAGGATTACTAAACGGAATACCATCTTTACTCCAATTGTATGTAGCATTTACCTCTTCCGTTGTTTCAAGCCTAAATGAATCGCCTTCGCAGATTTCTAAGTAGGCAGAAGATTCTCCGTTCTCGTCTACCAATAAATCGGTTTTATTGAAAAAAGACTGTATAAAAGGGGGTAGACCTTGCGTGCTATTACGGCCAGAAAGAGTAACCGCTCTATGGCTATAGTTAGCGCCCGTTCCTTTGGTATCCGGATTATTTATTACACTCAAGAATGGTTTTCCGTTGAAATAATCATCCGCCAGTGTTCTGTAAACCTTACCGTTATTTCCAATCTGTAACGCACCTCTGAAAATAGGGCTTCTGTCTAACTCTATTTTTGAAGCCGAAATGTCAGAAGCTTCTATGTCAAACTGCAATAATAATGAAAGAAAAGACTCCTCTTGCTCAAAAAATCTTGTCGTATGGGCATATAAAAACTGTCCTTTTGACGAGAATTCTATTCCGTATGGTAGTTGCCCAATTTCATTAACTGAAATATCCTGTTTATTCGAAAATATACCGGTATCACTATCAAAATCGTAAAGCTGTAGTCCGTCACCCATATTGGCGCTTGCCATTTTGGATCCATCAGGGGAAAATTTTATATAACCCCTAGGGTCTTCTATTCGTAAATCTGAAAAGGTAGTCTTGATCGAAGCCGTAGACACGCCTGTGCTACTCACCTCAAAAGCATGATAGGTATTGAAAATAGGTGTTAAGCCATCTTCTGAGGCTAAGGTCACTACCCAAATAGACTGATCAAAACAATTCTTAAGTAGTGCTGCTACTTTTTCAGAACAATCTTTCAGAAGATTAATATTCTTTTCCACGACAACACCATTACCATCGTTCAAGGAAATATCTACGATTGAATAATTAAGTCCGCGATCAGCATCGGCCTCCGTAATAGAGGTGTCTACAGTAAAAATATAATAAATGTTCGGGTCTTCCGGTTTGGGAACTATTATGGCAGATTGGGTGCTAGAAGGGTCCCCATATAAGCCAGTACCGTTCTCCATAGTGTTATGGTTTCTATCGTAAACGAAAATTCCGTCAGTGTAGAACAAAAGGTCACCAAATGGGTCAGAGATAGAAGCACAGCCTTCAACGGTATTAATTCTCCCGTCTGTTAAAGGTGATACGCTGCCGTCATTATTAAATTTTATTCCTGCCCTGTTTCCAAAGTACCATGTAGCAGTTTCTCCTTGTCCAAAAAAGAGACAAGGGGTTAGTAAACCAATTAGTAAAACTAAGGTTATTATTTTTTTCATAGCGTCCTCGAAAACACTACAATATAAGGTAAATTGACTTTTCTTAGTTTATTGATACTGTTAAATAGGATGAAATGCTAAAGTCATAGCGGTATTACCTTAAAGTTTTACCGCTTTAGGCTGAAGTGTCCTTTAAGCACCCGACCATCTTCTAATTTAGCCTTATACCAATAATCGTCCGGGGCTAACGCTTTATTGTTGTAGCTGCCATCCCAACCCTTTTCGGTAACACTAACTTGTTTTAAGAATTTTCCGTACCGATTAAAAATAGATATCTGGCTGCTGGATTGGTAATTTTCGTTTAAACCAATTATTTGCCAATGGTCATTAGTTCCGTCCTGATTTGGAGTAAAGAATTTAGGAAACCCGACCACTGATACTTCATCCGTTCGAATACCGCATTCGTTTAAATCCTTAATATATATCGTTATTATACCTGGGTCTATAGCATTAAAGAAGGTACTTTCTTGGTATGTGAATCCATCTAAAGAATATTGGTAGATGCCATCACCTTCTGCGATAATTTCAATGCTATTTTCATCTTTGCCATCCTTAATGATGACATTTTTAATACGAGCTATGTTAGAGGGGATAACGTTAAAACTATGTTCATTGAAACAAACTGTATTACCCTGATTAATTTTTCCAATTCTTAATATATATTCTCCTGGCGAATTTATGGAGATATCCGGTCCTAAAGTGATAGGTGTGCTGTTGGCATTATTTCCCTGAAACCATTCGTAGTGGTCGAATCCAGTAGGAGCATTTAATGCCAAATCACTACCATCTGTACAAAGTATAATTTCTTTTGGAAAATCAATTTCTGGTAGGGGGTTTACTATCAATTCAATGACCTCGACCCCTTGACACTGTCCGGCATCTTCTATCCTTACATAGTAATTTCTAGAAACTGTTTCTATCGCTCCACTTATTGCATTTAATTCTAAAGTAAGATCTGTAAGATTTTCAAAAAATGCGACATCCAAATTAGGATATTCTTGGGTTGCAATAGCATCCAAATCAAATGTTCCTAGAATTGCTTCTCCCGCGGTATTTGTTTGGCAACTATAGTATGGACTTTGTGAGCTTAGACTCGCCGTAGTGGGTTGTACATTAAGTTCAATTGTACCTTCATTAATACAGTCATAGCGGCTATTGGTTGCTGTATAGTATATTATTTGTGAGAATGGCAATGTGTTTTTGTAACCAATAAGTTGTTCTATAGGAATATTATTCCTTTGATCTTCTTCACTTGAATAAAGTTGAAAATCATACGTAGCGTAAATATCATTAACGAATAGTTGCTCTAGATTAAATAGAGTAATACCATCAGTTGAGTCGCTCTTATCTACATCGCATTGCAATAGGGTTATACGTTCAGGAATTGGACTAGAAACTACTTCCAAACTTATAGGAAATATCGTGGTACAGTCTGTTACATTTACTGCACTTACTCTTGCAAATAAGATATTTGATGGACTTTCTATAAAATTTAAGTTAATAGGATTTATATCGTTCTCTACATTAAAACTATTCTCAAATAGTTGAATCTCGTACAAAGATGAGTCGGATAGTAGGCTAGCGATATCGTCTTTAATTTCGTTAATGCTAAAACGTTCTAATCCATCGGCATTTTGATCGCATGACACATAATTAAAATCAGATACATTTAGAAATTCATTGATGTAAACTTGAAAAGATTTTATCTCAAAGCAACCGTTCGCAGAGCGCACCTTCGCGTAAATCGTTCTTAGGGGAAATGGGGAGTTGTAATGTTCCGGATCTTCAATTTTATCAGTTTCGTCATATGCATTCGCTAAGTTCTCGAAATAGGAGAACCTTAGCCCTGGCTCACTGGTTAGTACGGTATTATTTACTGTCAAGTCAATATCTGTCTCTGAACTGCCTATACAAAGTTCTATATCATTTGGTTCGTTAATTTCGGGAAAATCATTGAACTCCGCAGTCCCTGTCCAGTCTAGACTAAACCCACCACTACCGTGTGGGCGATCTATCAACAAGTAATATACCTCTCCTGCAAGAACATCCAACGAAGCTACGTAGCTATTGCCATCTGCTCCTGGTCCTTCTGAATTTTCTCTTTCAGACCCTCGTAATCCCGTCGTATTATAGGACAGCATGGCATTGTTAGGATTAGTTGTTGAGCAGCGAATAGGAGCATCAAAATTTCCACATCTATTACTTGGTCCAAAAATATAGAAGTCGTAGTCAATGGAAAGGCTGGAACCATCAGGAGTTATATCAAAAGCTAATTTTCCACTTTCAGCTATATTTAAACGAAACCAAAGACTATTCACCTCTTCAAAAGAGCAGGGGTTGGAGGTGTTGTCCAGTTCCTGTATTCCAAAACCTCTGGAATTTGATTCTATTTGACTATTTCCACAAACAACGATAGCATCCGCACAATCATTTGCGAATTGGGCAAGTAGTACCTCGGGACAAATTAAAAGTAGTAATAAACTTAGCCTCTTTAGAATCACAAGTTCCCGATTTATTAAGGGAACAATATACTATAAATCTCTTTTCTTTAGTAAAGCATAGGATGAATAGATGAAAATAGCCGTCCAGACAAGCACAATAAGAACTTCATACCAGTGTACGTGGTAATTAAGGTTAATCTGTTCACCAACCTGACTGGCAACTGTCTGTACTGCTTCTATTCTGGTTACAGGTTCTTTTATGAGATTGAACATGGCTTGTAATGGAAAAAAGCTCATGATTATTTCCGTTGTATCCGCTTCAAAAAGCTTCCACCGAATTAAACCTCTAAAAACCAATTCGAAAATTTGCCAAAGTACTAGAAAACCAAGGGCAAAGGCAGAGCGCTTGACCAAAATCCCTAAAAATAGACAGAAGGAGAAAAAGCCAATAAGTTTAACAAAGAAGGCCAATAGAAATTCTAAATCAGAAAAAATTATTGATAACTCGTCAAAATCAGAAAAAATTAAGCCTAGAATCAATGAAACTACGAAAACAAAAACGGTAGAAACCAAGGCAAAAGTTAATACGGTCAAGAACTTAGAAAGGACGAATTCTTTCTTTGATAGCCCATCGATGAGGTTCTGTTTAATAGTTTTGTTGCTATATTCGTTAGCCATCATGGACACGATAACTATCGCCAAAAAGAGTTTAAAGAAAGCCGTTACAAAGGTATTGAAATGCCATATGTAAGGAAAATTGAAAATACCAACCTCCGCTAAGCGCACGTTTGCACCAAAGGGAAATTTGATGACGGATATTAGTGCAATCGAGGTCAATAGCACAAAATAGGATATGATGAGCACCCTACTTGCTCTGTTATTCCAAAGTTTTATGAATTCTATTTGTAATAAGCGTATCATTCTTTTGGTTTAAGGCTGTTAGTTGCTTTGGTTCTTTGTTAAAGTCAAGAATTGTTCTTCTAGACTTTCTTTACGTTTCACCAGATGAGAGAGAATTATGCCTTTATCAAAAAGGGTCTTGTTAAAATGCTTCGCATCCATTTCTTCTTTAAGAAATGCCGTGATTAACTCGCCTTCTTGCTTAATTTCTCCAAAGTTGCTGTCTTGCTTAAGAAATGAGATTAACGTATCCTCGTCATCCGTTTTTAATTCAAAAAAGCCATGACTGGCAAGCATGCCGTCGACACGGCCAGCATATAGTTTTTCTCCTTTTCTAAGAATGACCACATGACTACATACTTTTTCAACTTCATCCAAGAGGTGAGAGGCCAAAAGTATGGTGGTTCCCTGAGAGGCAATTTTCTTTATAATTTCTCGTATTTGATGGATTCCTTGTGGGTCTAAACCGTTTGTGGGTTCATCAAGAATTAGAATTTCTGGATCGTTCAGTAATGCAGAAGCAATAGCTAAACGCTGTTTCATCCCCAAAGAATAGGTTTTGAACTTACTGTTTTTACGTTCTAAAAGCCCTACCAACTCTAATTTTTCTGCAATCTTCTCGTTGGATACTTCCTTTATCTTACAAACGAGCTTAAGATTTTGTACTGCCGTCATGTAAGGATAAAAGTTAGGTCGCTCTATAATAGCGCCTACCTTTTTTAAAGCCTCATGTGTAGAAGTGTTACCATCGAACCAAGAGAAGGCCCCTGTTGTTTTGTTCACTACGTTTAAAACTATGCCTAACGTGGTAGATTTTCCGCTACCATTGGGTCCTAAAATGCCATACACATTTCCTTTTTCTATAGTGAAGGATAGATCTTTAACGGCGGTTAGATAACCAAACTTTTTGGTAAGGTTACTTACGGTCAGTATTTTCTCCAAAATGAAGTTGCTTTTTGATTGATATACTTACTTGACGAAGAAAGCCTAACTTTGTTACAAAGCCTAGGTGCAATTTTAAAAAGTTACAATGAGCGAAGAACGATTAATGTCAAAGAAAAAACCTGCTTACCCCGTGAACAAGGAGTTGGATGGCTATTTGGCAAATTATAATCGAAAAATTGAGATTCCTATTTTTTATGATGACCTCCTTCGCTTTTCTGGTTCTGTGGTAGTTTACAATTCTAATGATGAGGATACCCTTTGGATAAGAGTGTATTACTCGGAATTCGATAGACAGGAAATAGACGATAGCCTCAAGAAAGTATATTCTATTCTACATTCTGATGGTAGTGAGAACATAAACCAGTATCTTAATGTGGATGCCGTTGATTTTTGCACTTTTGGAAATTCTAAACCTTTTCGTATTAAGATCAGAAATATTCTAAATGATAATTTTACATATTTCTATATAAAAAAAACAGATGCCTCCCGTATTTATGGTTTAGAGCTAGAACATATGCTTTCCCCTTATAATCTAAACTTTTTGGTGTATAAGGACACGCTAATAGAAGAGCATATTGCTGGGATTCCAGGAGATGAATTTATAAGGGATATGCTGCCAAAATGCACGGAGCCCGAGAAGTCACAATTGGCCAAGGAGTTCGTTAAATTTAATGAGCGTTGCATGATTCGTTTGCTTGGGGATATGCGTGCCTATAACTATGTTATTGTTCCCACTCATGATTTTGACCATGTAGTATATAAAATTAGGGCAATAGATTTTGATCAACAATGTTTTGAAGGTAAGCTAAAGGTTTATCGCCCGCAGTTTTTTAAAGAAAACTATCAAATGGTAGAACTGGTTCGCGCTAAACTCTTGCGCGATTCTGTAGATCAATATAAGTTAGAGGAACGTTCTATTGTGGCTAAACGTATTCTTAGTTCCGGTAACCGCATAAAAAAGCTCAGGGCAATTTGTAAAAAGGATATTATTTCTACTAATGAAAATATTGAAACACTTAGAGAACAAATATTGGAACTTACCCAAGACATGGACTTTAAAAAGTGCAATACCATGGGAGAAGTTCTGGATTTGGCCTTGAACTTTGTTCGTCGTAACTATGAAGATGTTAGTATGAAACAGATTATTGAGCAGAATATAAAAATGCCCTAGCTCTTCTGTTCCTTATTGAAATACACGAGATAGTAGTACATCTGTCTTTCCTCATCCCAACCTTTTTCAACAAATTTTTCAGCTGATTCCGGATTAATGAAATCCATCTTAATCTGAATATTCGTATCCAGATTAATTACATTCTTAATCTTTTTCCTAGCATCGGAAACCGCTTTGTTGGCAATATCAAAATTAGAAACATCTTCAATACTGTACTTGGGTCCTTTTTCTACTTTATAATGTTTAAACTCCGGAATAAGTTCTGGGTTTTCCATTACTTCGTTCAGGAAATTACTTTCTTCAAATGCATCATTTTTAGCAAAATGATTTACTGCCCTGTTCATGAACAATACCTCTTGTTGTTTGTCCTCTGCAGGTAATACTACATCTTTTGCAAAGTTTTGACAAAACTTCAGGTAATTCTTAGTTTTAAAATTGTCATCTGATAGTACGTCAACATCTAAAAAGTTCTCTAGCCAATATTTAGTATCGTACTTATTGCTATCAACGGAAAGCACCTTATACCCTTCTTCCTTATCAACGTTGAGAATAAGACAGCCTTTGTCAAGTTTATTTATATTAATACCTTGTTGTACTACTATATCTAGGTTAGCGTCTTTTTCTTGAAATTGAAGAAAGTCATGTTTTAACTCACTTTTAAATATACCAACAGCATCTACTTTTTGATTATCTAGTAGCACTCCTGTTAAATAGGTGACATATACCTCTCCACTCTTAATATGAGGGTGATTGGATTGCTCAAATAAATGTGTAGCTATTTTTTTGGAATTATAGTGGGTGCTAGAAGTGTCGGAGAAAATTTCACTGACTATTTTATGGAGTTCATTGAACTCAACATCAACTTCATTACTAAGTTTAAAATAGTTTTCTTCTTTTTCCCTGAACGGTTTAAAGAAATACTCTTTTAATAATCCTGTAGTCTCGTCGTTTAAGGCAAAAGGCTCTGACGACAAAAAAACACCTTCATTTTTATTTTTATTGCCAACGCGATGAATTGAAATATTCTCAATTTGAGTAGCATAAAGATTAATCATAGATCGTAACTATTAAGTTAAGTAAGCTATACTTGAATTTTATTTTTAATTCCAGTTTTCATCAAAATCTAGGTCGTCATAGTTTTCGAAGGTATCATCGAAATCAAAAGTACTATTCTCTGACTCAAACTTTTTCTCTGGAGGCGTTTCCGGCAGTTCTCCAAAACTGAACAAAACATTTGGATAAGCCCTGCCATCCTCTTTTTCAACAATGTCTGCCAATTCAACGAAAAACGTCCACATGTTTAAAAAGTCATAAACATAAATCAGTTTCGGACTTTTTGTGGTCATAATGTCCTCTAGGAACGTTTCGTTCATTAAACGCACGTCCGATCCCGATTCGCTCATGTCAAACAAAGCAATTTCTTCATCTTGTTTCCAATCTTCATCACAGGTATAGAAAGATGCCATCTCATTACCTAAAAAACCAAAAGCTTGAGTAACGGCGTTGTGGAATTCCTCAAGGGAAGTGTGTGCTTCAACCTCTAGGTCCCTGAAAATGTCCTCCTCCGCATCAAGTATAATTCTAATTTTATAAACCATTACTTCAATTTTGTGGGATGGCAAAGTTACGAAGTTTTCAGACTTGTTTTAGGCTTTAGGGCATCTAAAACTAAATAGAACTGAACCCCGAACAGAATAGATGCCAATACCAGATGAAGTGGTTGACTGGCAAAGGGGAAGTCTAGATAATACATGGCTATTCCAGAGCATATTTCTACCACTAAAATAAATAGCACCCAAAATATTTTAATATGCCCTAGTTTTAAATTAATTATCCTGTAAGCCAGAAGTGCATTTACTAAGACAATAGCAATGGAGAAAGACCTATGAAAATAAAATTTGAAAGTAGGATGCTGTAACCAGAGGTTTTTTGCCTGTTCACCAACCAGATCTATTTGGTTATCAACAAACTGCCTTACTTGCGTCCCTAGAACTACTTGTACTAGGGTGAAAATTAACGCTACAACCGCTATTGTTAATGTGTTTTTATCATAGGAGATTTTTTTGTCTTCCTTATTAACGCTAAAAATGATGTAAAGTAATAGTGCCACTATCAATAGTGCCATTAGCATATGTGTGGTTATCTTAACGGGTTCTAAAACAGAATATACTACGGTAGCCCCTAACCATGCCTGAAAACCCATTCCCAGAACAACTAACCAGGAAAATAGGGTAATTTGTTTTTTTTCTTTCCAGTATTTAACAGATGCGAATGCTAAA